>JAJFIJ010000055.1 GCA_021775105.1 Rhodospirillales bacterium | reverse complement strand
GCCGACGACCTGGAGACCTACGCTTTCGACCCCAAAATTGCGGCAAGACTTTTGAATGAAGCCGGGTGGGGGAAACGCAAAAAAGGCATTCGTTACAATAACAAGGGAGAAAAGCTGTCCTTTCAAATCATGACCACGGCAGGCAACCGTACTCGCGAACTGGTTGAGCAGGTGTTGCAGAGCCAGTGGAAAGCTGCCGGTATCGACGTCTCCATAAAGAACGAACCCGCGCGGGTATTTTTTGGACAGACCGTAACTGAACGTAAATTTTCCGGCTTCGCCATGTATGCCTGGATCAGTGCACCGGAAAATGTGCCGCGGACCACCCTTCATTCTGCCCACATCCCAACACCAGCCAATAATTATGCCGGACAGAACTACACCGGGTTCAAAAACAAGGAGATGGACCAACTTCTGGAGACCATCGAAGTTGAGCTTGATCGTGACAAACGCAAGAAACTCTGGCGTCGCTTGCAGGAAATCTATATTGCCGAAGTCCCCGTTATTCCGCTCTATTTCCGGGCCCGGACATTTATTCTCCCGAAATGGCTGCACGGCGTCGAGCCGACGGGGCACATGAACATATCGCCCCTTTGGGTCGAAAACTGGAGTTCCAGCAAGTGAATGAACCAATCGTCTACGGCGCCAGCTACAGCGTCTATACCCGCATCGTGCGTCTGGCACTTGAGGAAAAGCGGGTCCCTTATCAGTTGGAAGAGATTGATGTTTTTGCAGAGGATGGATTACCAACGGATTATCTGGCGCGTCAGCCCTTTGGCAAAATACCGGCTTTTGAACACGATGGGTTTCGGTTATTCGAATCCGGAGCGATCACGCGCTACATTGATGAGACCTTTGAAGGTCCGGCGTTAATGCCCGAACCGGTTCACGAGTGGGCGCGGGCCAACCAGATTATCAGCATTCTCGACAGTCATGCCTATCGCACACTGGTCTGGGACGTTTTTGTCGAACGGATACGGGTTCCGCAAAAAGGTGGTGATGCTGATGAAGGCAAGATTGCTTCAGCTCTTGAATGCGCAGAAACCTGCCTCGATACGATCGAGTCGCTGATGGGGGACGGTAGCTATTTTCTAGGTAACTTCCCAACCCTTGCCGATGTTCACGCGGCCCCCATGATTGCACTGTTCAGACAGGCCCCTGAAGGCAAAGAACTGATACAAAAGAGTGTGCGCTGGATTGAATGGTGGAATCGTATGAATGATCGCCCAGGTATGATAAATACACGCTCTGAACTGGAAACATGACCTGAACGTTTCGTCTGGTAACACATGACCCGATTTCTCCTGTCCCGCCTGATCCAGTCGTTTGTCGTGCTGGCGGTGATGTCGTTTGTTATTTACGGACTAATGGGGTTGATGCCTGGCGATCCGGTCGACCTGATGGTTTCTTCTGACCCGAATATGACTCCGGCGGGCGCGGCGCATCTCCGCGAACTTTACGGTGTCGACAGACCCGTGATCGAGCGGTATGCAAACTGGCTGATGGCCGCTCTGCAGGGTGATCTAGGCTATTCCCGTATCCATACCCAGCCGGTTATGGACGTCATGCTGCCCGCATTGAAAAACACCGTCGTGTTGCTCGGGCTGAGTTTTGTTCTGGCGCTTGCGATCGCTTTGCCCGCGGGCATCATTGCAGCGACCCGTCCTTATTCAAAACTGGATTACGGTATCAACCTGCTGGCCTTTGCCGGTATTTCAGTGCCGCCATTCTGGTTGGCGTTATTGCTGATTATCATTTTTGCTGTGATTTTGGGTGTCCTTCCGGCCGGTGGGTTGGGTGTTCACACAGGTGCCAGCGATTTGTGGGAAAATCTTCGTTATCTGGTCTTGCCGGTTGCCAGCTTGACGATCGCCAGCATTGGCGGACATACGCGGTATATGCGCGCCGCGATGATCGAAACCCTGCGTCAGGATTATATCCGCACAGCGCGGGCCAAAGGCCTTTCCAAGCGCCAGGTGGTTGTTGCCCACGCGCTACGGAATGCGATGATCCCGGTCGTCACAGTGATTGCGCTTGATTTCGGGTACCTGTTTTCCGGTGCCCTGATTACAGAAACCATTTTTGCTTATCCCGGCATGGGTAAACTGATTTTCGATGCAATTATGGGAAATGATTTCAATCTTGCCCTGTTAACACTTCTGTTTGCGACTGTTTTGACACTATTTGGAAATTTTCTCGCGGACGTGGCCTATGTCTGGCTTGATCCTCGCCTGTCGTTTCGAGAGGTCGACCAATGAATACACAAATGGCCGGCCGAACACCTCTTGCGCTTACCTGGCAGCGGTTTCGCGAACATCGCCTCGCCGTTGTCAGCGCTCTGGTGATTGGTTTTCTGATGTTTATCGCGATCAGTGCGCCTCTGGTCGAGGCGATGCTTGGCGTCGATGGGCGTTCTGTCGATCTGTTCAGCCGATTTCTCCCCGCCTCATCCGAGCACCCGCTGGGAACCGATGAACTCGGTCGGGATTTGCTGGTGCGGCTGCTTTATGGTGGACAGGTATCCCTGTTTGTTGGTCTGACGGCGGCGTTAATTGCAGCGGGGGTCGGTACAATGATAGGCCTTCTGGCCGGTTATTACGGCGGGCGGCTTGACGCGGTACTGATGCGCTTTACGGACGGTGTTATTGCCTTGCCGCTGTTGCCGTTGCTGATTGTTCTGGCGGCTCTTGATCTCTCCAAAATCGGATTGTCCGATGAGATTCTGGGGTCGGAAAACCTTAGTCTTTATCGGATTATCTTTATTGTCGTTCTGGCCGGGTGGACAACCGTTGCCCGTCTGGTCAGATCCAGCGCACTTGCGTTACGTGAACGTGATTTCATCAAGGCGGCAGAAGCGCAAGGCGCGTCGGCAGGACGAATCATGATGGTTCATATCCTGCCCAATCTGGCCTCACCAATCATTGTCGCTGCGACCCTGTCGGCGGGAAATATAATATTACTGGAATCTGTCCTCAGTTTTCTCGGCTTGGGCATCCAGCCACCGACACCCAGTTGGGGAAACCTGCTGACCAACGCGCAGGAATTGATATGGGACGCTCCGACGCTAGCGTTTTACCCTGGCATCCTGATCTTTATCACCGTCATCGCGTTCAATTTTCTTGGTGACGGTCTTCAGGATGCGCTTGACCCGCGTTCCCTCAACCACCGCCGTGGAAATTAACCGGACCTTATCAGTGAGACATCAGGATCGGTACCGGCATGTGATCAAGCAAATGGTCCGTCACACCGCCAAGGATCAGTTCTTTCCAGCGCGAATGCCCGTAAGCGCCGCAAACAATCATATCGGCCCTCATATCGGCGGCCCGTGACAGCAGCAGTTCGCCGGACTTGACGTCATGGTTCGTGATATGGGCGGCTTCCGCCTTAACTCCGTGGCGCAACAGGTGTGCTGTAATCTGGGAACCCGGCTCAACGCCGACCCGGCTTTCACCTTCCGGATTAGCGACCATGACGCAAACTTCATCCGCCATTTGCAGAAACGGCAGAGCGTCGTGAACGGCGCGGGTAGCACGGGAACTGCCATCCCAGGCGACCAGAATGCGTTTGCCGAATCCTTCACTATGGTAGGTGTAGGGAATGATCAGCACCGGGCGCCCTGCGGACAGGATGACGTGGTCTGGCATATCCCGGCCACCGGGAAAGATGTCTTCATCAGGATCATGTTGCCCGACGATCAGAACATCGGCTGTACGTGCTTCCTGGGTGAGTACTGAATCTGTCATACCTTCATAACACCGCCACTCGGCATCCAGGTTCTTGACCGCCGTTGCGCTCAAAAATGTTTCATGGGCCTGTTCAGCAGACTCCTGAAGGGCACTTGCCTGTGCCTTCAATACCTCTTCGGAAATCTGGACTTCCGCGTAAGCTGGAATAACCGGTCTGGAAACGACATACACACCAGTCAGTAAAGCACCATGCTGATTGGCAAGATCGATTGCGGCATCTACCCGCGCGTCATTACCTTTTGCACCATCGACATGGACGAAGATATCTTTGACGGTCATGATCGATCTCCAATCCTGTTAAATCTACAGATTATATTTAATCGTAAAACGGCTCTGTTGGCATTGATATTAGTCAAATTTGAGAGCGGGGGAAATATCTGGAAAAGCTGTGGATATTTTCGAAATTGGTAGAATAAGAAAAAATAAATGTTTTATTTCAGCACCTTAAAGAAGTTTTCATTTATCCACAGACTTGCGGTTTCTCATCAAACGAGGCTTCTGTCATAGCAGCACTGCAGGAAAAACATAGGTTTGCAATAGTTGCAATGTTTCACCGTCAACAGAAGGATTTCCATTTATTAATTGGCGTTGATGAACTAGGTTCCTGCTTTCCGCATGAAGGCGACTGTAGAGTCCCTTCATTTTGATATTTTCTTCTGTTTCGTATTGAGAAAACAACATGACCATACTCGCAAACTCCCCGGCAGCCCGCGACATCGCCTATCACGTTCATGGCTACACCAACCTGAAAACACATCAGGAAAAGGGGCCGCAGATCATGGAAACCGGTTCCGGTGTGCGGGTCATTGATGACAATGGAAAATCATACATTGAAGGTATGTCAGGGCTATGGTGTGCATCGCTCGGTTTCAATGAGGAACGCCTTGTCGAAGCGGCCATCAAAGAAATGCGCCGCCTGCCCTATTATCACGGTTTTGCCGGTAAGACGCCTGATGTGACGATCGACCTAGCGGAAAAGATCGTCAACATTGCCCCGGTTCCTATGTCCAAGGTCCTGTTTGCCAATTCAGGATCAGAAGCGACCGATTTGGCCGTCAAGCTGATCTGGTATTACCACAATGCCATTGGCAAACCGGAAAAGAAAAAAATCATATCACGAATCAAGGGCTATCATGGGGTTACGGTTTGCTCAGCCAGTTTGACCGGCCTTCCTCATCTGCATAACGAATTTGACCTGCCGATCGAGCGAATCATGCACACAAGTTGCCCGCACTATTACCGGTTCGGGCAGGACAACGAGAGCGAAGAAGAATTTGCATCCCGCTGCGCAGATGAACTGGAGCAGATGATTAACGACGAAGGTCCGGAAACCATTGCCGCCTTCTTTGCTGAGCCGGTGATGGGGGCAGGTGGTGTAATTGTTCCGCCGAAAACCTATTTCGAAAAAATCCAACCGATCCTCAAAAAATACGACATATTGTTTGTTGCCGATGAAGTAATTTGCGGCTTTGGACGGACCGGCAACATGTGGGGAGCCCAGACTTTTGATCTTAAACCCGACATGATTACCATGGCCAAGGCCCTGTCGGCGGCGTACTTGCCAATTTCTGCACTACTGATCAATGACAAAGTCTATCAGGCTATGGTTACACAAAGCGAAAAGCTGGGCCTGTTTGGTCATGGCGGCACCTATGCCGGTCACCCGGTGTCCGCCGCAGTTGCCCTTGAAACTCTCAATATTTATGAAGAACGAAATATTATCGGACACGTCCAGTCGATTAGCGGTACATTTCTGGCTGGCTTGCAGAAATTTGCAGATCATCCAATGGTTGGCGAGGTACGCGGTGTTGGTCTGGTTGCGGGCGTTGAACTGGTCAAGGACAAGGCGGGGAAAACTCCGTTCTCGCCAAAATCTGCGGTCGGGGGCTATTGCTCGGCACGGGCAGAAGAGCACGGGTTGATCGTTCGCGCGATGGGCGACAGTATTGGGTTTTGCCCTCCCCTGATCATCAGTTCCGACGAAATCAGTGAAATGATGGCGAGTTTCAGCAAAGCTCTTGATGAGACCCATGCCTGGGTCAAAGACAACAATCCGGAATGATGGGTATGAAATACGAAGATTTTTTTGCGGATCGGATAAAAGATCTGAAAGAGGAAGGTCGTTATCGTGTGTTTGCTGACCTGGAACGCAAGGCTGGCAATTTTCCCGCTGCGTTCAACCATGCAGAAGACGGTGTGCATGATGTTACGGTATGGTGTTCCAACGATTACCTCGGAATGGGACAGAATCCGGAAGTACTGGATGCCATGCGGGAAGCTGTATCGCGTTGCGGTGCCGGTGCCGGTGGCACGCGAAATATTGCCGGGACCTGTCATGAGCATGTGCTGCTGGAACGTGAACTGGCTGATCTTCACGAAACCGAATCCGCACTAATATTCGGATCGGGCTGGATGGCCAACATGACGGCGCTCAGCACATTCGGCATCATGATTCCCGATCTGGTGATCCTGTCGGATTTTCACAATCATAACTCGATGATTGAAGGTATCCGCCATACCAAATGTGAACGGGTTATTTTCGGCCATAACGATCTCGATGATCTGGAAGCCAAACTTGCAGCTTATCCGAAAGATCGGCCAAAACTGGTTGCCTTTGAATCCCTCTATTCCATGGATGGTGACATTGCGCCTATCGAAGGTATCTGTGACCTCGCCGAAAAGTACGGCGCCATGACGTTTATCGATGAAGTTCACGCAGTTGGCCTATATGGCGAACGCGGAGCCGGGGTTTGTGAACGCGACGGTCAAATGCACAGACTGGATGTTATTCAGGGCACATTG
The DNA here is from genome assembly GCA_021775105.1 of Rhodospirillales bacterium. Taxonomy (GTDB): domain Bacteria; phylum Pseudomonadota; class Alphaproteobacteria; order Rhodospirillales; family Casp-alpha2; genus JAJFIJ01. The sequence continues at coordinate 3,838 of JAJFIJ010000055.1, read as the reverse complement.
GCGAAAGCATTTGGCGTCGTCGGCGGTTATATTGCCGGGTCGGCAATGATGTGTGATTTCATCCGGAGTTATGGGGCCGGGTTCATTTTTTCAACGTCCATGCCACCGGCCGTCGCCGCGGCCGCGCGAACCAGTGTGGCTTATCTGAAACAGCATAATGAACTGCGCGAACGCCATCAGGAACGGGCGGCGACCCTTAAACGAAGGCTTCGCAAACTCGGCCTGCCGGTTATGCCTTCTGTAAGTCATATCGTTCCGGTTCTGGTTGGTGATCCTGTCCAGTGCAAGGAAGCCAGCGACTTGCTGATGGAACGCCACAGTGTTTACGTTCAGCCGATCAACTATCCGACGGTTCAGCGCGGCACGGAACGCCTGCGTATAACGCCGACTCCGCTGCATTCTGATGCAGACATGGATCATTTAGTGCAGGCGATTACTGATGTGTGGCAGCATATTGGCCTGAAAAAAGACTTTTGAGGTCAACCGTTTGAGAATTATTTTCAACTCAAATGTAGACAGCTGATCTCAAGAGGCTTATTTTTAACCCATGTATTCAGATAACACCCTCACGCCGAAAGAAGCCGTTCGGCTTTGTGCTTTGGGCATTCTGTCGGGTAATCCCCTGACTTATGGTGAGTTAGCCCAGTCTGTGCGCCATTTTGTTGACCGGATTCAGGGGCCGTCTCTGGATGTTCTCGGGACTTCAGTTGAACTTCTGAAATATGAGGGGCTGGTTGATGTTATCGAAAAAGGTGGCGATCATGAAACACTTCAAGTTACCGAAAAGGGGAAGAGTGAACTTCATGCTCTTCTGACAGCCAATATCCGGGCCAGTGAATCTGATCTGAACAAATTGATCGAAGCTCTTAAATTTCGCTTTCTCCATCTGTTGGATTGCGAAGACCAGCACCAGCAGACTGAATTGTTGGTGGAACGCACCGAAATGGAACTGGCCCGTCACATAGACCTGCGTCAGCATTTTCAGGGAGATTCAGGGTTTCTTCTGCAATGGCTGGACCGGGATATTACCGAACTGGAAGCCCGACTGGATTGGCTGGAGAAGTTCCGCGACACGCTGTCGGCGAACTGAGCCCCCTGCTCTTCCGAATGCCAGTATTTTTAACTGGTTGTTTTCTTGAAAATCTGTTCCAGGCCCATGAGCATCTGTTCACCCACTTTGCCGCCATTCCCCTTAATGCGCTGGGCGATGACCAGTTTCAGAGTCTCAATATGGACACCAACGGCTTCAGTCAGCTTCGGGTTGGTGGGGTCAGCATGTTCAATCAGGCGACATAACTGATTACCGACAGAGGTCATCATATCGTAACCAAAGCTGCCACCCTGTCCCTTTATGTCATGAGCAACCTGAAAGATGACTTCAAGCTTTGCCGGTGTACTTTCTGTGTCAGCGGCCTTCAACTCTTCAAAGGCTTTGCTGATCCGTTCAATATCCTGAACCACCCATTCAAGATATTGGTCGGCCATATTAGCAATCGCCGCTTCGGCACGGCCGAGCGTTTCCGCATCAACAGCCCCCGGCCCACCGGTTTTCACCTTGGACTTCAGCAAATTGGGCGGATTGATGATTTCTAATTCTTCACTCATGAGCAAGGCATTCATGACCTTTTGTACAATTGGGTAGATTAAACACCAGACTGGCCTATTTTTACACCCTAATGATCATTTAAGCTCAACGTCTTATCTCAATTTTTGAGTATGAGCAAATTTGTACAGAGTGTTCAAATAAGCCCAAGTGTCCTGAGTTCCTCCGCCATTTCGAACGGGATGGCACCTTTCGGATCGAAATCGGCTGGAAGATCGGCTGGAACGTCCGTCGTCGGAAAATAACGCCACCCCTGAAAAGCCCGGAAACTGCGGGGAAAGGTGCGGACGAGTTCAGGGTCAAGAATGATTGCGCAAGCCGGTTTACCGTCTTCACGTTCGACGGCCTCAAGACCTGTTATCCGTTGCCTGACTTGAATCACGCGGCGAATGACCCAGTAAAGTGAGCCACCATCCAGAACTTCTGCTGCGCGACGCGGAGTATTTCGCGTTACATGGCGAAGTTGGGGATTTTTGACGCCACCAGCCTTCATGTCTTTCAGGCGTTCTGACTGATAACCAGCCAGTTGTTCAACCTTATCGACACCGACGCACAATTTGATCAGATTTACACTCACGATAAAGGGCTTCCATCACCCAGGGCGTTTGCGACCTTTGACGCCGGTGGTCGGCCAAGTATACCGGAAATAAACCACGACGCCTTGAGAATTTTGTCCATGCTAATACCGGTTTCAATGCCAAGGCCGTCCAAAAGATAAAGGACATCCTCCGTCGCAACATTGCCGGCTGCCCCGCTGGCATAGGGACAGCCACCCAACCCGCCAATCGAACTGTCGACAACCGCTACACCCTGCTCCAGAACAGCGTAGATATTCGCCAATGCCTGGCCGTAAGTATCGTGAAAATGTACCGCCAGCTTTTCCAGGGGAACGTCATCAAGAACCGTATCGATCAATATTCTGGCGTTGCCGGGGGTGCCGGTGCCGATGGTGTCGCCGAGTGAAATTTCATAACACCCCAGATCGAGAAGATCCTTCGAAACATTCCGCACGGCATAAGGAGAGACAGAGCCCTCATATGGGCACCCGAGCACGCAGGACACATATCCCCGCACGGGGATATTCCTTGCCGATGCCTCCTCACAGAGGGGGCGAAAACGCTCGATACTCTCTTCAACAGAGCAGTTAATATTTTTTCTGGAAAAGGATTCAGAAGCCGCTGCAAAAACAGCAACCTCGTCCACTCCAGCATTGATGGCATTCTCCAGCCCTTTCATGTTTGGCGTAAGAGCAGTGTAGGTGACACCTTTTCGGCGGAAGATATCTAAGAATACATTGGCGGAATCCGCCATCTGAGGCACCCATTTCGGAGAGACGAAACTACCGGCCTCAATGACCGATAACCCGCTTTCTCCAAGGTATTCAATCAGCTTGACCTTGTCTTCGGTCGAAATAATTTCGGCTTCATTCTGCAAACCGTCACGCGGGCCTACTTCGACAATTTTTATGTGTTTGGGAAATGTCATATCAGGATGTCTCGGTTATTCGGAAACCACAACAGGGGTACAGAATAAACGGTGATACTGGAAACAGAAAGATCGTAACCTGGGGATAACCGCTGATGAGTGCCTGTCTACCGGTTACTTTTCGTCACGCCGGTCTTCACCACCATAATTAAGATTGCGACGGCGTCGGTCCGGGCCAAAAAAATCGTCGGAGCGCACAAACACACGAGGGTTACTGATCACCGAAACCAGCCGTGAATACACCTGCTTGGCCGACACGGGTTTTGCCAGAAACTCCGTTACACCACTGTCACGCGCTCCCATGATTCGATCTATATCGGAATGGGCGGAAACCATGACAATCGGAATACAAGGATCTATCCCGTCGACACCTTTGCGAATCGTCCGGGTAAGTTGTTCTCCCGACATCGGGGACATGGCGGAATCCGTGAATAAGATTTCAGGTTTATCTTCTTTACATATTCGAAGCGCGTCCTTGCCGGTTCCGGCTTCGAAAATCTTTCGCATACCGAGATCTCTGAAAACATTGACGATTACCCGGCGCATTCCCACTTGATCGTCGACGACGAGAACGGAGAGACTGGAAAGATCTAGATTGTCCATGGCAACTTTACTGTATCAAATTTGATCCCATCGCAAACAACCAGAGCGAAGGGCAATCGTCTTTGCACAGCTTACTCCAACATAGTTAACAGTTCTTGACCTTCATCAACCTGATCGCCAACCTTGCAAAGTACGTTGGCAATATTG
>JAJFIJ010000054.1 GCA_021775105.1 Rhodospirillales bacterium | reverse complement strand
TTCTCGATTTTCTCTTATTTTCCACTAACGGCTTTGATTCAGGAGGGCAATTACAGTGTCTGATAAAATCATGACCATTAAAGAGGTGGCTGTGCTTCTCAAAATAAAAGAGAAAACGGCCTACCGTCTGGTTGCCGAGGGAAAGATACCGGGCTTTAAGGTTGGAGGATCCTGGCGGTTTGACCGGCAAGACTTGGAAAATTGGATCAAGATGAAGAAAGCGGACAATGTAAAACGCTAGACAGGGGATTAAGGACGCCAATATGCCACGAACTTTTGACAACATAGACCAGTCCCTGCTTCCGTCTCTGATCGAGACCATGAAGGTTTCTGAGCGCGCAGATTTTTGTGTTGGCTATTTCAATCTTCGTGGTTGGAAGCAAATAGATCAGTATGTTGAAGAATGGTCTGGCTTGGACGAAAAAGCCTGCCGCCTTCTTGTCGGTATGCACCAGTCCCCCGATAGAAGTATCCGCGAAAATCTTTCGGCTGTTTATCATGAGAATGGCATCGATAACGCTAAAGTAATTGAACTGAAAAAAGAACTCGCGGAGGAATTTCGAACGCAGCTTTCCATACGCCGGCTAAATTTACGTCAGGCAATGTCAATCTTTAGGGGTGCGCTCGCGTTGATTTTGCAAGGGCATGATGTCACTTTTCGGCAGGCTCTGCCTATCCGCCGGGAGTTCCGTTAACGGATCGACTGCGCGCATGTTCCTATGGCAACGGATCGTTAAGTTCTGATATTCGGCCGTCGCCTTTTTTTTCCATGCGACGTCCTTATCACTGAGCTCCCGAATGATCTTGGCCGGAGAACCTACGACGAGGCTGTTCGGCGGTACGATGAATCCCACCTTGACGAACGACAAGGCTCCGACAATTGAATTCTCTCCGATCTTAGCCTCATCCATGATCACCGCGTTCATACCGATCAGGGCGTTGCGCTTGATATGGCAGCCATGGACAACCGCTCCATGGCCGATATGACCGTTCTCTTCGATTATCGTGTCGGTGCCTGGAAATCCGTGCATCACACAGGTATCTTGAATGTTGACGCCGGGACCAATAAGCAGTCGTCCGAAATCCCCACGTAGCGATGCTGCTGGCCCGACGTAACAACCTGGTCCAATGATGACATCACCGATTAGCACGGCGTCTTCATGCACATAGGCCGACGGATGAATTACGGGGATCAAGCCATCAATTTCATATACTTTTGGCGCCGCATATCTCCAGTTATAAGTTGTCTCCGTGGATTATCCCAAGAATTGGTACTACCATTTAGTCAGGGAGTGCATAGAGAATCAATCAAGTTCCGCCGACAATTGCGGCAGCGCCTCGAACAGGTCGGCGACAAGGCCATAATCGGCAATCTGGAAAATCGGCGCTTCTTCGTCCTTGTTGATGGCGACAATAACTTTGCTGTCTTTCATCCCGGCCAAATGCTGAATGGCCCCGGAAATCCCGACGGCAATATAGAGATCGGGGGCGACCACCTTGCCGGTCTGGCCAACCTGATAATCGTTGGGCACATAACCTGAGTCGACGGCGGCGCGCGAGGCACCGACGGCGGCACCCAGCTTGTCGGCGATGCTTTCAAGCAGGTGGAAATTTTCACCGTTCTGCATCCCGCGACCACCGGAAATGACGATCTTGGCGGTCGTCAGCTCGGGCCGTTCGGATTTGCTCACTTCCTGACTGACGAAGGCCGAAAGGCCCTGATCGCCGCCACCACTGACGGCTTCGATGGTGGCACTGCCGCCTTCAGAGGCAGCGGCCTCAAAGGCGGTGCCGCGAATGGTCAGGACCTTTGGGGTATCGGCGGTTTTGACAGTCGCCATGGCGTTACCGGCATAAATCGGGCGGATGAAGGTGTCGGCGGCAATAATCTCGGTGATTTCCGATATCTGCGCGACATCAAGCAGGGCGGCGACGCGCGGCATGATGTTCTTGCCCGATGTCGTCGCGGGGGCAATCAAGTGGCTGTAGTTTGAGGCCAGATCAACCAGCAGGGAGGCGACGTTTTCACCCAACCCATGGGCGAAAGCCGCGTCGTCGGCGACTATGACCTTGGCCACGCCGGCGACCTTGGCTGCCTGCTCGGCGACACTGCCGCAAGCTTGTCCTGCGACCAGCACCGTGACTTCGCCAAGTTCGATGGCGGCGGTGATGGCGTTCAGGGTGGCGGCTTTAAGTTCCGAATTATCGTGTTCGGCAACGACAAGAATACTCATCAGATGACCTTCGCCTCGTTCCTAAGTTTATCGACCAGCGCCGCTGCGTCGGCGACGATCTCGCCAGCCTCGCGTTTAGGCGGTTCGACGACCTTGATGGTTTCAATACGCGGGCTTACATCGACGCCAAGGTCGTCCGGGCTGATAACATCAATCGGCTTTTTCTTAGCCTTCATAATATTGGGAAGCGACGCATAACGCGGCTCGTTCAAGCGCAAATCCGTGGAAATAACGGCGGGCAAATTGACGGTGATTGTTTGCAACCCGTCATCGACTTCGCGGACCAGCGTCGCTTTGCCATCGCCGGGTTCCAGCTTGGAAGCGAACGTGCCTTGCGGCCAGCCGAGCAAGGCTGCGAGCATTTGGCCGGTCTGGTTGGCGTCGTCATCGATGGCCTGCTTGCCGACGATGACCATGCCGGGGTTTTCTTTCTCGACGATGGCCTTAAGAAGCTTGGCAACGGCGAGGGGCTGCAACTCGGCATCGGTTTCAACCAGGATGCCCCGATCGGCACCCATGGCAAGGGCCGTGCGGATGGTCTCCGACGACTGGGCAGTGCCCATAGACACGGCGACCAGTTCGGTGGCTATGCCCGCTTCTTTCAAGCGAATAGCCTCCTCGACGGCGATTTCATCGAAAGGATTCATCGACATTTTAACGTTGGCCGTCTCGACCCCCGAATTGTCAGATTTAACACGGATTTTGACGTTGAAGTCGATGACCCGTTTGACTGTAATAAGGATTTTCATACATCCGTCCTTTTCATGGAGACTCCAACAACAAACTGACGCCCTGACCGACACCCACGCACATGGTGCAAAGAGCATTCCGTGCAGATTTATTTCGCAACTCTATGCTGGCGCTGAGCACGAGGCGTGTGCCGGACATACCTAGCGGATGGCCTAATGCAATCGCGCCACCGTTGGGGTTGACGTAGTCTGCGTCGTCAGGAATTCCCAACTGACGCAGAACGGCGAGGGCCTGAGCGGCGAAAGCTTCGTTCAATTCGATCAGATCTATGTCCCTAATCGATATCCCCTTTTGATTAAGCAGTTTTTGTGTGGCTGGTACAGGTCCAATACCCATGATACGCGGAGGTACACCAGCCGAAGCGTATCCCGAAACCCGCGCCAAGGGGGTCAATCCATATCGCTTGACGGCATCTTCGGAAGCGATAAGAACTGCTGCCGCTCCATCGTTGACGCCTGATGCATTTCCCGCCGTTACGGTGCCTTCCTTGCGGAAGGGTGTCTTCAAGTCGGCGAGTATCTCCAAGGAGGTCGCACGCGGGTGTTCGTCTTGGTTGATGATGATGGGAACGGATTTTCGTTGTGGAATTTCCACGGGCACGATTTCTTCAGCCAACCTGCCATTTTCTTGGGCTGCCGCTGTGCGTTGCTGTGAGCGCAATGCAAAGGCATCCTGATCTATACGGGAAATGTTGAACTGTTCAGCTACGTTTTCTGCCGTTTCTGGCATTGAATCAATGCCATGCAGGTTTGCAATAGCTTTATTTATGAACCGCCAACCGATGGTCGTGTCAAAAAATTCGCTAGTGCGTGAAAAGGCCGAATCGGCTTTACCCATAACAAAGGGTGCGCGACTCATGCTTTCAACACCACCGGCAATGACGACATCCATCTCGCCTAATTGGATGGAGCGTGCGGCCAATGCGACAGCATCCAGGCCGGACCCACATAGCCGGTTTACGGTGATCGCGGGGATAGATTCCGGCAGGCCGGAAAGAAGTACCGCCATGCGCGCAACATTGCGGTTGTCTTCGCCAGCCTGATTGGCGCACCCGAGAATGGTTTCGTCAATGGCTTCCGGGGGGAGGCCCGGCGCACGCTTCATGATGGCGCGTAAGCACAGGGCAGCAAGATCATCGGGGCGAACCGAGGCGAGCGCCCCTCCATAACGGCCGATCGGGGTGCGCACACCCTCACAAACAAATGCACTTTTCATATCACCTTGCTCCTTTCTTCCCATGCGGCACGACGAATAAACGGGGCGACACAATGAGATCCATCCCGATAGAAGTTTTCGATGTTGTCCAAAACGTCGGCCACCACTACCCAACCCAACTGTCGTGCCCATGCCATGGGGCCGAGCGGATAGTTCACTCCATTCATCATTGCTGTATCAACGCTGGGTTCGTTTGCTACTCCCTGCTCGACAACGATTGCGGCTTCATTGGCCAAGCGCGTTACTGTCCGCATGACGATAAGGCCCGGGGTATCGGCCACGATGCTGACATCCTTACCCAATGACTGAAACAGGCCTATTACTTCGGCAAGAAAGTTGTCTGGGCAATTTCTACTTGTTGTGATGGCGATGCGCTCTGCCTGATTGAAATCAAGGGTTAAATCAAAAAGAATAATCGCACGGTTGAGATTTGCAACGCGCTCTGTTGCCGTCCTTCCATCAGTCATGGCGAGTAGTCCGCCCGAAGGGAGAACGACTCCTTCTTGCGCCTGGGTATGTGATGAGAAGACTGATGATGGGGGGGCAACTGCGTTACCTGAAGGAACGGCAGCTTCGGTGCGTACCTGGGGCAAGGAAGCGCCGTCTGTGTAATCGAAGAATCCTCGCCCGGTTTTTTTGCCAAGGTAGTTGGCGTTTACGTAAGTTCTCTGGGTATGGCTCGGTCTATAACGAGGGGCGCCACTGAATGCCGCGAAGATCGATTGACTGACCGCAAAGTTGACGTCCATTCCTATCAAATCAATTAGTTCAAATGGTCCCATTCGAAATAGGCCACTTTGGCGTATGACGGCATCATAAGTAGCGGGATCGGCATTGCCTTCGTCCAGCAACGATAGAGCAACACCATAAAATGGGCGCGCCACACGGTTGACGATGAATCCCGGCGAAGAGGTAACGTGGACGGGTGTCTTCTTCCATGATGAAGCCGTTGCAAAAAGCGCCTCGGAAACTTCCGGCGCCGTTGCCAGTCCAGAGACAATTTCTACGAGCGGCATAATGGGGGCTGGATTAAAAAAATGCATTCCTGCCAGGCGCTCGGGCCGTGCAAGGATATTGGCGATTGACTCAATCAACAATGACGACGTATTGGTCGCCAATATAACGTCGTTTCGGCAGATTTCCTCAAGAGAACGGAAGAGGTCGCACTTGGTCGTCTCGTCCTCGATGATAGCTTCTATTATCAAACCGCAATCTCGCAGGTTGTCCAAGGAACCTGCCGGTTTCAGTCGCTTTATCATTCCTTCGCATGTGGTCGCGTCGAAGCGTCCTTTCTTGGACGAGCGGCGTAATCTTTCGGTTATATCGTCAATGGCGTTTGTGACCGCTTGCGCCGACCTATCGTGCAACAACACCGTGTGCCCCGCTTGCACGGCGACTTGGGCGATTCCTGCGCCCATGGCGCCGCTGCCGACAACACCGACTACAGTAGAGTTGGAGATCATGTTGCTTCCTATCACGAAAATGCCTGTAGGCCTGTTTGGGCTCGTCCCAGGATAAGCGCATGAATGTCGTGAGTGCCTTCGTAGGTGTTAACGGTTTCCAGGTTCATCATGTGGCGGATTACGTGGAACTCATCCGATATGCCATTGCCGCCGTGCATATCTCGAGCCAAGCGAGCAACCTCCAATGATTTGCCGCATGAATTACGTTTGACCAGCGAAATGTTTTCAGGCGCGCATATCCCCTCATCCATCATACGCCCAACCCTAAGACAGCCTTGCAGGGCTAACGTTATTTCAGTTTGCATGTTGGCGAGTTTTAACTGAACCAGTTGATTGGCGGCTAAGGGCCGACCAAATTGTTTCCTGTCCAACGTGTATTGCCTGGCTGCATGCCAGCAAAATTCAGCAGCGCCAAGGGCTCCCCAAGCGATGCCGTAACGTGCCTTGTTAAGGCAACTGAAAGGGCCTTTCAGGCCTTCAACATTGGGCAGCAGATTGTCTTCTGGAATCTCTACATTATCCATAACGATTTCCCCGGTGATCGAGGCACGCAGGCTCATTTTACCTTCAATCTTTGGAAAGCTTAGTCCTTCCATATTGCGTTCGAGAATGAAGCCGCGGATGACTCCATCCAGCTTTCCCCAGACAACGGCAACATCGGCGATAGGGGAATTGGTGATCCACATCTTGTTTCCGGTCAGGCGATATCCACCGTCTATTTTATCGGCACGGGTGTGCATTGAACCGGGATCGGACCCGTGATCAGGCTCGGTTAGACCAAAGCATCCAATCCATTCGCCCGTAGCCAGTTTTGGCAGGTATTTTTTTCGCTGCGCTTCCGTCCCGAAGGCATAAATCGGGTGCATGACCAACGATGACTGGACGCTCATGGCCGACCGATAGCCACTGTCCACACGTTCCACCTCACGGGCGGCGAGGCCGTAGCTTATGTGATTAACCCCGGCGCATCCGTAGACTTCGGGCAGCGTTGAACCTAATAGGCCCAGTTCCCCCATTTCATTCATGATCTCGCGGTCAAATATCTCATGACGGTTGGATTCGAGAATCCGCGGCATCAATTTGCTTTGTGCATAGTCCTGGGCTGTGTCACGGACAAGGCGTTCTTCTTCGCTCAATTGGTTATCAAGCAGAAAGGGATCTTCCCAATTGAAGTGGGCACGGGATGACATTTTTCTCTCCATGTTCGGGGTGATCTGAGAAGGGTGAGGGCAGTTGCTGTTTTCAAAACCAGACAGCTTTGAGTGAAGTAGGCTGGGGAACATTCTCTAATAATATTTGGACCAGTAAGTTGCGCCTTTTGGCGTCAAAAAAGGGCTGACCAAAATCTTAAAACCTTCCTGAATATATTCTTCCAGGCTCATTTTATCCGAGTATACCCAGCTCTTCAGCGCCCATGCGTGGGCATACATTAAGTATTGATAAACCATAATTTCTCTATTGACTTCAATCATGTAGCCATCATCAATACAGACGTCGATTGCTTTGCGCAGGTGCCTGTTTGTATGTGTCTCGTCGGCCTTAAGTAGTTTCCGCAATTCAGGACTCAGGGATTTTGTGCTCCGGTATGCCAGCACCGTTGCTTCACTATGAGTGTCCACTGAAGTGCAGAAAGCCGCAATTGTTGCGCACAACCGGTCAACGGGATGGTTTATGCCGTGCAGGCGAGGGGGAACTTCATTTTCATATGCATTAAGAACGACCCTTAAGGCATAGAGCAATAGTTCCTCTTTATTGTTGAAATATTGATAGATGAACCCCTGAGAAAATTCGGCCTCTTGGGCGATGTTCTGGATGCTTGTTTTGTAAAAACCTTGGTCCGAAAAAAGTTTTATTGCAGTTTTGGCGATTTCATTTCGCCGCTTGTTGACAAGATTAGCGTCTGCAACTTTTGTCTGGATCCCATCCGACAGTTTTGCTTGTGTCATTTTTATCCCTAATACCAAAGAGCTGTCGAACATCGCAGAAAATATAAAATAAATTAAATTCAGTGGTAAAACTTAATGCAGAATTTAGTCTAACTCATTGAGTTTGAGGCCTGCTGAAAACAAAGTTCAATCGATCGTTTTCCGGTAAAAGGATTGCCACCCAATACCCTCAATCCTTTTCTCTAAAGTTGGCGCCCATAACGTCTTTCAATCAATATCTTCTTTCCTGCATTTTTCGGTTTCTCGGCACGGCAGTTTTTATACGTGCTTCTTCATTGTTAGAGCGTGTCGATGTCAGCATTAATATAGCTACTATACAAAATGAAGGATAATTCATTCTTGGTCAATTTTTTTTTGAAAAGTTTCCATGGATTTATTATTTTGGATAATGATGTGCCGTCTATTTGGTTTTTTCCTAGAAGCTACAGCTAAATGGATGCCCATGTAAGCTGATGAATTAAAACATTATAAACTCTTACAAACTATTAATTATTTGCTCTGGATATGTTTTGTTTTATGTTCTGTAAAAAAAATGTTGACACATTGAGCACTGAATGACTAATCATTCAGTTAATTAAACATAGATAATAAATTCACAGGGAAATGTTGTTCAGAGTCATAAACTGAAGGTTCAAACGTAAAGAACAGTTCAGTTCTGAGAAATATTTAGGGCAAGAAAACCAACCCTGATGTTGCAATGGCGAATTTTACGCATTGGTGTGTGGGTCGACAACCGAGGCCCCTTGAATAAATGCTGCTGTGGCTGATGTGGGGTTTTGAGGAAGATATTTTATGCTGGTTCAGTTATTGAATGGCGCTGTATATGGAAGTTTATTGTTCGTTCTGGCATCCGGACTTGTGCTGATTTACGGCTTGCGGCGTGTGGTTAATTTTGCCCACGGATCGCTCTATATGTTGGGCGCATACATTGGCTATTCGATCAGTCTGGAACTGGGGTTTTGGTCTGGAATGATCGGTGCGGCGATATGCCTTGCGATCATTGGCGTTGCCATGGATGCGACAATATTCAGAACATTGGCTGAAAAAGATCCGTTGGCGACAGTGCTGGTAACGTTCGGGGTGTTGCTCGTCCTCGAAGATGTTGTGCAGACAATTTGGGGAAAGCAGAATTATTCATTCGACGCGCCATTGTTATTGGACGGCTCAGTCGAAGTGTTTGGCTCCCCATTCCCAGTGTATCGCCTGGCAATTATTGCAATCAGCGCCATTATTGCCGCATCACTCGCGGCTTGGCTCAGGTACGGGAAAGTTGGCTTGTTGGTGCGCGCAGCAAGTGAAGATCCGTTGGTTACGGCTATCCAGGGTGTGAATACCGACTTCCTGAGTGCCGCAGTCGTTGCGTTGGGTGCCGCGTTTGCCGGTGTGTCGGGCGTATTAGCGGGTCCCTTTCTTTCCCTAAGCCCGGTGATGGGGGGCGATATTCTCGTCACTTCATTTGTTGTGGTCGTCATCGGAGGACTAGGTAGTTTTTCCGGTGCATTCATTGCGGCAATGATACTTGGCCAGATTCAATCTCTGGGGGCAGTTTACTTGCCAGATCTGGCGGAGTTGTTTCCTTTTCTCTTGATGATCGGTGTTTTGATCTGGAAACCCACCGGTATCGCGGGAAGCCGTACATGAGTATGGGTAAGAAGAAATCATCTGTGGGTTCTCGCAACTTTTTTATCGCTAAACCATTTTGGTACGGCGCTGCGTTAATCATTGGATTATTGCTATGGGTTAGCGTCGATTCTCGCGTCGCCATGAGCTTGATGAGTCAATCCTTGATATTTGGATTCCTGGCTTTGGGGGTCGGTTTTTTAGTGCGACTGGGAGGCTTGGTAAGCTTCGGTCACGCCGCTCCATTTGGTATGGCTGGTTATTGTGTCGCGATTGCTCTTAAACATGTGGATCTTCCTACCGAGGTGGTAATCCCCCTGGTGATTCTCGGGATTGGCCTTGTTTCTTACCTGATTGGCCTTGTCATCATGCGCATCGAAGGCATTGCCTTTGCGATGCTTACTTTGGCGATTGGCCAGGGTGTTTATGTTTCTTCTTTAAAGTTGCGTGACGTGACCGGCGGCGCGGATGGGATGTTGGCGAAATTTCCCGCCACGCTTTACGGGATTAAAATGAGTTTTCTGCAGAGCCAGGACGGCCTGTTTATCACGGCCCTGATCATACTGCTGATTGTCGTTGCACTTCTCGATGCCTTTGAGGGCACCCACACTGGAATCCTCGCGGAAGCCATCAGGGAAAACGAGGAGCGGGCGCAGTTTCTAAGCTATAAAACGCTTCATGTGCGGGCATTGGTCTACGCTATTTCCGCAATGATAGCTGCAACGGGTGGCTGTCTCTACATTATCTATCAGTCTTTTATCGCCCCGGAAATTTTGCACTGGAGTATGTCTGGTTCGGCTCTGATTATGGCGATCCTCGGCGGCTCTTCAGCGATTTGGGGACCGGTCTCTGGCGCCATTGTGTATTTTCTGTTCAGAGACTGGCTCGGCGACATGACCGAACACTGGTTAGGCATTTTGGGTAGCTCCCTG
>JAJFIJ010000053.1 GCA_021775105.1 Rhodospirillales bacterium | reverse complement strand
TGCTGCCTGCCATCGTTAACCCAAAATCTGATCAGCGCACCGGTTGTTATACCAAGGCACAGTGATCATAAAACTATACCGATCTCACCCGGGTTCCAACTGATCGAGCAAGCCGCCGAGTGTCCGGGTCAGCCGGTCGATGTCGGCAGGTTCCGATAACCTGTGACCGCCTGATTTGACGAAAGTAATTTCCGCATCATCGGTGCGCAGGCGTTGGCAAATGCGCTCGCTCGTTTTCCACGGAACATCCTCATCCTCCATGCCATGGATCAGACGGACGGGCACATCAATCGCCAGTTCATTTCTGAGCAGCAAATGATTTCGCCCGTCGGCGATCAACTTGCCGGAGATCCGGTAAGGTTCCTGATCGTCATAACAGTTGGGCAGATCGAGAAATCCGTCCCGCTCCAATGCAGCTTTCTGATCATCGCCAAAGGCATCCCACATCAGGTCTTCGGTGAAATCGGGCGCCGGTGCCAGTCCCAGCAATCCCGAAATCCGTTCCGGGCGTCTGAGCGCGACCAGTAACATGATCCAGCCGCCCATGCTGGAGCCGACCAGAACCTGTGGACCTTCTGTCAGATTGTCGAGGGCATAAACCGCGTCGTCTGCCCATTGTCCGATGGTGCCGTCTTCGAACGCGCCTGATGATTGACCGTGGCCGGTATAATCAAAGCGCAAAATCGCTTGCTCGCGTTGCTGACAAAAGGTTTCAACGGCAATTGCCTTGCTTCCCGTCATGTCGGACTTAAATCCAGTGAGGAAGATCACACCCGGCGTCTTGCCTTGGGTGCTATGGTAAGCGATTGTCGCGCCGTCATCGCGTGTTAAGATGGCTGGCTCGGGTAGGTTGTCGATGGCTGGATCGGCAGGATTGTTATTTGGCATGGAATACTCTGATCTGATGAACGACGAACCCCATCTTAGCACCGAGGAAGGGCCAGCGGAACGCCCTCCGGAAGAAGATCAGCCGGAGCGCGCCGAGGGTCGGATGGCGACGGTATTGCAGATTCTGCCAAATCTGGGTTCCGGCGGCGGTGTCGAGCGTGGCACCGTTGAGGTTGCCGAAGCCATTGTCGAGACCGGCGGGCGGGCGATCGTTGTTTCGGCGGGCGGTGCCAAGGTCCATGAACTTCAGCGCGTAAAAGCAGAACATATTGAATTACCGGTCAATTCGAAAAACCCGTTTGTCATGTACGCCAACATCGGGCGGCTTGTTGACCTCATCAAAAAAGAAGGTGTTGATGTCGTTCACGCCCGCTCCCGTGCCCCGGCCTGGAGCGCCTGGGTCGCCGCCAGAAAAACCGGCAAACCATTTATCACCTCTTTTCATGGTACCTATGGCCTGGGCTCATTCCTGAAACGCAAATACAATTCCGTGATGACCAAAGGGGACAAGGTGATTGCCGTGTCCGGGTTTATTGCCGGCCATATTCGCCGCATTTACGGTGTGCCCAACAGAAAAATCCGCACAATTCATAGCGGCGTTGATGTTGCCCGCTTCGATCCGAAAAAAGTTTCTGCGGAACGCATTATCAATCTGGCGAATGCCTGGCGTCTGGCGGATGGGTATCCGGTAATCATGCTGCCCGGTCGTTTGACCCGATGGAAAGGTCAGGTGGTGTTTATCGAAGCGGTTGCCAAGCTGAACCGGCGGGATGTCCGGTGCCTGCTGGTTGGGGGTGATCAGGGTCGGGAAGACTATCGAAAAGAGCTTGAAGCACTGGTCAACAGGCATGGGCTTGGTGAAGTTGTCCGCATTGTTGATCACTGCGATGATATGCCCGCAGCCTATATGCTGAGCGATATTGTCGTCTCTGCATCGACCGAACCGGAAGCCTTCGGGCGGGTTGTTGTTGAAGGTCAGGCACTGGGACGACTGGTCATTGCCAGTAAACATGGCGGCGCGCAGGAAACTGTCGAAGACGGGGTGACGGGGTGGCTTGTCCCGCCATTGGATTCAGACGCCCTCGCCGGGGCTATGGAGGCAGCGCTGTCACTGTCGGAGTCAGAGCGTACCGCTTTTGCCAGAAAATGCATTGCCAATGCCCGCGACAACTTTTCCAAGGAATCCATGTGTATGAAAACGCTCGACGTCTACAATGAGGTTCTCGCTCCACAGGTAAGCGAGTAGGCGTGCCGAAGTGCCCGGCGTTTCAACACAAAATTCCATCCTGGTGATCAAGCTCGGTGCGCTTGGCGATTTCGTGCAGGCGCTGGGACCGATGGCGGCTATTCGCCAGCATCATCCGGATCAGGAAATCACGCTGCTGACATCAGCACTTTACGCGCCGTTCGCCCGGGCATCAGGGCTGGTTGATCATGTCCATATTGATGATCGCCCGCGCGGGTTTGAACTGGGCAAGTGGCTTGGGCTCCGCCGGTTTCTGCGAAGCGGCGGGTTTCGGCGGGTTTACGATCTGCAAACATCGGATCGAAGCAGCTGGTATTACCGGTTGTTTTTTCCCGGCCCAAAACCGGAATGGTCAGGCATCGCCGCAGGCTGCTCGCATCCGCATGCCAACCCGCGTCGCGATTTTATGCATACATCTGATCGCCAGCGCGAACAGGTGAAAATGGCGGGCATTGAAAACGTGCCACAACCTGATCTGTCGTGGGCTGACGCTGACCTCGCCGGATTTGGCCTGCCCGACAGGTTCGCCCTTCTGGTGCCGGGCGGCGCGCCGCACAGACCGGCCAAGCGCTGGCCGCTGGAGCATTTCAGATCGTTGTCCGGTCGATTGCGGGAACAGGGGATTGTGCCGGTTGTGCTGGGCACGGTGCAGGAAAAACCGCTTGCCGGGCAAATTCTCAGCGATGGCGTGGAGGGCTTCGATTTAACGGGGCGGACGGATCTGGTCAATCTGGCGGTTCTGGGCCGCCGGGCAACCCTGGCAATCGGCAACGATACCGGGCCAATGCATGTGATGGCGGTGGCCGGATGCCCCAGTGTCGTGCTGTTTTCCGATGAATCGGACCCGGAACTTTGTGCCCCGCGCGGGGAAAACGTCAGGATTGTCGCCGTCGGGGATCTGGCGGACCTGACGGTGGGCAGGGTTATTTCAGAAATTTATCGTTTCGATACAGAAACAAATTGAAACACAATAGCTGAAGGATTCCGGACTGCTATCCAGTATGGTCAAAAAATCGTGTATATGGGTATCTGCCGTACAGCGAAATTCAGGAGGGCAGCATTTGGAAATCGACCTGCAAATCATGATCATCGACGATCAGTCTTCGATGCGCTCGATCCTCAAGCGCCTTCTCAGTCAGGAAGGCCTGAAAAGGGTCACCGAAGCATCGAATGGCGAAGAGGCCCTTGAGATGCTGGCCAATCCGCAGCATCCAAAACCGGATGTGATTCTATGTGATCTGTATATGGACAAAATGGATGGAATGGAGTTCGCCCATCAACTTCGGCGCAACAAAACCCTGACCCCTGTCCTGATGCTGACAGGCGAGAAAGACAACTTTATACGGGATGTTGCGGCTCAGGCCGGGGCAACAAAAGTCCTCTCGAAACCGATTGCCTCACCTGATCTTCGCAAGGAAATTTTTGATGCGGTCGGATTTGTCGATAGTGCCTGAGTGGTTTTTCAACCCCGCAATTTATATATACAGATAACCCGATTATACGGATTGTTCTTTTTGGTTAGCGGCGTTCTTGACAGAAAGGTTAATCACACTAGATTCGCCCCTTATTTCAGGCAAATCGCCCCTTTATTGGAACAGAACAATGCTCGCAATAACTCTCCCGGACGGTAGCGTCCGAAACTTCGATGGTCCCGTTACGGGCAAGGATGTCGCCGCCGACATCGGTCCCGGCCTCGCCAAGGCGGCGCTGGCCATTCGTCTGGATGGCGAACTGGTGGATCTGGCGACAACCATCACCGAAGATTCCGAATTGGCGATCATTACCTCCAAAGACGATGAAGCGCTTGAACTGATCCGTCACGATACGGCCCATGTGCTGGCCGAAGCCGTGCAGGAACTTTTCCCCGGCACCCAGGTCACCATCGGCCCGGCCATTGAAAACGGGTTTTATTATGATTTTGCCCGTGATGAGCCGTTCACGCCGGACGATCTGGAAAAGATGGAAGCCAGAATGGCGGAAATCATTGACCGCGATGAGCCGTTCGTGCGCGAAACCTGGGACCGTGAAGAGGCGATAAAAACGTTTGAAGATATGGGCGAGGTTTACAAGGCGGAACTGATCCGTGATTTGCCTGGCGATGAGCCGATTGGCATTTACCGCCAGGGCAAGTGGTTCGATCTCTGCCGGGGGCCGCATTTGCCGTCAACGGGGCGGATTGGCAAGGCCTTCAAGCTGATGAAACTGGCGGGTGCCTACTGGCGTGGAAATTCAGACAACGCCATGCTCCAGCGCGTCTACGGTACGGCCTGGCGTGACCCCAAGGAACTTAAAGCCCATCTTCACATGCTGGAAGAGGCAGAAAAACGCGATCATCGGCGGCTTGGTCGTGAAATGGAGCTATTTCATCAGCAGGAACAGGCGGCGGGTTCGGTGTTCTGGCATCCCAAGGGCTGGACGCTGTACCGCACGGTTCAGGACTACATGAGAAAACGCCTTGAAGACGGCGGCTACGTCGAGGTCAATACGCCACAACTGGTTGACCGGACGTTGTGGGAAGATAGCGGGCATTGGGAAAAGTTCCGCGAAGCCATGTTCATCGCCGAATCAGAAGACCGGATGCTGGCCATCAAACCGATGAACTGCCCGTGCCATGTGCAGATTTTCAAACAGGGCAACACAAGCTACCGCGACCTGCCTCTGCGCATGGCCGAATTTGGCAGCTGTCATCGCAACGAACCTTCCGGTGCCCTACACGGATTGATGCGGGTTCGGGCGTTTGTTCAGGATGATGCCCATATTTTCTGTCGCGACGATCAGATTGAATCTGAAACCAAGCGCTTCATTGATTTGCTGACGGTCATTTATAAAGATTTCGGGTTTGATGATTTTGTCATCAAATTTTCCGACCGGCCTGATGTGCGGGCCGGATCAGATGAAGTTTGGGACCGGGCCGAAAAAGCGCTTCGCGATGCGACCGAAGCCGCTGGCGTCGAAATGGTCCTTAATCCGGGAGAGGGAGCCTTTTACGGGCCGAAACTTGAGTTCGTGCTGCGCGATGCCATCGGGCGGGACTGGCAATGCGGCACGCATCAGGTTGATTTTGTTTTACCCGAACGCCTGGATGCAAATTATATCGCTGAAGACGGGGCCAAGCACCGTCCGGTCATGCTCCATCGGGCCATTCTGGGTTCATTCGAGCGGTTTCTCGGTATTCTGATTGAGAACTATGCCGGTCGTTTTCCGTTCTGGTTGGCCCCGTTGCAGGTCGTTGTTGCAACCATCACGCAGGATGCCGACGACTATGCAAATACGGTGTTCGATGCGTTGAAAGCGGCAGGTTTGAGCGTAGAACTCGACCTCCGGAACGAGAAAATCAATTATAAGGTCCGCGAACACAGCCATGCCAAGGTGCCGGTTATTCTGGTTGTCGGTAACCGCGAAGCAGAGGAGCGAACCGTCGCCATGCGCCGCCTTGGCGGCAAAGCGCAGGAATTCCTTGAACTTGGGCAAGCAGTCGCTACACTCAGGGCCGAAGCGGTCAGCCCCGCTGAAAAGCCATAGACTGACAATGAATTTTTGTACGAACTTCTGACAGGAGATATTTAAATAGCTCGACGTCCCATGCAGCAACCGCCGACCCGTGAGGGCCCGCGGGTGAATGATCAAATCGACGTGGAAAAAGTCCGCGTCATCGACGCCGATGGTGAAATGGTTGGCGTTATTACTGTGGAAGAAGGTGTTGAGTTAGCCTTTGAGGTCGGTCTCGACCTTGTCGAGGTGTCTCCCCATGCGGACCCGCCCGTCTGCAAGATTCTTGATTACGGAAAATTCAAATACGAAGCCCAGAAAAAGGCCAACGAAGCCCGCAAGAAACAGAAGGTTATCGAGGTCAAGGAAATCAAGATGCGTCCGGGCATCGATGAACATGATTATCAGACCAAGATGAAGGCCGTTCGCAAATTCCTTGAAAATGGTGACAAGGTCAAAATGACCATCCGTTTTCGTGGCCGCGAAATGACCCATCAGGATCTGGGCATGAAAGTTCTCGACAGGGTGCACAA
>JAJFIJ010000052.1 GCA_021775105.1 Rhodospirillales bacterium | reverse complement strand
CGGGCGGTATATCTTCGACCATCAACAACTTCAGCCAGTCCAGCAGTTCAGATGTCGAAGGTTTTTTCTTCAGGCCAGGAACATCACGGAGTTCATAAAAGACATTCAGGGCTTCCGCCACCAGACGCTTCTGGATATCCGGAAAATGCACATCAATGATGCTTTTCATCGTCTCTTCATCGGGAAAACGGATATAATGGAAGAAGCACCGGCGCAGAAAGGCATCAGGCAATTCTTTTTCATTGTTTGATGTAATGATAACGACAGGGCGGGCATTAGCGATAATGGTTTCCTGAGTCTCGTACACATGAAATTCCATTCGATCCAGTTCCAGCAATAGATCGTTTGGAAATTCAATATCGGCCTTGTCAATTTCATCAATCAACAGCACCGGGCGCTGATCAAGCGTGAAGGCTTCCCACAATTTGCCTTTGACGATGTAGTTGTTGATGTCATGCACGCGGACATCGCCCAACTGCGAATCGCGCAGGCGTGCAACGGCATCGTACTCGTACAGTCCCTGCTGGGCCTTGGTCGTCGACTTGATGTGCCATTGCAGCAGCGGTGCTTCGATAGCCCGGGCGATTTCTTCGGCCAATACGGTTTTACCTGTGC
Organism: Rhodospirillales bacterium; assembly: GCA_021775105.1. GTDB lineage: Bacteria > Pseudomonadota > Alphaproteobacteria > Rhodospirillales > Casp-alpha2 > JAJFIJ01. The sequence continues at coordinate 19,506 of JAJFIJ010000052.1, read as the reverse complement.
CCGGCTCTCCCTTGATCAGGAGCGGGCGTTCCAACTGAACAGCGGCATTAACCGCAACCGTCAGATCCTCTGTCGCGACGTAAGTGTCGGTGCCTTCAAATCTTTGTGTCATGCTCGGAGTTTATTCTGCCGGAACCGGTTTCACCAGCGCTTGTGCCCATGTCGTCTCATTTCCGGAACGGGGATCATGGGGCACCATAAACGAAAATATCAGAGACACCGCTGCCATTGCGGCACCTGCATAAAACACATAGGACGAAGACATCAGATACAGGAACCCAAATGCTGCGGGTATGACGATTGCTACAATATGACTGATGGTAAAACTGACACCAGACGAAGAGGCGATATCCTTGGGATCGGCGATTTTCTGAAAATACGTTTTGATGGCTATCGCCATGGCAAAGAAAACATGATCCAGAATATAAAGTGCTACTCCCATCCATGCTTGGGAAGCCAACGCATATCCTGTAAACACCAGAATCAAACCCGTATACTCCAGTATCAAGGCTCGACGTTCACCGAAACGGCCAATCAAGCGACCGATTTTTGGAGCCAGATAAATCGTAGCGACCATGTTCGCCAGCGACATGAGCGTAATTTCCGCCGCAGAAAATCCGAATTTTTCCACCATAAGGAAACCGGCAAAAACGACAAAAATCTGTCGCCGGGCACCGGACATGAACACCAACACATACCAAAGCCAGTAACGGCTTCTGAGAACAATTTTTTTACTTTGTTCTTCCTTGGCCTCAAACTTCGGAAAGGCAACCCAGCAATAAAAGGCAATTAATGCAGTGACACCCCCAGCGGCCAAATATACCCACTTCAGTTCAACATTTCCGACCTCCAGCGCAAAATAGATTAACGCCAATGATATTACAGCAGCAAACGACTTGGCACTGGCGATTCGGCCAAAAAATTCCGGGGCTGTTTTCTTGTTTGTCCATTGTAGCGCCAGTGACTGGTGCAGGGTCTCATAATAATGAAACCCGATCGACATAAGAACCGTAGTGAGATAAAGTCCGACAACAGTTGGAAAGAACCCCGTTATCGCTGTCCCAATCCCCAATACTAACAACGAAAATAACGCAAACGGTTGTTCCCGGAAGTAAATCAGCAAGAAGACGGCGGTAAAACTGAGGAATCCGGGGACTTCTCTCAGGCTTTGCAAAAAACCCATCCGCACACTGTCGAAATCGGCTTCCTCAATCGCAAAATTGTTTAAGAGAGCCATCCAAGTGTAAAAACTGAGCGGCATAGCGATTGCCATTAAAATCAGAAGTGTTTCGCGGGATCGCCAGTCGATATTGGTCAGGACAGAAGGCATTTTTGGATTCCAGATAATTGTCATCTCAATCGGGGGAACTTTACCTCAGGTCGCCGATGGCGTATATGGACTAATAAGCCAATTTATATCGAGTTAACGCCATGCGATCTACGCCGGGGATATTGACCCCTCCTGCCGCACGCATTCGACCAGATGACCACGATCTGGAATCCATTCCGCGTTCAGTCGTTGGACGGGTACGAGAATACACAGACGGTCATATCGTTGAACGTCACCACCACCGGCGCGCTCAGCTGTTGTTTGCATCAAAGGGCGTTATGACTGTAGAGACCGGACAAGGTATATGGGTCGTGCCGCCAAAACGCGCGGTCTGGATTCCGCCTTTCATGGATCATGCCGTCGCATCACGAGAGCATCTTTCCATGCGCAGTCTCTATTTTGATCCGGAAATGGTCACCGGGCTTCCTGAAACGTGCATGGTGGTAACCGTTTCGCCACTACTCCGTGAACTGTCACACGCCGCCGTTGCCTTGCCTCCTCTATACGATGAAGACGGAGCGGACGGTCGGATGATTTCTGTATTACTTGACCAATTGCGGACGATCTCGACAACGCCGCTGTATTTACCAACATCCAGCGACCGCAGATTGGCCCCGATTATTACGGCGCTTTCACGCAACCCTTCTGATCGCCGCGACCTTGGGACATGGGCAAAGGAAGTTGGCGCTAGTGAACGCACCCTATCCAGACTGTTCAGCAGTCAAACGGGCATGACATTTCGCCAATGGCGCCAACAGGTAAAATTACTGGAAGCGCTTGGACGGTTGGCCAATGGCGAACAGGTCACCACGGTTGCCATTGATCTTGGATATGATTCTCAAAGCGCCTTTATCGCTATGTTCAGAAAGGCTCTTGGAACCACACCCGGAAAATACTTTGCCAATACCAAAGATCGTCAACGCTAACCTGTCAAATCTGCCTGATCAGAAAATGTCGCCCGTCACGCGCGCCTTCGGAACCTTGATCCTTGAACCCCAACTTTTCCAGTAAACGCCACGACGGGGTGTTCTCCGGTCGGCATTGAGCGACAATCTGCCTGCGGGGAAGTGACGTATTCAGGCGTTCAACAATGGTACCTACAGCCTCCGATGCGTATCCCTGACCATGAAATTCCGGATGGAACCAATATCCCACCTCGACATCGCGACCAGCAGACAAATGTGTCCCGACAACACCGATTAGCTTCGTGGTTACGCGAAGCCAGACGCCAAAAAAACAATCTTTGTGTCCATCTGCACCCACCAACATGGACCGGGCTTCTTCCAGGTCGAACATCTTGGGAATAAAGGGGATGGTCTCGGCAATCAAAGGGTCATCACAAACTCTCAGGAATTCTGCTGCGTCATCTGCGGTCAGTGCACGTATTGCCAGTCGTTCAGTGTCAGGCAGCACACACCTGTCTAGACGGTTTTCAGCGGCATCAGATTCATCAGCAAATTCAAGAACCCGGTTCATAACTCAATTGGCTTCAGCAAGCATACCAGCGATGGCATCCAGCGCAGCCTGCCCGTTAGCACCGTCAGGTCCGCCTGCCTGCGCCATATCCGGGCGCCCACCACCACCTTTACCGCCAACCGCCGCCGAACCCGCACGCACCAGATCTACGGCACTGATTTTACCGCTCAGGTCCTCGGTCACTCCGACGACAACGTTGGCCTTGCCATCCGTATTGGCAACCACGGCGATCACCCCGGACCCGATCTGGTTTTTAAGATCGTCGACCATCCCTTTCAATTCCTTCGCTGGCACGCCTTCCAGAAGTTTGGCAGCAAACTTAATACCGCCCACATCCCGAGTTTCCATCGAGGCCCCACCACCGCCTGTCGCCATTTGACGTCTGGCATCGCTCAACTCACGCTCCAGTCTACGACGTTCCTCGACAAGGGCTTCGACACGACCGGGCACATCTTCCGGTTTGCTTTTCAGAAGGGAAGCGGTTTCCAGCAACGCCTGTTCAGTGCTGGCAAAATAGGCGCGCGCACCTGTACCCGTCAGAGCCTCAATCCGACGGACTCCAGCGGCCACGGCGCTTTCATTGAGAATCTTGAACACGCCGATATCGCCAGTCCGTGACACATGTGTACCGCCGCAAAGCTCTGTCGAATAAAAATCACTTCCATCATCTGCGCCCATCGATACGACCCGGACTTCGTCGCCATATTTCTCTCCAAACAACGCCATGGCCCCGGCCTCAACAGCTGCGTCGGGTTCCATCAATCGAGTTGTCACTTCCGAATTCGCCGCGATCTGGCGATTGACGCTCTCTTCCGCCGCAACCAATTCAGCGGTTTCTACCGGTTTAGGATGGGAAATATCAAACCGTAACCGACCCGGCGCCACCAACGACCCTTTCTGCGTGACATGATCACCGAGCAGGCGGCGTAAAGCTTCGTGCAGCAAGTGTGTCGCGGAATGATTGCCGCGCAATGCCGAGCGCCGGTCTCGATCTACACGCAAGGCAACATCATCACCGACTTTCAATGCTCCCTGATCAACCTTGACGATATGGGCGTGAATATTGTCGACGCGCTTTTTAGTATCTGATACGACGCCAGAATTTCCATCTCCGGCCATGATCACACCGCTATCGCCCACCTGCCCGCCGGATTCGCCGTAAAACGGCGTCTGGTTAACGACTATCGCTCCTTCTTCGCCAGCGATCAGTTCATTAACCCTGGCACCATCCCGGATGATTGCTGTGATCTGACCTTCCGCAGTCTCCGTCTCATATCCCAGAAAATCAGTCCCCCCCAGTTCATCCCGAAGATCAAACCAGATTGCGGACTCAGCCTCAGAGCCGGACCCAGACCACGCTTTGCGGGCTTCTGCACGCTGACGTTCCATGGCAACATTAAAGCCATCCGTATCTACACTGACACCCCTGCTACGCAGAGCATCCTCAGTTAAATCGAGTGGGAAGCCATAGGTATCATAAAGTTTGAACGCTGTTTCGCCATTCAGCTGGTCGCCATCCACGAGATCACCCGTCGCCTCATCGAGCAGCCGCAACCCATTGTCGAGCGTTCGTTTAAACCGTCCCTCCTCCAGCTTTAGCTTTTCAGTAATCAGGGATTCACCACGCATCAGTTCCGGGAACTCACCGCCCATCTCCTGCACCAGTGTCGGCACCAGTTGCCACATCAACGAGTCTTCACAACCCATCAAATGAGCGTGGCGCATGGCCCGTCGCATGATCCGGCGGAGCACATAACCGCGTCCTTCGTTTGACGGAAGAACGCCATCGGCGATCAGGAAACTGGTGGCGCGCAGATGATCAGCGATCACCCGGTGCGAAACGTTATGCTCACCATCCGAAGCCACACCCGAAGCTTCACTGGAAGCCGCAATCAGCGAGCGCATCAAGTCAATTTCGTAATTGTCATGTGTGCCCTGCATGACAGCGGCAATACGCTCGAGCCCCATGCCGGTATCAATTGAGGGACGAGGCAGTTCAACCCGCTCTTCAGCGGTCACCTGCTCGAACTGCATAAACACCAGATTCCAGATTTCGATAAATCGGTCACCGTCTTCATCCGGAGACCCGGGAGGCCCTCCCGGAATATGCTCCCCATGATCGTAGAAAATTTCAGAACACGGCCCACACGGTCCGGTATCTCCCATCGCCCAAAAATTATCGGATGTCGGAATGCGAATTATTTTGCTGTCCGGCAGGCCCGCAATCTTGCGCCATAACCCGGCCGCGTCTTCATCAGAAGAATGCACCGTGATCAGCAGTTTGTCTTTAGATAATCCGTATTCCGTGGTGATCAGGTTCCATGCCAGTTCGATCGCCAGTTCCTTGAAATAGTCACCAAAGGAAAAGTTACCAAGCATCTCAAAAAAAGTATGGTGGCGTGCGGTGTAACCGACATTTTCCAGGTCATTATGTTTACCGCCAGCGCGCACACATTTCTGCGATGTCACGGCACGATTGTAGTCGCGCTGTTCCAGACCGGTGAAGACGTTCTTAAACTGCACCATGCCCGCATTGGTGAACATCAATGTCGGATCGTTCATCGGCACCAATGGTGAGGACGAAACAATTTCGTGGCCGTTAGAGGCAAAATAGTCAAGAAAAGCACGGCGGATGTCGTTAACGGTCTGCATGGTATTCAATCCGGATATTCAGGCAAAAAAAATAAGCGCACAAAGGCGAATGGCGGTTTTACCGTTTCAGTGCAGGAGTGTCCAGAATCGCCGCAGCATCCTGCCCAAAAGAAAACGCGGCTCCTGGGCAGGGCCGCGTTTCCGCTTGTCGCCGATCTGACGAAACGTCACTCTTCGACAGGCGTTTCCTCTGCTGAACCAGCGACATCATTCGAAGGACCAACCATCATTTCTTCGGCAATGAGACCGGCATTCTGGCGAATTTGATGCTCAATGGCGTCAGACATTTCCGGGTTTTCACGCAGGAAGGTCTTGGCGTTTTCACGCCCCTGACCAATACGCTGGGAATCGTACGAGAACCAGGAACCTGATTTTTCAACGATCCCGGCCTTAACCCCAAGATCGAGGATTTCACCCATTTTCGACACCCCTTCCCCGTACATGATGTCAAATTCGATCATCTTGAACGGTGGCGCCATCTTGTTTTTGACAACCTTGACCCGGGTCTGGTTGCCAACCACTTCATCGCGATCCTTGATCGCGCCTATGCGGCGAATTTCAAGACGGACGGACGAATAGAACTTAAGTGCGTTGCCCCCAGTGGTGGTTTCCGGATTGCCAAACATGACACCGATTTTCATTCTAATCTGGTTGATGAAAATAATCAGGGTGTTGGAGCGCGCGACAGACGAGGTCAGCTTACGTAACGCCTGGCTCATCAAGCGGGCTTGAAGACCGACGTGATGGTCACCCATTTCACCTTCCAGTTCGGCCCGCGGCACCAGAGCGGCAACGGAGTCGATTACAAGAACATCAACCGCGCCAGAGCGCACCAGCGTATCGGCAATTTCCAGCGCCTGTTCACCGGCATCGGGCTGAGAAATCAGGAGTTCCTCTACATTGACACCAAGCTTTCTGGCATAAATTGGATCAAGGGCATGTTCGGCATCAACGAATGCGCACGTCCCGCCAACCTTCTGGGCTTCAGCAACGGCATGAAGAGCCAGCGTTGTTTTGCCCGAACTTTCCGGACCATAAATCTCGACCACTCGACCGCGCGGCAAGCCGCCAATACCCAGTCCGATATCAAGGCCAATGGAGCCGGTTGACACAACTTCTGTCTGAACCACCTCGTTCTGGCCGAGTTTCATAATCGAGCCCTTTCCAAAGGCGCGTTCAATCTGACTGACGGCGGCTTCAAGCGCCTTGTTCTTATCCACTGATTCTTTCTCCACAAGACGTAAAGCATTCTGCGACATGATCTGGCCTCTCTTATTTCACATGGGTTGGGTCAATTCAATTGCTCTTAAATGTACCTATTTTGTTCCTTTTGGCAAGAAAAATATTTAACCCATTATAATTAAATAATTAAATACCTATATGTTCCAAGAACGTTTCGTGAAAATATGATATTTTTATTACGATATCGTTATGTGGTGGCGCCCTGGAAGCGGAAGGGAATTGGCATACTCTCGCTACCCTTCAAGCACGTCCTTCACCTTTCCGGCAAGATCTTTAAGCGTGAACGGCTTGCCCAGGAAATGCAGCGAATCATCGCGCCCGATCTCATTTCGGAAGACATCTTCAGCATACCCCGACATCAAAATCACTTTCACATCTGGAAGTTCCTGACGCACCAGACTGACCAGCGTATTTCCGTCCATACCGGGCATAACGACGTCAGAAACAATCAAGTCAATCTTCTGATCAGCTCCGTTTATGACATCAAGCGCGCCTTCACCATTATCGGCTTCAAGTACGGTGTAGCCCTTGTTGCGAAGTGCACGTGTTGCAAAAGCCCTCACTGCATCCTCGTCTTCAACCAACAGCACCACGCCGTTGCCCGTCAAATCCGGATCTGCGGGTGACGCTGAATTGTCTTCACTTACCGATGATTCCTGGGCTATTTCACCATCCGCTACGTCATCTTCGTCTACATATTTCGGCAGATAAATACTGAATGTCGTTCCTTCGCCGGGCGCGCTATCAACAAAGATGAATCCGCCGCTCTGGTGAATTATGCCATAAACGGTCGAAAGACCGAGTCCGGTCCCTGCTCCGACATCCTTGGTTGAGAAGAACGGCTCAAAGATGCGGTCAAGGTTTTCCTTGGGGATGCCTTCACCCGTATCGCTGACTTCAATCAGGACATATCGCGCGGCTGGCATCAGATCATGTCCTCGCTGCACCGGTTCGCCAAGTTCGATATTTGTTGTTTTCAATGTAATCAGTCCGCCCCCCGGCATAGCATCACGGGCGTTTACAGTGAGATTGATAATAACCTGATCGAACTGCCCGCGATCCGCCTGAATGGGCAACAGGTCCCGCCCCGGCTCCAGTCGCAATTCAACCTTTTCGCCAATCAAACGGCCCAGCAGATTGGAGAGATCGTTGAGGGATTCGGTAACGTCCAGCCGGGCCAAAGTCAGGGTTTGTTTCCGGGAAAAAGCCAGTAATTGACGGACCAGATTGGTTGCCCGATTGGCATTCTGCTTGATTTGCTGAATATCACTGAATGACGGGTCATCTGGTCCATGGCGGGCAAGAAGCAGATCGCTGAAACCGATCATTGCCGTCAGCAGATTGTTGAAATCATGGGCCACTCCACCCGCCAACTGCCCAACGGCCTGCATCTTCTGTGATTGGGTGAATTGCACTTCCAGATTACGTTGCTCGGTCACATCAATCAGATGAAGAACCAGCCCCGTCACATCACCATCACTATCAGTTATTCGACTGACGTAAAGGGCGACAGTCAGTTCACGCTCGCGCGCCGCCGGCAAACGAACCTCAAGCTGCGCGCCCCGCGCAATGCCCATGACAATTTTTGAAAAACTGGTTCCGATATCGCTACGGTCTTCGCGGGCAAGCTGATCAACAAAAGGGCGCCCGCAGACACTGTCGTGATGAAATCCGACGAGCGCCTGAAAAGCCCTGTTACAATCCGTGACAACACCGTCATGATCGAGCAGCACAATCCCTACCGGAGCATCATCAAACAACCACCCGGTCGAGCCGATATTCTGCTGCTGCGACGCCTCCTCCAGAAGGTCCGGCGTAATGTCATCTTCTGCCGAAGGCGCAATAATTTCACTCCAAACCAGATCACGGAGCACGATGGAACGTGTGTAGGCAACATCCCCGTCTTCGGCATCCTTTTGCGATTGCTCCAGAGTCACAGCAAAGGTACGGCCATCAGAATCGCGCAAATTCAGGTCGCCTTCGCCGCCAATTTCATCAACATAATCCGCAAAAGGTGTGCCGAGCAAACGGTCTGGCGGCAGTCCCAACCAGCGGGCCAGCGTCTGGTTTACATACTGGAGCACGCCTTCCCGATCAGCGGAGAAAAATCCGACCGGTAGCAGATCAAGCATGTCGGACATGCGATCTTCTTCCAGTCGCCGGATTGCATCCAGTTCCCGTTGAGGTGTGATATCTTCAATCCGCCATAGCGACCCGCTGGCATCTGCGATCTCAGAGAGCACGGGAATCGCTGTCATCCGTCGCCATTCGATACCGTCCGGACCTCGACGCACCGAAAATTCTGCATGCCCGGCAGCTCCGTCACGGATCAATGTCAAAAGTCGACTGACCTGATCTGCGTTATCATCATCAAGCGCCTCAACCACCGCTTCCAGCGAACTGACACGGCGGCGAGCATCAGAACCGGCGGCAAATGACAGCAGCCGATGGAACGCCGGATTGGAATAGATGAAAACCCCACCAGGGTCCGAGATCAGGATACCGTCGGCGCTGTCATTCATGGCCCGTTCAAGCGCTCCTGTATCAGCCTTATTTGTCCGTGAACTTCTACCAAAAGCCCAAGCAGCCATCATCAGGCAGAGAACACAGGCCCCACCCAACCCGAAAGCGATTTCGAGCGCACGAGGGTGCGGCCACTTGATCGTAACAAGCACCGCCCCGAAAAGGGTCGCCAGAATCAACCAAAGTCCGGGCCGAGCGAAAAATGGCGTTTTAAGGTTTGAAGGTGAAGGCGCTGATGGCGTCATTGGGGCAGGCAAGCTTTCATCAATGGGGAAGTTGTCCACGCAACCGCATGACATAGCCAATCACTTCGGCAACCGCCTGGAAATGATCTGGCGGAATTTCTTCATCTAGTTCCACGGCCGCGTAAAGTGCGCGAGCCAGCGGCGGGTTCTCGACGAGGGGGATATCGTTGGCTTTTGCGACCTCACGAATACGGAAGGCCAAATGATCAACGCCTTTGCCGACAAGCTTTGGGGCAGCCATGGCTTCCATGTCATATTTGAGCGCAATTGAATAATGAGTCGGGTTGGTAATGACGACATCAGCATCCTCGACAGAGTCCATCATTCGTTGACGAGCGCGGTCCATACGAATTTGTCGAATTCGACCCTTGATCGCGGGATCACCATCCGACTGTTTCTGCTCATCTTTAACTTCCTGCTTCGTCATCCGCATTTCTTTGGTGTATTTGTGCTTCTGGTAGGTAAAATCGATACCGGCAATTACGGTCATAACAGCAATGGTCCCGATGACCAGAACAATGGCAATTTCTTGAATTCTGTCGAGTGAATATAAAAAATCGATTTGAGGCAGCAACTGGATATCGTCTAGCATCGGCATGGCCATTCCAAAGGACACCAATCCGACGATCACAAGTTTCAGAATCCCCTTGGTAAATTCCACAAACGCATTGATCGAGAACATTCTTTTGGCACCTGCCTTGATCGATATCTTTTTAGAATCGGGTTTGATTTTCTCGACAGTCCAAATCAAACCCGATTGAGCCAAATTTGAAAACAATGCGGCGATCATAAGCAGGCCAAAGACCGGCGTCATGATCCAGGCCAGTTCCAAAGTGGTATCCAAAAACATCCTGCGTACATTTTCAGAATCCAACGCAATTGCGTGCGGGTTTTCGATAAACGGACGGATGCTCAACCGCAAATTGTTCGCCATTGATGGGGCGATGGTCATCAGGCCAATTGTTGCAGCCACAAGGATACCAAGGTTTTTAACTTCCTGAGACGTCGCGGTCTGCCCCTTTTTGCGGGCATCACCAAGCTTTTTATCACTCGGGTCTTCTGTTTTTGAAGCTTCGTCTTCTTCGGCCATTATTCACTCTCACTAAGAGGTCGGCAAACCGACCATACCTTATGGAACCAGATAAGATGTATAAGCTTCTTGAAAGCGCTGCATAAATACCAACATTATTCCAGAAAAGGTAACCATCAACACCCATAACTGCACTGTTATTTGGAGCGGAAGTCCAAAGAAAAATACCTGCAACGTTGGCATCAGACGACCAAGAATTCCCAATCCGATATAATACGTCAGACTGACAATTATAAACGGAGCGGACATTTGCAAACCCAATGCGAAGCTATCTGCCACCTGTCGCGCCAGATAATTTGCAAAATCCGCAACCGGCAAGCCTTGGCCGGGAATAAACAGACTATAACTGTCAACAACAGCTCGAAGCATCAAATGGTGAAAATCAGCAATAAACACCAAAACGACACCCGCCGTCGCCAGAAATCCGGAAATAGTAGAGCTTTGCTGTTCAGAGATTGGGTCGTTGACCAGCGCGTTTGCCATTGATGAGGACAGCGCAATCAAGGTCCCTGCTGTTTGTAGGGCACCCATCAGAATCCGCGCAATTAATCCCAGATAACTTCCGATCAATATTTCGCCCGCAATCAACAAAACCAGAGCAACCATACTTTTCGGAAGGACCGGCAATTCAGCGGCAAGCATTGGTGTAAGCAAAAATGTGATCGTGAGGGCAATCCCAAGGCGCATTCTGGGTGAAACAAATGACGACGAAAAACCGGGCATAACGGCGATTGCGCTTCCAATCCGTGAAAACACGAGGAAAAAAGCAAAGATATTCAGGTTGAGAAGCTCAAGAAGCATGACGCCCTATCCCAGCGACGTCATCCGGTCGAACAGCTTTTGCGAATACTCCAGGATCGTTGACAACATAAATGGAAGAAACAGGACCACTGAGCCAAAAATAACAATAATCTTAGGAACAAATGTCAGGGTCAATTCCTGAATGGTCGTCAACGCCTGAAACAGGGCAATAACCAGTCCGATCAACAATCCCATCATCATGATCGGGCCTGCTATTTTCAGAATCACCCACATACTTTCGCGGCCAAGTTCAATTACGGCTGCTTCATTCATGAGGGTCCTCCACTGATACTATCGAACACCTTTATACCGATTTTGCGATAGCTTGCCCAGAACGCTTACATCGGCATACGGAGAATTTCCTTGTAGGCTTCAAGCACCTTGTCACGAACAGTTACAACAGTTTGCAAGGTGAGTTCCGCTTCTGCCATCGCAGTAACAACTTGATTGATGTCCGCACGGTCGTTAATACCTGCAATCGAAAGCTGTTCGCCACGTTCGCCAATTTTTGCCGCTTCCTGGATCGCATTTTTGACAAGGTCGGCAAAACCGTCCTGTTGCAATACGTCGCCGGGTTCCGTACCCAAAGAAGGCTTGCCTTTTGCCGCATTGCTATACGCGTTGACTGCGCTGATATAATTCTGAGCCGGTGTTGGCATTTTTCTTTCCTTGTTTCCCGTTTCTGGTCGTGAAAGCCGGAATTGTTTTCCAATCAATCACTTTGTAGATATTTATCTTCGCAGAACATCAATGGCCCCGGAGAGCATGGCCTTTGACGCCTTGATCACCTCCAGGTTTGCCTCGTATGAGCGTTGTGCCTCACGCATATCGGTCATTTCAATCAGCGAATTGACGTTCGGCGTCAGGACATAACCATCTTCATCCGCTGCTGGATGATTGGGATCAAATCTCTTGCCGAAATCGGACGTGTCGGGACGGATTTTATCAACCTCGACCTTATTCAATCCAGTCGCCCGATCCAGTTCGTTCTTAAACGTAATCAACTTGCGTCGGTAAGGTTTGCCATTAGGGTCTTGTGCCAGAGAATCAGCGTTGGCGAGATTTTCAGAAATCACTTTCAGTCGAGCGCCCTGAACTCTCATACCCGCAGAAGAAATCCGCATAGTTTTGATTATGTCATCCATCGTCTTTTTTTCCCGATCACTAACAGCTATCTGCCAAGCGCTGTCTTGAACATGGCCAGATGCTTTTTGTAGATATTGGTCGTCAGTTTGTGGTTGAGTTGAGACTCATTGATTTTAGCCATTTGCTCTTCGAGAATGACCGAGTTGCCGCTGGGTGAGGTTTCGAATGGTCGACGCTCTGTAACTTCGGAATAGTCGCGAATGCGTTTACGCCGCCCAGGCATGTGGCTTGCCTCTGTCACGGCCATATTTAACTGCAAACCTTCGCTGCGTATCAATTCCTTGAATTTATAGGCTTTCAGATCACTGGAACGGTATTTCGGGGTATCTGCATTGGCAATATTCTGGGCCAGAATCTCTTGACGTTGAGTTAACCAACCCAGTCGCTTCTTGACCGCCGAAAAGATAGTTAAGTCATCAAATGCCATATGCCTGCGCCTCACGATCAAACTTGTGACCCAAACGGTTGCGCCCTTCAAAAGCGTCAATTTCCGTTCAATTTCCACTAGGCATTATCTGCCGGGTTTATTAACAATCGGTTACCTTTTCGAGAATCATGGCTCGACGCTTATAGATTTGTTAATCTGCACCAATCAATTTGATACACACAATCCACGATACGTACGGAAACCCCTGGTTCATGAGCACATCTGAAACTGATTTTGGCAATATCAAGCCACTACCGGAGATGAAAGACTCGATTGCTGTCGCCATTAAGCAGACCGATGGGAAGACTAGCGCCCCAAAAGTGATTGCCGGCGGCAAAGGTTCTGCCGCACAGCAGATTCTTGAAATCGCATTTCAGAATGGTATCAGGGTTCGGGAAGACGCAGATCTGGCTGAATTATTAAGCGCTGTTGACGTAGACTCGGAAATCCCGCTTGATGCGTTTGCTGCCGTTGCTGAAATCCTTACATATGTTTATCAAATCAATAACGCCATGGCACCCGGACCAGAAAACGCTCGGGATTTGAATGAAACTGAAATACATACGGCGCAGGATCTGGCAACATTCTGGGCGAAACCTGCGGATACTGATCAATGACGGACACACTGCAACAACTGGATGAAGTGACAGCGATGATCGCGGAAGCGCGCGAGGCTGTCGTTGCCGGTGAGATCATCGACCTGTCGGAAATACAGGCTAGAGTTCAGAATATCTGTCTGGAAATTCAGGAAACTCCACCGGATGAGTCGTCTACTGTTGAAAGCAAGATTGTCGCCATCGTCGCCAATCTCAATTCACTCGCTGAGGACCTTAAATCTCAACAACAGGGCCTTGGCGCAGATGTCATCCACAGTGCTGTTCGCAACGCCTATAAAATGCCCAAGGATGACCGGTAATGGATGTCAGTGATTATTTCCGTTTTCTGATCGCCCTTGTATTCGTTCTCTCCCTGATTATTGCCATCGCTCTGCTTGCACGCCGGGCAGGGTTTGGTTTTCCGTCATCGGCATTAAAATCTGCTGACAACCGGCGCCTGTCTGTGATCGAGGTTGTTCCCGTCGATGGACGGCGCCGAATGGTTCTGGTTCGCCGCGACAACGTTGAACATCTGCTGCTTCTCGGCGCGAATACGGAAACCGTCATTGAAGCAGGAATTCCCGTGAACCCCAACACGGTCAGTTTCAAAGAAACGCTTGAAATCGGCACCCCGACCTCCGCCGGGTCAGAAAACAAAGGGGTATCATGATGCGGCGATTTGTTAACACACTGGCACGCCCATTTCTCTGGACGTTGCTCAGCGGTACTCTTTCCATTGGTCTGGTTATGTTGTTGGTCTGGCTTGCGGATCCCGCAGCAGCACAATCGCTCAATATCGACCTGGGCGGTGCCGGTGGTGAAGCAACCGGACGATTGATCCAGATTATCGCACTGGTCACCGTATTGAGTCTGGCCCCCTCAGTCCTGATCATGATGACATCGTTTGTACGAATTATGGTCGTCTTGTCTTTTTTGAGAACGGCCATGGGAACTCAGCAAACACCGCCAACCCAGGTCCTGATCAGTCTTGCCTTGTTTCTCACATTTTTCGTTATGCTGCCAACCTTTGAACAGGCTTACGAACAGGGTTTGCGGCCAATGATCGAGGAAGAAATTGATGAATTTGAAGCTTTTGATCGGACCTTGAAACCTTTTCAGACGTTCATGCTCCGCCATGTTCGTGAGCAGGACCTGGATTTGTTTGCCGATTTTTCAGGGCGAAATATCGATGAAATTCGTGGTGACAAAATGCCCATTACCATACTTATCCCGGCGTTCATGATTTCTGAATTGCGCCGTGCATTTGAAATGGGCTTCCTGCTTTTCCTGCCATTTTTGATTATCGACATGGTCGTCGCTTCGGTGCTGATGGCGATGGGGATGATGATGCTGCCTCCAATCATCATTGCGATGCCGTTCAAGATCATATTCTTCGTTCTGGTTGACGGATGGTACATGGTCGTCGGATCTCTGGTCCGCAGCTTCGGCGGCGGATAAGTTTACCGAATTGATTCGAATTCAATTTCCGTTTGAAGCTTGATCAACTATCATTCATCCATGCCATTTAAAATTTCAATCTGTCATCCGACGGAAATTGAACTGCCCGAAAAAATGGCAGAAGTATTTTCGTATTGGGAAGAAAAACGTGGTGATCGCATAGCCCCTGCCTGGGGTGAATTCCAACTCCACCATCTGCCCTCTGATGTCATTCCATGGTGCGTTGTTGTCGATGTTCAGCGTGATCCGCTGGATTTTGTTTACCGGTTTTGGGGAACTGCCCGCACGATGTTGCAGGGGCAGGACTGCACAGGATCATCCTGTCTCACCGTTCTGCCACAGGAAATCGGCAAGAAGCTGTTCAGGGAATACTCGGAACTTTTACAACGCGCGGCACCCATTTGCGTGACAACCAAAGGTGTCGATGAAGCACGCCAACCTGTTCAGTACAATTTCCTTCGCCTGCCCCTGAGTAGCGACGGCGAGACGATCAACACATTGTTCTCCTACAGTCAGAATGACGGTGCCAAACGATATCTTCACAATTTTTTCGGAACCGAATTACCGGTTGGGTTCGCCTTTGACCGTGACTAACCCTCTGTCGGCGGCACGTTGGTTTCATCCAGTTTGCGCCCGACTGTTGTCAAAGAACTGAGCTCCGTAGATTTAAGCTGATCTTTGTATTTATCGAGAAAACTACGGAAATTGGCGACCATTTTAACCCGTCCTGTGACACTTCCAGGATTAATCAAACCGACAGATAAGGGTGCCGCCACCAATTGAAATGCTTCGTTGAACTCGGACCGGGCCATAGCTCCACCGTAATCGGACCGCAGGCGGACCAACGCACGCTCGTTCCCACTTAAAGTATAGGCTGTAGCCAGATTAAGAACCCGGATGGCCTGTTCATCATCAAGCGCCTGGCCTGGTCGAATACCTGAACCTCGAACGACGCGGCGAAGGAATTGCGAAGCGTTGACCCAGTCACCGGTCAGCCAAAACAGTTCTGCCCGAATCAGATCGGCATCAAAGGATTTATCCTGCTTCAAAAGCAACACGGCCTCCTCGCCCTGCTCCAGCCCAATCAGGGCATGGGCGCGAAGGTGTCGGCGGCGTTCTGCCAAAGCGTCCGGAATACCTGAAACTTGTGTTGCGTCCAACACATCAAGAACGTCTTCGTATTCGCGAGCGATGGCGTGTACCAGCGCAAGATTGGTTCCAACCTGAGCCTTCTCAACTCCGTTCAACCTGAAACGGACCTGACTGTCGAGAAGTTCTGCCGCCTGATCAAGCAAATCAACTCCAACCAGTCTGTCAGCAAGTTTTCTGATCATCTCATCGCCTTTACGCCCGGCTGGCGTAAGTTCTCGAAATTCTTCGTATAACGCGATAGCCGTTACCGGCGCGACCCGGTCTGCACCGTCTTCCAGATAGAGAAAGTTAAAGGTGTCTGACATCAGCTGGGTGATTTGGGCAGCGTCTTCATGGTCGCGGTAATAGGTTGCCGCCTGGCGAAGCGCCTCAAGACCGTTTCGGTAGCCATTTTCATCAAGATAAAGCGACCCCAACCGTCTCAAAAGGTTGAACTCAAATTCATCCCCTCGCCAAAGATAACGAAGCCGCTCAAGGATTTCGATGGCTTCGACCGGTTCCATACGCTGCATTCGCATCAGAATATCCATGCGGGCGTAGGTTGCCTTGACCAAAGTTGCACGATCATCAACGTCGAGCGCTTCTTCCCATTTGGTTATCGCGCCTTCTTCGTCACCTCCGACCTCCGCCAGCTTACCTTCAACAAAAGCGATTTCTGCCCGTTCCCTTTTGCTCGGTTTCGCAGAACTTAACGCTTCAAGAAACTTTTGCGCAGTTTCGATATCACCAATTTCCACGGCGGCTTCCGCGACCAGCAAGGCCAGTGGAAAACGAAGTGGTTTTGGATACGGTTGGGTAATCGTGCCCGTCCGCCGTAATTCATGAGCAGCGGCAACCATTTGGCCGGACTGGGCAATCACTGCGGCTCGCCAGAATGCGCCCTCGTCAAGCTCGTCCAGGCTGGGGTCTCCCAGGTCCTCGGCAGCGTCAGCGTAACGCGCCATAAGGTACTTGCTGGCACCGCGCACCAGTTTTAGTTCCGGAGCGTTCTCAAATTCTGGAACTTCGGCGACCATACGCTGCAAAACACCCAATGCTTCCGCTGCAAAAGCGTTGGCAAAATAAAAACTCGCCAAATTCCAGCGCGCATTCTGTTTGGCCTTGGCTCCTTTTGCAACGATCAGGTCATGTTCAAGCTTTTGCTTACCCGCCATAAAATCTCCGGGCTGGGACAACTTCCATTGTTCCAGATCCAGCAATCGCGACACCGGGCCAATAGTACCAAGTTTCGATCCAGCAGCCTCCTCGGCGGTAACGCTGGAAATACTCAGCGCATCAGAGCTTGTCAGCTCAACTCCCTGACGCAGGGGCCGCACTCGCATATTGTCCGTATTAGCAAGAACCAAAATTCCCTGTCCTGTTTGCGGGAAGCGGACTTCCGGGTATGCGTATTCTCTGGCAACGCCGTGGCTCAGCGGGATTAACGGAACAATCACCATATTGTCCCCGACATCCGGGTCCGTCACACCAATGGGTTGCCCCGGTTCTGGGGTCGGCACAAAAATACGTGCGCCCACCGGAGAATTGGGCTGGGCATTAATTTCCAAAGGAGTCTTTGGCACAAGAGGTTGATTTCTGAAGGTCAGTATCCAGCTGAACCCGTCACGACGTAAAGTCGGATTAACATCCTTCGATGTCGACAATCGCAACACCGTGCCACCTGTCGCTGCCAGCTGGTCAACAGCAAACACAAGCTTGCTCAGGTTTGGCGGCGGCGGCGGCGCATTTTCTACTGGCTCTTGCGCTTTTGCATTAGGGTCAACCTTGACGCCCAGGATATTTTCGACATTTACTCGACGCTTGGCATCAAAAACAATCCATAACTTGCCAACCCGGCGAAAGACTGCCGCAGCAACGGGTTTTTTCCAGTCAAACCGCAGGTCCATTCCGCCTGCTTCGCTTTGGTTTTCACTAACTGTAATCGCCGCCTGCTCGAGGTTCGCATCAGTCACCGTAGCAACCGGGGTTACGGGCGCTGTCGGTGTTGCTGGCGGCGTATCAGTAGATTTTGATGATAGGACTTTGGATGTTTCCGGTTTCTCCTGTGTTGAGTCTCCAGCTTTTTTCACCAACTCCCTCGGTTTAGTATTTAATGCTTTTTCCTCGGATTCAGCAGCCTTTTCAGAAACTTCTGGTTGCGGTTTCGATGCAGGTTCAGACTCAGTCACGGCGTCAGGTTTTGGCACCGACACACTTTTCGGTTCAACATTTGCGAAAATATCTGCTGGCAATTTGGCCGCGACATCCGACCCCGATGGTTCACGAATATCAATAACCACCTTGGAAGCTGACAAAAAATGGCGAACTTCTGAAGTCGCGGGAACAGACATTACCACGTAGCTTGCATCCGTCGTTGCCCGGCTGGCGATTTCACCCATTAATCGCGGCGGGTCATTGGTCAAGCGTCGCAGATTCAGATTGGCTGCTCGAGAGAACTTTATCGTCACCACGCTACCAGACTGGCTAAGGGTATAATCCACTTTCGTCGGCCAATCGAAAACAATGCGCGTATAATCGGGGTGTGATCCGCTTCTAACCCCGATGGAAGGAAGGTTTTCCGGAGCTGGTGTTGACTGGGCAACAGTCTTGGTTGCCAGCTTGGTCACCGTTTTTGCTGTGCTTTCAATTTTAGCTGGTGGCAATTCGGCTTGTTGTCCGTCCTCAGGCATTTCCGCAATTTCAACAATAACTGATGTTCCGGAATCATAACTGTAGGCATCAAATTTCTTTTTCAGGGTGAAATGAACACCACGGCCATCCGCTTCAGGAGTGGCGCTGCTGATGTATTCACTGAGAGCCCCGAGGGCACGCTGATATGACGCCTCAATTGGTCGATCAAAGCGAACTACAATCCCGTCATTACGGATCAGCAACTGATGCCCGACAGGAGTGTCCCAAATGAAGACAACTCGCCCAAATTCGGGATGATTAGCAGCCCGGACACTGACTGATTCACCCTTGGCACCAAAGGATGTCATCATCATACAGACTGCAATAAATATAAAAACCTTGCGCATCAATCCGCCCCTACCGTCGGCAGAACGATAATCTCAACCCGACGCCCAAGGGCGCGTCGTTTATCGTCTTCCAGTTCCGGTAAAAGATCGAAACGACTGTCGGCATAACCATAGGCAACAATCTTTTCCCGGTACCCTGCACCGCGAAGCGAATTGGCGACTGCCGCTGCCCGGGCAGTCGACAGCTCCCAATTTGACGCATATTCGTCACTTGCCGGGGCTACGGTATCCGTATGGCCGTTGACGCTGATTTCGTTATCCATATTTCGAAACACGCCACCCAAAATGAACATTGCTTCGGCTGCCTGCTCTGTCATTTTACCACGCCCCTGTTCAAATAACAGGTCGCCA
>JAJFIJ010000051.1 GCA_021775105.1 Rhodospirillales bacterium | reverse complement strand
ACGGGGCCAGCACAATCACCGCATGATCGCCGTGCGTCCCCCAGCGCGACTGCATGATATCGCCCTGGGCCGGGCGTGTCGGCAAGCCGGTGCTCGGCCCGCCGCGCATGACATTGATCACAACGCAGGGAATTTCTGCGCCCGCCGCATAACCGATGTTCTCCTGTTTCAGGGAAAATCCCGGTCCGCTGGTTGCCGTCATCACCTTCGAGCCGCCCATCGACGCACCAAGAATCGCCCCCATCGAGGCGATCTCGTCTTCCATCTGGATAAAGATGCCGTCGACTTTGGGAAGTTCGAGCGACATTTTCTCGGCCACTTCCGATGACGGCGTTATGGGGTAACCGGCAAAAAAGCGGCACCCGGCGGCAATCGCTCCCATGGCACAGGCGTGATTGCCCTGAAGGTTCTCAAGTTGTCCGGTAGCTCTCATCTCAGGCACTCATTTTCTTAAAAGAAGTTCTGATGACATCGATTGCGAAATCCGGGCACAGCCACTCGCAGACCCGGCATCCCGTGCACCGGTCAGGATGACGCAGTTCGACCAGTTGTTCTGCATCCAGCCCCAGACAGCGTTCCGGGCACATCTTGACGCAGATATCGCAACCCTTGCACCACTCGCGGGTCAGGCGCAGCTCAAAATCGTCATTGGCCGCATGATCCGGGGTCACCTGATCCGCGACCTGAAGGTCCTCGGGGATCACAACATCAGGGGTCGCGGTGGTTTCGGAAACCGTCTCGGTTTTTGCCCGTTCGGACCAGTCCCGCCCGGTCATAAAGGCCTGACGGTTGATTTCAATCGTCTTCGGCGGCACGAATTCGGAAATCACGTCCAGCCATTCTTCAACCGGAAAATCGAGCGCCGTTGACAGGGTGCCGAGCAGGACGGTGTTTGACGCCCGTGGATTGCCAAGGTCCGTCGCCATTGAGGTGGCGTCCAGCGCGAGGCCATTGGCCACTTCGGCAACAATCTCGGCCGGGGTTTCTTTCGAATAGACCCTGTCCGCACCGCGCTTGCGGTTCAGGCAGGCAAAAGGCGGCACGATATGCTGGGTGTCGGTGATGAAGGTGCCGTCAGTTGGTTCCAGATAATTCAGCCAGCGCAAGCCTTCCGCCCATTCCAGTGCCAGCAGGACATCGGCTTCGCCAGCCGGGATCGTCGGTGACCAGACCTCGCTGCCGAAGCGGACATGACTGAACACCGAGCCGCCGCGTTTGGCCATGCCGTGAACTTCGCTCTGTTTGACCTGATAACCGTTTTTCTGGCACATCAGGGCCAGCACCTTGGAAACCATGATAACGCCCTGACCGCCAACGCCGACAATCAATACATTGGTGGTCCTGTCTTGGTTTGGCTGGTCGTTCATTAATTCCTCTCAGGGTCCGGATCGTCGCGATCAGTGGGGTGCTTTGGGGGCTTCAGCTTCAAGCGGGCGAATACTGTCGGCCGGGCAAATCTGTGCACACAGCGTACAGCCGATGCAGGCTTCGGCATCGATCTTTACCTTGTGATGACCGTCGTACCATTCGTCGCTCCATGACAAGGCCGGGCATCCGAGGTTCATGCAGGACTGGCAGGCAACACAGTTTTTGGAAATCACCGTCAATGCCGGTCCCTTGACCTTGACCGGATCAAGCACGCAGGGGCGGTCGGAAATCACGACACTGACGCCCTTGAATTCGGCGGCCTCGCGGAAGGTCTGGTACATCGAGGCGATATCATAAGAGTCCGTGCGTTTGACCCACTTCACACCAATGGCGCTGATCAGTTTTTCGAAATCGACACGATGGGTCTCTTCGCCGCGGAGCGACTTTCCGGTCGCCGCGTGGTTCTGACCGCCGGTCATGGCGGTGATGTGGTTATCGAGCAGGATCACCGTAATATCGACATTGTTATAGACGGCATCAATCAGGGCCGGCAGCCCGGCATGCAGAAAGGTCGAGTCGCCAATCGTCGCAATGACCGGTTTGGTTTCAAGGCCCGCCTTGGCAACACCGATGGCGTTGCCGATCGATGATCCCATCGACACACAGGTATCGATGGATCGAAGCGGCTCCACGGCGGCCAGCGTATAACAACCGATATCGCCCATCACCCGGCCATCCAGGGCACGGATCGCCATGTACCCGGACGTATGCGGGCATCCCGCACAAAGCACCGGCGGGCGCGGTGTCGGGCGCTGGTCGTGGGCAGGGGCCAGATCGCGTTTTTCCAGCACCCCGGCATTTTCAAGACATTCACGCACCACTTCCGGCGAGAATTCACCAACCCGCGGAAAGTATTTTTTGCCTTCAACATCAAGTCCCATCACCTTGATGTCGTTCTCGACAACAGGTTCAAGTTCTTCAACAACAAGAACCCGGTCGACCGACTTGCAAAAATCGGCGATCAGTTTTTCCGGCAAGGGATAGGAGGCACCAAGCTTGAGAACGCTGGCATCGGGGATGGTTTCCTTAACGTAGGCGTAAGACGTCGCCATGGTAATGATGCCGATGTCGTTCCGCCCTTTCTCCCATGTGTTGATGTCGGACGTATTGAAATATTCAGCCAGTTTTTCTTCGCGTTCAATCAGCTGCGGATGACGGACACGCGCATTGTTCGGCATCATCACGTTCTTGCTCGGGTTAGTAACGAAGCCTTTCGGGTCCGGGACAACGCGCTCACCGACTTTGACGATACTGCGGGTATGCGACAGGCGGGTTGTCGAGCGGACGATGACAGGGGTGTCGAACTGTTCGCTCAGGTCATAGGCGAGTTTGGTAAAATCCAGGGCTTCCTGGGCATCGGAAGGTTCCAGACACGGGACCATCGCCAGTTTGGCGAACATCCGCGTATCCTGCTCATTCTGCGATGAATGAATACCGGGATCATCACAGACAATTAAAACCAATCCGCCGTTAACGCCAATATAGGTAACCGACATCAGCGCATCGGAGGCAACGTTCAGGCCAACATGTTTCATCGATGTCATGGCGCGCACCCCGGCAAACGACGCGCCGATGGCGACATCGCAGGCAACCTTTTCGTTGGTCGCCCATTGTGCCGCGAGATCTTCCGCCGGGTAGCGCGAAAAGTTCTCCATGATTTCCGTACTCGGCGTTCCGGGATAAGCCGACCCAACCTTGACGCCCGCTTCCCAGGCCCCGCGCGCAAGCGCTTCGTTGCCGGTCATCGGACGCAGACTGGTATCATCTTTTCCCTTGCTGGATTGCTTTGCGTGATGGTTCATACCGCCCCCTTACCCGGCAAAATTCCTTTGCCATTGCGTTTGTCGGAGAATTCAACGGAACCCATTCGCAATCCTCCACATTACGAATGAAGGTGCATTTATAAAC
>JAJFIJ010000006.1 GCA_021775105.1 Rhodospirillales bacterium | reverse complement strand
AAAGCAGGGAGCCTCATGGGCACCCTCTGATGCCGGTGTTCTCGGCACGGGCTCGTTGGCAACGCTTTCCGAACAGATGGCGGCCGGTCACGCACCACAGGTTGAGCAGACGCAAATTCTTGCGAGCCAGCAGGTCTCCGGCGTCAAGGTTCGTGAAGCGACGCTTGATTCGATTCGCGCGCTAATGATGATCCGGGCCTATCGGGTGCGCGGTCATCTGTTGGCCGATCTTGACCCGCTCGGTCTCGAGCCGCCAACAGAACACACTGAACTTGATCCGGCCACCTACGGCTTCGCCGACAAGGATATGGATCGCGAGATTTTCATCAATTACGTGCTTGGCCTCGAAACGGCCACGATGCGCCAGATTATGAAAATCCTGAAGGAAACCTACTGCAAGTCCATTGGTGTGGAATTCATGCACATTCAGGATCCAGACGAAAAATCCTGGATTCAGGAACGGATTGAGCGGGTCCGTAACCAGCCCGACTTTACCACTCAGGGCAAAAAAGCGATTCTCAATCGCCTGATTGAGACAGAAGGATTTGAGCACTATCTGGATCGCAAATTCAGTGGTGTCAAACGGTTCGGGCTTGATGGCGGGGAAAGTCTGGTTCCGGCAATGGAGCAGATTTTCAAACGCGGAAGCCAGCTTGGTATTGAAGAGATTATTCTTGGTATGGCCCACCGCGGGCGACTGAATGTTCTTGCCAATGTCATGGGTAAACCGTTTCAGGCGATTTTTCATGAGTTCCAGGGTGGACAATCGCGTCCGGATGATGCAATCGGTTCGGGCGATGTGAAATATCATCTCGGGTCATCGTCTGACCGGATATTTGATGGTAAATCCGTGCATCTTTCGCTGACCGCCAACCCGTCTCATCTGGAGGTCGTCAATACGGTATGTCTGGGCAAGGTTCGCGCCAAACAGGTTCAGAGAAACGATACCGAACGCGAGAAAGTAATGGCTCTGCTGCTGCATGGTGATGCGGCAATGGCGGGGCAGGGACTGGTCCCGGAAACGTTTGATCTGTCGCATCTTCTTGGTTACCAGACAGGCGGCACGATCCATATCGTCACCAACAACCAGATCGGCTTTACAACGAACCCGAAGTTTTCACGTTCATCGCCGTACTGTTCAGACGTTGCAAAGATTGTCGCCGCACCGATTTTCCACGTGAATGCCGACGATGTCGAGGCAACCGTTCACGTTGCCCGGATTGCGACGGAATACCGTCAGAAATTCAAGAAAGACGTTGTTATCGACATGATTTGTTATCGCCGTCATGGCCATAACGAAGGCGATGAGCCGATGTTCACGCAGCCGAAAATGTACAAGAAGATTTCCACCCATCCGACGACACGAAACATCTATGCCGAACGCCTGATCCGTGAAAGCGTGATGACAGAAACCGAAGTCGAGACTGAATTACATAATTTTCAGGCTCAACTGGATGACGCTTTTGAGGCAGCGACAGGCTACAAATCCAACAAGGCTGACTGGCTGGATGGTAAATGGGCCGGTCTGACCATGGCATCCGGAGATGCCAGACGCGGGGAAACCGGTGTCACGCTTGAACGTCTGAAGGAAGTCGGCAACGCACTGACCCATTATCCGGACAATTTCAATGTCCATTCCAAGATCGTTCGCCAGTTAAAAGCCAAAAAGGAAATGTTCACCACCGGTGAGGGCATTGACTGGGCGACAGGTGAAGCGCTGGCGTTTGGCACGCTTTTACTGGAAGGACATGCCGTTCGTCTGTCTGGGCAGGATTCAGAACGCGGAACCTTCTCGCACCGTCATTCCGTACTTAATGACCAGGAAAACGAAGACCGTTATATCCCCCTCAACAATCTGCGGTTTGGTCAGGCCCCTTACGAGGTGATCAACAGTCCGTTGTCCGAAGCTGGCGTGCTCGGGTTCGAATACGGATACAGTCAGGCCGAACCGAATATGCTGGTTCTCTGGGAAGCGCAGTTTGGTGATTTTGCCAATGGTGCACAGGCGATCATTGATCAGTTTATTGCGTCCGGTGAACATAAATGGCTTCGCATGAGTGGCCTGGTGATGTTGTTGCCACACGGTTACGAAGGTCAGGGACCGGAGCACAGTTCCGCCCGCCTTGAGCGGTATCTGCAACTTTGCGCGGAAGACAACATGCAAGTGGTCAACTGCACGACGCCAGCCAACTACTTCCATGCGCTGCGTCGGCAAATTCTCCGGGATTTCCGCAAACCGCTTATTGTGATGGCACCGAAATCGCTGCTGCGACATAAAAAAGCTGTGTCGTCACTTGCGGATATGAGCGAAGGTACGACCTTCCATCGCACACTCTGGGATGATGAAGACCCGTTCGATGATTCCAAACGCTCGCTTGTCGCCGACGGCAAGATCAGGCGTGTCGTTCTGTGTACGGGCAAGGTTTATTACGACCTGCTGGAAGAACGCCAGAAGCGTGGCGTGAAGGACGTTTATCTGATGCGGGTTGAACAGATTTATCCAATTCCCAAGAAAGCGCTGGTCAAGGACCTTGCACGCTTCCCCAATGCCGATATCGTCTGGTGTCAGGAAGAGCCCCGCAACAATGGGGCGTGGACCTTTATGATTGAGCCTTTCGGCGACATTATGGATGAAATCGGACGCGGCGGTGAACGGGTGAAATATGCCGGGCGACCGGAAGCCGCGGCACCGGCGACAGGGTTGATGTCGAAACACCTCGCCCAGCAGGCGAAGCTGGTCGATGAAGCGTTGACTGTGCCGAAGGCAAAATCCGCAACCAAACGCCCGCCCGCGAAAGCAGCAAAGAAGAAATAGCGTTAATCCCTAACGATCAGGACCGAGGACAAGAATATGGCCGTGGAAATCAAGGTGCCCACTCTGGGTGAATCGGTGGCAGAAGCAACAGTCGCGAAGTGGTTCAAGCAACCGGGCGATGCTGTCGCCGTGGATGAGCCGCTGGTTGAACTTGAGACCGATAAAGTGACGGTGGAAGTCAATGCCTCGTCAGCGGGCGCATTGGCGAGCATTCTTGTTCCGGAAGGCACGGATGTCGCTGTCGGAACCCTGTTGGGAACCATTGACGAGACGGCGGCTGGCGCACCCGCTGCCGCCGCTCCGGTTCCGGCTCCGGCACCAGCGCCCGCTCCAGCTCCTGCCGCTGCTCCTGCCCCAGCGCCGACTCCAGAACCGGCACCGGCACCGGTTCCCGCTCCTGCCCCAACTCCAGCCCCAGCTCCGGCACCGGTCGCGGCAACCAAACCTCTGTCACCGGCTGTTCGCAAGCTGGTTGACGATAATGATCTCGATCCGGCCCTGATTACGCCGACCGGTAAAGATGGGCGAATTGCCAAGGGTGATGTTCTGGCCGCGATTGCCGCCGGGACAGCCAGACGTAAGGCACCCGCCGCTGCTCCGGCCGGACAGGGACCTGTTTATACGCCGTCTTCAGAACTGCCACCGCGTCCCGATGATCCTCGCGAAGAACGAGTGCGGATTTCCAAGCTGCGCAAGATTATTTCCGGTCGTCTGAAAGAGGCACAGAATACCGCTGCCATGTTAACCACATGGAACGAAGTTGATATGGGGAACGCCATGAGTCTTCGCGCCACCTATAAAGAGGCGTTCGAGAAAAAACACGGTGTCCGGCTTGGTTTTATGTCGTACTTCGTTCGCGCCGCCTGCATCGCACTTAAGGAATGGCCGGCTGTGAATGCCGAAATTTACGGCGAAGAACTGATCTACAAAAACTACTACAACGTCGGCGTTGCCGTTGGTACACCGCAGGGGCTGGTGGTTCCGGTTCTCAAAGATGCTGATAAGATGCGGTTTTCCGACATTGAGGGCGGCATTTCCGATTTTGGCCGCCGCGCACGCGACGGCAAACTGTCGATGGATGAGATGATGGGTGGAACTTTTACCATTTCCAACGGCGGCGTGTTCGGGTCCCTGAATTCAATGCCGATCCTGAATGTGCCGCAATCAGCTATTCTTGGTATGCACAAGATCCAGAAACGTCCGATGGCAATTGGCGATGAGGTTGTCATCCGGCCAATGATGTATCTGGCATTGTCTTATGATCATCGCATCATTGACGGTCGTGAGGCTGTATCGTTCCTCGTTCGAATGAAAGATTTAATCGAAGATCCGCAGCGCATCATGCTCGACGTGTGATCGGAATTCCGGATTTCTGAGAAAAAGGTAATATGTCATGAGTGATGCATACGATCTGGTTGTCATTGGCGGCGGACCAGCGGGTTATGTTGGTGCCATACGCGCAGCGCAACTGGGACTGAAAACGGCGATTGTCGAGAAACGCGGTGCACTGGGCGGAACCTGCCTGAATGTCGGCTGCATTCCATCGAAAGCCTTGTTGCAGTCATCCCATCACTATGAAATGGCAACCACGGAGTTTGCCCATCACGGTATTCAGGCCACTGGCATCAAGCTTGATCTGAAAGCCATGCTGGGCCGCAAGGAAAAGGTTGTTGAAGACCTGACCAAGGGTATCGAGTTCCTTATGAAAAAGAACAAGATCGACTACGTCATTGGGGCAGGTGAAATCACGGCACCGGGAGAAGTGACCGTCAAACCCGCGGCCAAGGGTGGCAAGAAACAGGTCCTGAAATCCGAGAATATTATGATTGCCACGGGGTCTGAAGTGACGCCGTTACCTGGTGTGAAAATCGACGAGAGCCAGATTGTCAGTTCGACAGGCGCGTTGTCTCTGAAAAAAGTGCCAAAAACCATGGCGATCATTGGCGCCGGCGTGATTGGCCTTGAACTGGGGTCCGTCTGGCGGCGTCTGGGCGCTGAAGTAACCGTAATTGAATTTCTTGATGTTGCCTTGCCCGGAATGGACGCTGAAATTTCAAAAAATATGCAGCGGACCCTGAAAAAACAGGGCATGAAATTCAAAATGAAAACCAAAGTTACCGGTGCCAAAACGGCCAAGTCCGGTATCACCCTGAGCATGGAAGCCCGCGATGGCGGCAAGGCCGAAACGCTGAAAGCCGATGTTGTGCTGGTTGCCATTGGACGCCGTCCGGTGACCGATAAACTGGGTCTCGACAAAGTTGGCGTGACGGTGGACGAGCGCGGTTTCGTACCTGTTGATGAGGATTACCAGACCAATGTTGAAGGCATTTATGCTGTCGGCGATGTGATTGGCGGCGCGATGCTTGCCCACAAAGCCGAAGACGAAGCGTCAGTCTGCGCCGAAATTATCGCCGGACAGACCGGGCATATCGATTACAATACCATCCCCGGTATTGTTTATACTCATCCGGAAGTTGCCAGCGTCGGCAAGACGGAAGAGCAGTTGAAGGAAGCCGGTGTCGAATACAACGTTGGTAAATTTCCCTTCAGCGCCAATAGCCGGGCACGCAGCAACGCCGATTCAGACGGGTTCGTTAAAATTCTCGCCGATAAAACCACTGACGCCATTCTGGGGTGCCACATTATTGGCCCCGCTGCGGGTGACCTGATTCAGGAAATTATCGTTGCCATGGAACTGTCGGCCAGCGCGGAAGACGTTGCACGCATCTGTCACGGTCATCCCGGCCTTCCGGAAGCGGTCAAGGAAGCGGCTTTGGGTGCCGGTGGCAGGGCGATCCACATCTAACACGATCAGTCAGGGTTATATCGATGAAGGCATGGGAAATCGTATCTGCAGGTGGTGTGGATCGACTGCAGCTGAGCGAGCGGACATCGCCTGCTCCCGGTCATCATGAGGTGCTGATCAGGGTCAGGGCGTCATCCGTCAATTACCGTGATCTGTCGACTGTCGAAGACCCGGAACCCAGAGGCATCAAATACCCGACCGTTCCCAATTCCGACTGTGCCGGTGAAATTGTCGCCGTTGGTGCCGGGGTTGGCGAATTTACGGTTGGTGAACGGGTGATGGGGTGCTTTTTTCGCGACTGGCAATCGGGGGATATAACACCGCAAATTATGGCATCGGCGCTTGGCGGCCCGGTCGATGGTGTATTGGCAGAAGAGGTCATGCTGCCTGCCCATGGATTGGTCAGAATCCCTTCGCATTTAAGTTTTGAAGAGGCGGCCACCTTGCCGTGCGCCGGGGTTACAGCGTGGAACGCGCTATTTGGCGGGAAAGACACCAAGGCCGGGGATACAATTTTGTTGCTGGGGACTGGCGGTGTGTCGGTGTTTGCCCAACAGTTTGCCAACATCGCCGGGCTGAATACCATAGTGACGTCTTCCAGTGATGAAAAACTTTCGCGTATTGCCGGGATGGGAGCTTCCGGGACGATCAATTATCGCCAAAACCCCGACTGGGAACAACGGGTTCTGGAATTGACCAGCGGCAAGGGTGTTGACAGGGTGGTTGAAGTTGGCGGCCCCGGCACTTTGCAGAAATCCATTTCCGCCGTTCGGGTGGGGGGACATATCTCTCTGATCGGAATTTTAAGTGGTGCCGCCGGGCAAATCATACCGACGGATATTATGCGGAAATCGCTCAATGTCCGGGGAATTTATGTTGGCTCATGCCAGATGTTTGAAGATATGGTTCGGGCCATCGAAGTCCACAGTCTGAAACCTGTCGTAGACCGGGTGTTCGCATTTGAGGAAGCCCGCGATGCTTTTCATTATATGCGCAGCGCCGGGCATTTTGGAAAAATCGTAATTTCTGTTTAAGGCGTTACCGGTGTCGGCGATGGCACTGCGATACCGCGTTTGCTCAGGACATCGCGCAGAACGTTCGGGTAATCGGTGATGATACCGTCGACGCCCATGTCGATCAGTTCTCCCATGCGCCCGGCATCATTGACAGTCCAGACTTTCACCAGCAATCCGAGATCATGGGCTATCTTGATGGAGTCGGCGCTGACTTCCTTATGATAGGAGGACCAGATCGCACCACCCGCAGCCCTGATGGCCCGCGGCGCACTGCCATCATAGTTGTCGACATCAAACCCGCTCATCCAGGGCGATGGTCCCGGTTCGCCGATTTGCAGGTTGTTCAGCCAACGCTGATTGACGGTCAGGTAGGATGTTGTCATTTCAGGTGCCAGGCGCTGGACTTCCTGAAGTGTGCGCCAGTCAAATGACTGGATGGCGACGCGGTTTTCCATTTTGTATTTGTGGACGACATCCAGTACCGCGCGTGCAAAATCCACCGGCGGCAGGCTCAGTTCAGGTTTGTCCGGGTTAAGTTTCGATTCAATATTGAACCGAACGACTGTGTTGCCGGATCGGGCGACAAGTTCGAAGACTTCGCCAAGGGTTGGCACACGGGTGCCATCAATGGCCTGCTGATCAGGATAACGCTTTGCGTATCGGGTGACCGGGTTCAAACGGCCAACATCAAACGATTTGACTTCTTCAAGGGTCAGGGAATTAATTGCCGGCCCGCTTTCCGACAACCATTTGCCGTCCGGTGTGCGGGCAATTTCCGGTTCCATACGTGGGTTATGAATAACCACAACATGCCCGTCTTTGGTAACGCCGACATCGAGCTCAAGCGTGCTGACGCCGATAGAAAGGGCTTTGGCAAATCCCGGTAATGAATTTTCCGGTGCCAGCCCCCGGGTGCCCCTGTGACCTTGCAAATCAAACCCTTGTGCGGCGCCAGAAATTCCGGCGACTCCCCCAGCGATACCTATAGCGGCGATGACAGTTGTCATTTTTTTGATCAAACCTTTTTGCTGTTTCACCACGGTTAAGCCAGTCGCTTTTCGGTTTCCGGATCAAACAGGTGAATTTTGTCGGGCGAGACCCTGATTGGCAGCAGATCACCGGACGCGATATTCTGAGTGCCGCCAAGCCTGATTGTCATGTCTGTGTTGTCGGTGCCAAAATGACCGTGCACCAGCGTATCTGCGCCGAGATGTTCAATCAGGGTTGCCGTCAGGTTGGTGCTGCCATCGGTTCCGTCTGCGATAATCAGGTCTTCCGGGCGAATGCCCAGCGTAACATTCCGTTTGGCATGATTGGTGAACACGTTTTCAGGCAGGACAAATTCTGCACCGCCGAGAAGCTCAACGCTGCTGCCATCACCATTGACCCGGGCGTCGGCAAAGTTCATCGATGGTGAGCCGATAAAACCGGCAGCGAACAGCGACGCCGGGCGTTCGTACAATTCAATCGGTGTACCCAGTTGTTCTACGATACCACCGTTCAGGACGACCAATCGGTGTCCAAGCGTCATGGCCTCGACCTGATCGTGGGTGACGTAGACACTGGTAATGCCCAGACGCGCCTGTAGTTGCTTGATTTCAAGGCGCATCTGAACGCGCAGTTTGGCATCAAGGTTGGATAGGGGCTCATCAAACAGAAAGACGGCAGGTTCGCGGACAATCGCCCGTCCCATGGCGACGCGCTGACGCTGACCGCCACTGAGCTGACGGGGTTTTCGAACCAGTTGGTCGTCGGTCAGTTCCAGTATGTCGGCCGCCTTTTTCACACGATCCTGAATTTCAGGTTTCGTCAGGCCTCTGATTTTAAGGCCATAAGCCATGTTGTCGAAGACGTTCATGTGCGGATAAAGCGCATAGTTCTGAAATACCATGGCGATATCACGATCCGCCGGTTCCAGATCGTTGACCTTGCGTTCGCCGATCGTGACGGTGCCTTCGGTGACCGATTCCAGCCCGGCAATCATGCGCAGCAGGGTTGATTTCCCGCACCCGGATGGGCCGACCAGAACAACAAATTCGCCATCGGCGATATCGACATCAACACCGTGGATGGCCTTGAAACCGTTCGGGTAGGTTTTCTGAATGTTGTCCAGTCTGACTTGCGCCATGGGATGTCCTTTATTTCTCGGTCTCTGTCAGGCCTTTGACGAAAAGCTTTTGCATGAAAACAACGACGACGACAGGTGGCAGCATCGCCAGCAGGGCGGTCATCATGATGACGTTCCATTCAGGTGCCTGCTCGGCAGTTTCCAGCATCTGCTTGATCGCCATGACGATGGTGTACATATCCTGATCTGTGGTCACCAGAAGTGGCCACAGGTACTGGTTCCAGCCATAGATGAAGAGGATCACGAAGAGGGCCGCAATATTGGTTCGTGACATCGGCAGCAATATGTCCTTGAAAAAGCGCATGGGGCCGGCCCCATCGATGCGTGCCGCCTCCAGCAACTCATCGGGGATTGTCAGGAACGTCTGTCGAAACATGAAGGTTGCCGTCGCTGACGCGATCAAGGGGATACTCAGCCCCCAGTAGGTATTCAGCATATTCAGGTTTGCCACCACTTCGAAGGTCGGAATAATCCTGACTTCGACCGGCAGCATCAGGGTAATGAAAATCATCCAGAAAAACCCCATGCGGAAGGGGAACTTGAAATAGACAATGGCGAATGCTGACAGCAATGAGATGGCAATCTTGCCAACGGCAATCATCATCGCCATGGCGAGGCTATTCAGCAGCATCATTCCGACACCCTGATTGGCACCACCCTCAATTCCCTTGTTCAGGGCCTGATTGAGGTTTTCAAAAAACTGGTCGCCCGGCAATAACGGAAGCGGGATCTGAACCATGCGCACGGCATCATGGGTGGCAGCAACAAAGGTGATCCAGATTGGAAAGGCAATAATGGCCACGCCCAGAATGAGCATCACGTGGCAGAATATGGTGATGAAGGGTCGATTTTCGATCATCAGTACTCGACCTTCTTTTCGACATATCGAAACTGGATGACCGTCAGGCTGATGACAATCGCCATAAGGATAACCGACTGCGCAGCGGAGCCGCCAAGATCAAGGCCGACGAAACCATCATTGAAGACTTTATAGACCAGAATTTCAGTCGCTTTTGCCGGTCCGCCCTGAGTAACAGCATGGATGATTCCGAACGTTTCGAAGAACGCATAGACGATATTAACCACCATCAGGAAAAACGTTGTTGGCGAAATCAGCGGGAAGACGATTGTCCAGAACCGGCGAACAGGTCCAGCACCATCAATGGCCGCGGCCTCAATCAGCGATTTCGGGATGGACTGCATGGCAGCCAGAAAAAACAGAAAATTGTAGGCGACTTGTTTCCATGCTGCAGCGATGATGACCAGAGCCATGGCCTCATTGCCATTCAGCTTATGGTTCCATTCATACCCCATGACCGACAATCCGTAGGTCATAATGCCAAGCGTCGGGTCGAGCATAAACACCCAGAGCGCTCCGGCGACGACGGGGGCGACAGCATAGGGCCAGATCAGTAGGGTGCGATAGGTTGTCGCTCCCTTGATAACCCGGTCTGCCATGGCTGCCAGCACAAGGGAGAAACCCATGGAGGAGGCCGCGACCATAACGGAAAAAAAGATGGTGCGTTCGAAAGTGCCTAAATAATGTTCATCTTCAAACAGCACTTCAAAATTTTCTAACCAGACAAATTCGGTACTAAGGCCGAAAGCGTCCTGAATAAGCAAGGATTGATATATAGCGTGACTGGCAGGCCAGATAAAAAAGACAACGGTGATGAGGATCTGGGGCGCGACCAGCATATAGGGTAACACCGAAGGACCGAAGTGAACGCGTTTGAGCATGGCTTTATCCAACACCGATTGATCGTCAGCCGCCCCCGGTCAAAGGGATTCCAGGGACGGCTGCGATCTTGGGAGGAAACTACATGTTGGCGCGTTCGAATTTGCGAAGCAGTTTGTCACCGCGCGAAGCGGCATCATCCAGCCCCTCAGCAGCGGTTTTCTTGCCACTCCAGATGGCTTCCATTTCTTCGTTCAGAATGTCCCGGATCTGAACAAAATTGCCGAAGCGAAGACCACGCGAATTGGGCGTCGGCGTGTTCAGGCTAAGCTGCTTGATTGCCGTGTCCGTTCCCGGGTTGGAGTTATAGAAGCCCTGTTTTTTGGAGAGCTCATAAGCCGGTGTGGTAATCGGCACATAGCCGGTTTCCTGATGCCACCATGCCTGAACTTCCGATGAAGACAGGTAGGTCATAAATTTGGCAACACCTTTGTAGTCATCCTTGTCGTGGCCCTTGAGAACCCACAGCGTTGCCCCGCCGATGATCGAGTTCTGTGGCTTGCTGGCGGCGTTCGTATCGAGCGGCAGCATGGTCTGGCCAAACTCAAACTTGGCCTGCTTCTTGATGCTGCCGTAATAGGCCGATGAATTCATCCACATGCCACATTCGCCATTGGTGTACATGGAAAGGCTGTCGCCCCGCCGTCCACCGTAGGTGAACAGTTTATCCTTGGACCAATCTGCGATGCTGGCCAGACGAGCCTTCACCTTGTCATTGTTGAAAGTGAAATTTGTGTCGAGACCGGCAAATCCATTTTCTTTGGTGCCCATCGCCAGATTGTGCCATGAACCGTAGTTTTCGATCATCACCCAGGATTGCCAGCCGAACGAGAAGCCACATTTGTATCCGGCTGCTACCAGTTTTTCCGATGCACTTTTCATATCATCCCAGGTTTTGGGTGGGCTGGAAACGCCTGCTTTCTTGAAAGCGTCCTTGTTATACCAGAGCACCGGCGTTGAGCTATTGAACGGCATGGAAAGCAGTTCGCCCTGTGAGGTCTGGTAATAACTGATAACGGCTGGCAGATACTGCGATTTGTCAAACGGTTCGCCGGCGTCTTTCATTACCTGCTCAACCGGATAAACGGCACCCTTGGCTGCCATCATGGTGGCCGTACCAACTTCAAACACCTGCACGATGTGCGGCTGTTTTTTCGCCCGGAACGCAGCGACCGCCGCGGTCATGGTTTCCGTGTAGTTGCCTTTGTAAACGGGAACGACCTTGTAATCAGATTGCGTGGCGTTGAAGTCGGCGGCAATCTTGTTGACGCGTTCGCCATTGGTGCCACCCATGGCATGCCACCACTGAACTTCGGTGGCGGCGGATGCGAGCCCTGTTGATCCGACAAACGTGGCAATTGCCGATGCTGTCAGAATTTTCTTGGATAACGACATAATTTCTCTCCCTAGATTTGTATCCGTTGCAAAACGGAAACGAGATGGCGGTTGGTTGCGTAAATAAAACATCCCCCGGAACCAAACCTGACAAGCCACCATTACGCTCTAAAAAGCGTAACGCAGATGACAGCGTCATGACAATTTTACGACAAAATGATCGGACCTATTGATCATGTTGTCTAATACAATTTTAACAACGATCCATAATGTTATGTTATGATAAATCGATTCAGATATCTGGACTGGAAACTCATGATCAGAATACGGCAACTGGAAGCGTTTCGCGCCATTATGATCACTGGTGGCGTCACGTCGGCGGCGGGAATGCTCAATATTTCCCAGCCCGCCGTCAGCCGCTTGATCACCAATCTGGAACAAACATTGGGCTTTCCTGTCTTTCAGCGTCGCAAGGGGCGGCTGCACCCAACACCGGAAGCAGAATTTCTGTTTGCAGAGGTGGAACGGGTGTTTGCCAATCTCGACCATATTTCGCAAATTTCTCATGATATCCTGCATCAGAAGACCGGCCATCTCCGGATCGCCTGTTTGCCCGGGTTTGCAACATCCCTGTTGCCGCGTGTGGTAGCCGATTTCCTGACTGATCGCCCCGATGTGACGGTTTCCATCCAGACCCGCAGTTCTGCGCGTGTGCGTGAGTGGATTGCCGCCCAGCAATATGATGTGGGGATTGCCGATGAGTTTGAAGGTCACAGTGCTGTCGAGCAGGAGTCGATAATTGTGCGCTCTGTCTGTGTAATGGCGAAGGGGCACAGGTTGTCGGCACGTGAGGTGATAGAACCAATAGACCTCGAAGATGAACCGATGATTACCAATGACCGTGATCACAGTTTCAATCATGCGGTCGAACGTAAATTTGAAGAAGCCGGTGTAAAACTGGAACGCCGGGTTGAAGTCAGGCAGTTTGCAACGGCCTGCCTGCTGGCCAACCGGGGTGTCGGCGCTTCGATTGTCAGTGCCATAGATGCCGCCGAATATATTGATCAGGGTCTGGTCGCGATTCCGTTCGAACCCCAGGTCCCGTTCAATCTTGATCTGTTATATCCAGTCTACCATCCGCGGCCATTACTGTTGCGCGAATTCATCAATCAGTTCAAGCAGGCGCTTGAGCCATTTGTCTGTTAACGCCTTCGGGCACTCATTTGTTTAGCGCCGTCGGGCGCGGGGATGAGCAGAATCATAGATCGCGGAGAGGTGCTCGGAATCAACTTCCGTATAGCGCTGGGTTGTTGACAGTGAAGCATGGCCCAGAAGTTCCTGAATCGTCCGTAAATCGCCACCGCCGCCCAGCAAGTGGGTGGCAAAACTGTGGCGCAGGGCATGCGGGGTTGCTGAGTCCGGAAGACTGAGCAAGGCGCGCAATTGGCGAACCTGACGTTGGGCGACGCCGGGGTTTAACCGTCCGCCGCGAACACCGACGAAAAGCGGGGTATCGTCCTCATCGTCAAACGGGCGCAAATCAAGATATTCCATCAGAATCTTCTGGACGACCGACAGCACCGGGACAAGGCGTTGCTTGTTGCCTTTGCCGGTCACTCTGATCATATCGCTGGCGCTGCCGCGTCCCGGAAGATCGCCGCAATTGAGCGCGATCGCTTCGCCAAGCCGGAGACCGCAGCCATAAAGCAGGGTCAACAGCGCCTGATCGCGCTTGCCCACCCAGGCTTCATCACTCAGTTCGGCAATGTCATTGAGGGCGTTTTTTGCATCCTCTACGGTCAGGGCCTTGGGGATTGATTTCGGAACCTTCGGTGTTCGAATGGCGCTGATCGCGGCGTTGGAAACCATGTCCTGACGTTCCAGATATCTGAAAAAACTCCTGAGCGTCGACATCGCCCGGGCAGTTGAGGTTCGCTCCAGCCCGTCTTCACCGCGTTTTGCCAGATAACTTCTGAAATCCATGGCGGTCAGGCTGTTAAGATCAGACAATCCCGGTGGATATCCCAGATGCCCGGCCATAAACCGGAAAAATCCGGCAAGGTCGTGGGTGTAGCTGCTAAGGGTATGCTTGGAGTATCGCCGTTCATGGGACAACCACGCCTGCCAGTCTGAAATGGCGCTGATCACCTGCGGTTCGGCGAACCCGTCAATCACAGTTGGGCACCGACCGGTTCCAGCGCCTTGTGAATCTGGCTTTCAACAACACGAACCAGAAAATTGATCAGTTCCGTTCCCTGTCCCGGACGAAAGACCGCGCCGCGCGAACCCAGTGCCAGAATGCCGATGGGTGAGTGCGGCGACGGACGGACGCGGGCGATGGCGGCGGAGCGGACCAGTCCGGCCCCGGCTCCGAAAATCGTCCCGTCGTCGTTCAGATCACGGATCA
Source organism: Rhodospirillales bacterium (assembly GCA_021775105.1). Lineage (GTDB taxonomy): Bacteria > Pseudomonadota > Alphaproteobacteria > Rhodospirillales > Casp-alpha2 > JAJFIJ01. The sequence goes on along the minus strand of JAJFIJ010000006.1, from coordinate 3,162 downwards.
GCATAATGTCGCTATCGGTGCCGATATAGGTGTCGGCAGAACCGGCGGCAAACTGAATAAGCTCGTTTGAGACAAACCGCGGGTCCGGCCGGTAGGGCGGCTCAAAGCCAAGCGCAACGACATCAACATCAAGAAGAAATGGCCAGTCATCGGTGAGGATATGTGAAAGATGGGCAAAGTCAGTAGCCGACAGCGCCGCCAGTACAGCCGCGTGGGTGCGGGTCTGAACCGACATGTTGGTGCGGCTGGTCTCAATCACTTCCTGCGCGCAATCCCGGAGTTCATCAATTTCGCTGGAACGTCGATCAAGAAGGAACCGCTGCATATCGACAATCCCGTCGGCGTCTTCCGACCACCGGTCCGGAGCTTCCATATCGCTCAGGACATGGGCGTGCGTGCGGAAAAATTCCGGGTGTGCCTGAAGATAATCAACAACATCCTGTTCCGAAAGTTCAGCCACGCTGTTTTCAATAGCGGTCTCATCTGGGTGTTGCGTCATGTGTCAAACCTCATTAACCCTGACAGAATTGCGAATCGCCCTATTATACACTTCTGTTCCCTTAATAAATAATGTAACGCCAACTCATGACGTCAGGCACTGACAAGTTAATAGCCAAGGAAAACACGGCCTGCTACGGGCCGGGGGACCGGGTCGCCGTGTTGTTGCCCTTGCCACTTGGAGCAGCCTACGATTATCGCGTTCCCGAAGGTCTGGTTCTGGCCGATGGCGACTTCGTCAACGTACCACTGGGGAACCGCCATGCCGATGGCGTTGTCTGGGGTAAAGGTGAAGGCGAAGTCAGTGAAAAGAAATTGCGCGAGGTGGCATCGAAACTGGATTGCCCGTCGCTTCCGGATGACTCCCGCCGGTTCGTTGATTGGGTTTCCGCTTATACCCTTCATTCAAAGGGCAGCGTCCTGAAAATGGCGATGAGCGTGCGCGATGCGCTGTTGCCACCCAAGCCAATTAGCGCCTATGCGCTTAATGCAGAGCAACCCGACATCCGGATCACACCTGCCCGTGAGCGGATAATCGCTGTTTTGTCTGATGGCCCGCCAAGACCCGCAACCGACCTTGCGCGCGAGGCCGGAACCAGTGTCGGCGTAATAAAGGGACTTTTCGATGCAGGGGTGCTGATCAAGGTTGAACTGTCTGCAATGGCTCCGTTTCCGAAACCCGAATGGGACCGGAAGGGACATGATCTTTCCGAGGAACAATCCAGGGCCGCCGCCAAGCTGGTGATTGACGTTCAGGAAAATGAATTCCGCGCGACTGTGCTGGATGGTGTGCCGGGGTCCGGGAAGACGGAGGTGTATTTTGAAGCTGTTGCCGAGGCTCTGAAACGGGGCAGTCAGGTTCTGGTTCTGTTGCCGGAAATTGCCTTGAGTGCTCAGTGGCTGGCGCGTTTTCGGGACCGGTTCGGGGTTGATCCCGGGGTCTGGCATTCCGATTTGAGCGCCCGTCAGCGCCGCCATACCTGGCGAGCGGTCGCCGAGGGAAGCGCGAAGGTCGTTGTCGGTGCGCGCTCGGCTTTGTTTTTGCCATTTCCCGATCTCGGGTTGATCGTTATCGATGAAGAGCACGAGAGCGCCTTCAAGCAGGAAGACGGGGTTATTTACAATGGCCGGGACATGGGCGTGGTGCGCGCCAATCTTGGTAACTTTCCGGTTGTTCTGGCTTCAGCGACGCCATCGCTCGAATCGTTGGTCAACGCTGATTCCGGACGTTATGACTTTCTCCATCTTCCGGGTCGTCATGGCGGGGCCGGTTTGCCTGACATCCAGATCGCAGACATGATCAAAGAACCGCCACCGCGAGGCCGCTGGCTGTCGCCCGTGCTTGCCGCCGCCGTCGCCGAAACCGTCGCCAGTGGCGAACAGGTTTTGCTGTTCCTGAACCGCCGGGGGTACGCACCACTGACATTGTGCCGGACCTGCGGTCACCGGTTTCAATGCCCACGTTGTACGTCATGGCTGGTTGAGCACCGCTTGCAGGGCCGTTTGCAATGTCACCATTGCGGTTTCAACATTCCAAAGCCAGAAAAATGCCCGGCGTGTGAGACCGAAGACAGTCTTGTCGCTTGCGGACCCGGAGTCGAGAGACTGGCTGAAGAGGTGGAGTTGCTGTTGCCTGGCGTGCGAATGGTCATTGCGACCAGTGATAACATCGCCTCTCCCAAAGCTGCCGCCGAGCTGGTTCGGCGAATCGAAGACCACGAAATCGATATCATTATCGGCACCCAGATTGTCGCCAAGGGGTATCATTTTCCGATGCTGACGCTGGTTGGTGTCGTCGATGGCGACTTGGGTTTACAGGGCGGTGATTTGCGCGCCGCCGAACGCACATATCAATTGCTTTATCAGGTTGCCGGTCGTGCAGGGCGGGCGGACAGGCCGGGGCGGGTTGTGGTGCAGACCTACATGAAGAAGCATCCGGTGATGTCGGCAATTCTGTCCGGCGACAAAACCCGGTTTCTGGAAGCCGAAACCCGGTCACGTCAACAGATTGCGATGCCGCCGTTTGGCCGTCTGGTCGCCCTGATTGTTTCCGGTCCCAATGAATTCGCGGTCGATGAAGCCGCCCGCAATCTTAGCCGAACCGCACCAAATATCGATGGCATTCAGGTTCTTGGACCCGCCCCGGCTCCATTTGCCCTGCTGCGGGGTCGGCATCGCCGGCGTCTGCTGCTGAAGGCCCCGAAGGAAACCCGGGTGCAATCGATTGTCCGCCAATGGCTGGCTCAAACCGACTGGCAAAATTCCGTGCGTGTACAGGTCGATATTGATCCCATGAGTTTTATGTAACAAACCTTGATTTTCCGCCACCGGAATGTAACCTGACGGCGTTCCTTGATGAGCAAACCAGCTCCCTCAGAAATCGCAGAAATCCAAGGGTTTCAGTAATTTCCAAAAGTGTCGTGAGTCTGGTTGCAATGGCGGAATGAGTATGGTACGAAATGCCGCGTTTCGCAGGAGGGGTCACCCGATGGCGGACCAACGGTGCCGGAGAATCGGAGGGAGGCAAACTTTTCCCGAAATACCGGTGTCGCTAACAAATAACAGACGAGGAATTTCCAGGTGTCATCTGACGTCATCGGCGCTTCCGGCCTAGCGGGCCGCTATGCAACAGCGCTTTTTGAGCTTGCAGAGGCGGACAAACAG
>JAJFIJ010000050.1 GCA_021775105.1 Rhodospirillales bacterium | reverse complement strand
TCCACTCGATGCAGGTTTTTGCCGCCGATGGCATCGACCCCGATCCGGTGCGGATGCTGAAAAATGCTACAAGACCGGTAATCGTCGCCGGCATGGCGGCGGCGCGCCTGGGCGCAGGGACATCTTTGAAAGCACTGACAGAAAAAGCCGGGGTCCCGGTCGTTGTTTCACCCAAGGGCAAGGGGGTTCTGTCAGAGGATCATGCGATGTTTGCCGGTACGCTGGATATGGCGTGTAACAAGTATATCTGGGATTTTCTCGGCAAGGCCGATCTGGTGCTCTGTATCGGTTTTGATGCGGTTGAGCTGATCAAACCCTGGAGTGTCGGTGCGCCGGTCATTCATATCGATGCCGTCGCCAACACCGACCAGATCTATCCCGCCGCCATTGAGCTGGTTGGCAACGTTCCGGCGATTGTCGATGCGCTGACGGATGGCTATTCGGGCGACGCCAAATGGACGGAGAAAACCATCGCCGAGCACCGGGATGGCTTGTTTGCGCTTTATGCTTCGGGGGCGATTGCCGGTGTGCTCAATCCGGTCGACGTTGTCTCTGCAACCCGTGACGTGATGGCCAGAGACACCATGATCACCATGGATGTGGGATCGCACAAATTGCTGGTCGGGCAGGGCTGGACGACTTTTGATACCGGGTCTGTATTGTTAACCAACGGCCTGTCGTCAATGGGTTTTTCCTTACCCGGCGCAATGACCGCCAAAATGCTCAATCCGGATCGTCCGGTCGTCTGTTTCACCGGTGATGGCGGATTCGCCATGGTTCAGTCCGAACTCGGGTTGGCGGTCGAACTGGGGCTCGGGCTGATCATTATTGTTTTCAAGGATGGCAAGCTCAACCGGATCGAGTTGAAACAGATCACCAAACAATACGATGTCGGCAGCACGACCTTTGATCCGGGCGATCTGGTCAAGATTGCCGAAGGCATGGGGGCTGACGGCATTCATGTCGAGACCCGTCAGCAACTGGCCGATGCGCTGGAAGCGGCGGCGGACCTTACCCGGCCCCTGCTGATCGAAGCGGTTATCGATCCGGCGCAGTATCTGGCACAGTTCTAGGAGAGATCAATGTGGGTGCAGCGACTGAGCGACTATGCGGTCGGGGTTTCAACGTCTGAACTTCCCACCGATGTTCTGCACGCCGCCAAACGCTGCATCCTCGACTGGTTTTCAGCGACCATTCCGGGCGGTGTCGAAGACCCGGCACGGTTTGTTGCCGCGTCTCTGGGGGAAGAGGTCGGCAGCGGTTCATCCCGTCTGATCCCCGATGGCACGAAAGCAACCCCACGCACGGCCGCCCTGATCAACGGCACTGCCGCGCATACGCTCGAAGTTGACGACATCTACCGCGACGCCATTTATCATCCCGGTCCACCGACGATTGCAGCAGCACTGGCGGCGGCGCAGTCGCGTAAGCTGTCAGGCCAGGACCTGATTGCTGCTGTTGTCGCAGGTTACGAAGTTTCCAACCGTATTGGACGTGCCATCCAACCCCGCCACTACGACTATTGGCACACCACCGGAACTGTCGGTGCTTTCGGCGCGGCGGCGGCATCCGCTCGGGCACTCGGATTAAGCGCCGTTCAGGCCAAACATGCGATCGCCAATTCGGCGACTTTCGCAGCCGCCCTGCAACAGGCTTTTCGGTCGGATGCCATGAGCAAGGCATTGCATGCCGGGCGGGCGGCGGAAACCGGACTGCTTTGTGCGCTGATGGCGGAGAAGGGGGTGACGGGGGCCGATAACATGCTTGAAGGCGAGCGCGGGTTCGGCAACGCGATGAGCGAAGATGTTGACTGGGATGCAACGTTTGCCGATCTTGGGCAGGATTTCACGATCACCCGGATGACGCAGAAGAACCACTGCTGCTGCGGTCATGCCTTCGCCGCTATTGATGGCGTGCTGGTAATCTGTCGGTCCAATGAACTGCGGGCGACTGATATCAAAAAAATCACTGTCGGCACGTATGAAAAGGCGCTTGAAGTTTGCGGAAACCGCAACCCGAAAACCCCCTATGAAGCGAAATTCAGTCTCGCCTACGTTTGTGCCATGGCGGCCCTTGAAGGCAGTGCGCGCCTCGCCGCCTTTACGCCGGAATGGCTGGAAAATACCGATCTCCGTGCGCTGATGGAGCGGGTAGAAATGGCCGTTGATCCGCGCGCTGAAGCCGTCTTCCCCGGCCAACGCTCAGCCTTTGTCGAAATCGAAACGCAGGATGGGCACACTTTTCTCCACTATGCCCCGACCCGAAAAGGCGACCCCGATGCCCCGCTGAGCGACGCCGAACTGGAAAATAAATTCCGTGAACTGGCGGGCGTGGTTCTCAATCAGGCTGAGATGGATCAACTGATCAAACGTGTCTGGGCGCTAGAAGAGTTGGTGGATGTTAACGGGCTGATCTGATCACGCTGCAACCTTGATAGCGCCCTTGAAACGTTCCTCCGCCATCCGGTCGGCAATGATTTCCGGTGCGGTGTTCTCGCGGTCGGATCGGGTGAAAATTTCAGTCATTGTGTCGTAGATGCCTTCGACCTTTTCCATTGCCGCCGTTTCCGAATAATCCGCTCCTTCAGCGGCGACGGTCACCAGACCACCGGCATTGATTGCATAGTCCGGTGCATAGAGGATGCCGCGCTCATGAAGGTCGATGCCGTGTTCGGGACGGGCCAACTGGTTGTTGGCGGAACCGGCAATGATAGCGGCTTTGATTTCGGGCAGGGTCTGGTCATTGAGGCTGGCTCCCAGCGCACAGGGAGCAAGGATATCGACGTCGGCCTTGTGAATGTCCTCCGGTGAGGTTACTGCGGCTCCGTACTGTTCGGCAAAAGCCTTGACCCGATCCGTATTGATGTCGGTGACGACAAGCTGCGCACCGTCCTTCGCCAGAAGTTCGGCGAGACCGTAGCCGACGTTGCCGAGCCCCTGAACGGCGACGCGAATGTCTTTCAGATCATCCGTGCCAAAGCGGTGTTTGACCACCGCCCGGATGCCCTGATAAACGCCGAATGCCGTCGCCGGTGAGGGGTTGCCGCTGCCACCTGAGGTGCCGCGGGCATAGGGTGTCTCTTTTCGCATCGCATCCAAATCTGCGACCGTAGTACCGACATCTTCGGCTGAAATATAGCGCCCGTCCAAAGAATTGATGAAGCGCCCCATGGCCCTGAGCAGGGCCGATGATTTGTCGGTTCGCGGATCGCCAATGATCACCGATTTGCCACCACCCAAGGGCAGGCCGGTGATGGCGGCTTTATAGGTCATGCCTCTAGACAGGCGCAGGACATCGGTGACGGCTTCGTCTTCGGTGGCATAGGGCCACATCCGGCATCCGCCGAGCGCCGGTCCGAGTGCGGTATTGTGGATGCCGATAATTGCCTTCAGACCGCTGTTGCGATCCTGATGAAAAACGATGGCTTCATGATCGTCGTAGTCATCAATTGAAAAAACCATAGCCGAATGCTCCTCGCGGCAGACGTTACAATGAGTTTCCCTGAACAGCCTGGAAATCAGCTTCTGGCGGCAATTTTGGCAATTATAGAGTGCCTGGCCGGGGGTCTGTCTATAGAGGGAAGGAAAATAAAATCATAATTACAAGGGTTTACGGGAATTTTTGTCGAATCTGAGGTTCAAATGCGCGAATTCGAAATAATCTTTCTGCGGCTGCAATCCTGCTTGACCTTCCAGCAACGGCTCTGCAAAATCCAACGACTCCACGGGGGGCCCTGAGCCGGGCTGAGATTCCGCAAAACTGAAGAGTGATAATTTCTTTTGCGCGGTGACCCGTTGAACCTGATCCGGGTTATACCGGCGTAGGAATGGACAAAACGGGCCTCCAGCCTATCCCATATTTCCCCGCGCATTCCCGGATCTCCACTGTGTTAACAAATGGATGATGGAGATCCCTC
>JAJFIJ010000049.1 GCA_021775105.1 Rhodospirillales bacterium | reverse complement strand
CATCGAAACCGGCAAAAAGCCAAAGGTCGCCCTCACCGCAGTCATGCGAAAACTCGTCATTCTCGCAAACTCCCTTATCACCGAAAATAGAAAATGGAGCCCAAATCCTCCTTGACTTCAAACACAGATGCTCCCCCCATCAAGAGGGGGAGGAAAAGATTTGGTGTTCTGGACGCCCTTCCGAAAACACAACATTTACCCCCACACTGTTGGGGGTTTTTGAGGACTGACGTGGGCAATGTGGGGGTTTTTGCATACCATGTTAATTTTGAATTTTTGAGAATGTCAGAATTCTGCGGTTTTTTCTGTTCGAAACGACGGGCGGCATGAAAATGTGGGGGTTTGTGGGGGTTTCGGTGTCAGCCTCGCATGACGCAGGCACAAAAACCGCCATTGGCGACGCGACAAACGGGTCGCGCCGCCAACATTGGGGTAAGTGAAGACTGGTTAGGTCTCAGGAGTGGTTCGACGCCTATGCCTTGCCGTTCCAGACTTCGCGATTAATATCCAGATCCTTAAAATTGTCGGGATTTAAAACCGGGCGATCCACACCAGCTTTCAGTTGGTCACTGAAGTCGACAATCAGCCGCTTGGCAATCGGGAACAACATCGTCAGCGCCACCAGGTTGACAACGGCCAATATGCCCATCATCGGATCCGAGAAAAAGAATACTGACGTTGCGGCGGGTGCGACAGCACCGAGAAACACGATGCCGACCAGCGCAATCTTGAAGCCATGAAGCACGCCTTTGCTTTTTGTCATGACGGTCAGGGCGTTTTCACCCAGATAGTAGTTGTAGATGATGGAACTGAACGCAAACAGCAGAACCGCCCCGGTCAGGAAGTACTGCACCCAGTTGCCGAGGTGTGAAACCAGCGATTGCTGGGTCAACGCAACACCGTCGATGCCCTCTGCGCCCGGCACGTAAACGTCGCCAAGCAGGATCACGAAAGCCGTGCACGAGCAGATAATGATGGTGTCGATAAACACCGAAAACGACTGCGTGATGCCCTGACTGATTGGATGACGAACATCCGCTGTTGCCGCAACATTCGGGGCAGAACCCAGTCCCGCTTCGTTCGAAAACAGACCACGGCGCAAACCCTGTGCAATAGCTGCACCCATACCGCCGCTGACAGCTTCTTCAAACCCCAAAGCGTTCGACACGATAGAGCCGATCACTGCCGGAATGCCATCAAGATTGATGACAATAACCAGCAACGACATGCCGATGTATCCAAGCGCCATGATTGGCACGATCACATCACAAGCCTTGGCAATACGGTGAATTCCGCCGTATACGACAAAGCCTGTTCCAATCGCCAGGACGATGCCGGTGATCATCCGGTCAATACCGAGACTGTCCTGCGCCGCCCCGGCAACTGTATTGCCCTGGAACGCCGGAAACCCGATGCCAAAGGCCGCGATCAGCGAAATGGCGTAAAGGATCGCGAGCCAACGATAATCACTGCCGAGTCCGTGCAAAATGGTGCGCGCGGGCCCGCCGCGGAACGTACCGTCACCTTCAGGCTCTTTGTATAATTGTGCCAGTGAACACTCAACCAGACTTGTTGCCATGCCGACCACGGCGATGGCCCACATCCAGAACACGGCTCCCGGTCCACCAAGCGTAATAGCGACCGCGACACCCGCAATGTTACCACCACCAACACGACCGCCAACGGACAGCAACAACGCCTCACGTGCCGTGATAGCGTTGGGGTCACCGGATTGATTCTGGCCAGACAGCACCCGGAACATTCGGGTAAAATACTTGAACTGCACAAACCCGCTCGCGATGGTGAAAAAGACCCCCAGAACGACAAGGAATGGAATCAATGCCCACCCCCAAGTCAGGTCTCCAATTACGCCAAAAAACGACTCTAACATTTCCATTTGATTTATTTCCCCTGTTTGCTCCCATTGACGGGAGACTTTGTTTAATCACGTCATGGCGCTGACTTTTGAACCAGCACCGGTTCGGGATATCGACTTCGTCCAAAGCCCATCAAAGCATTGGCATGGCATCGATTTTTTATTGACCACCGGTTTCAAGGATAGCTCTACCCAGCCGCCAATGGTTCCTCCGCAATCAATTATATGGATTTTCAATGTGGCAAATAGATAAAAAATTGATAATAATGATAATATTATTATTCAAAGTGATAAGTATTAACTGACATATTGGTAAAAATGGACGACCTTGATCGCAAATTGATATCACTCCTGCGTTCCGACGCCCGAACGCCGGTTTCAAGCTTGGCACCTCAACTTGGCGTCTCGCGGGCAACCGTTCGGGCGCGCATTGACCGGTTGCAGGACAGTGGCACCATACAGGGTTTCACCCTGGCAATGGGCAAAGTACCGGGTGCCCAGGTGCGCGCCATTACCACATTAAAAGTTGACGGGCAGGCCGCCGACAGCGTTTTTCGCCGACTCACAGGGTATCCTGAAGTACATGCCATTTATTCCACGAACGGTCGCTGGGATATCATTACTGAAATTGAAGCAACCAATCTTGAGACCTTCGATGTGCTATTGCGGGAGATCAGACGGATTCAGGGTGTCTTCGACTCAGAAACCAATATTCTGCTTGCCAGCCACAAGTCAGTTCGGCCGGAAGGGGGTGCCAATCCTTCCCTTCTTGACGGATGACGCAGGCGACAACGCAGATTTAATCCCGTTCAAAGAGGTAGGGGCTGGTATGATCAGGCGTTCATTTCTTCCTGAGACAATATCCGCCTTTGCGCCCGATTATATAACATCCTGACAATGTCGCGGTGGACTTCGTAACGCGAATTTATGTCAATATCATTGGGTGGTGGTTTATCGGCAAACTCAAAAAGCTGTCTGGCGGCGATGCCGTCCAGAATTATGAGGTCCGGGTCTTCCCTGGTAAGCCGATTGATGAGCTTTCCCAGAAATGTCGTCTTTCTTTGGAAAACCGCGTCATTAAGCTTCAATTTGTTGGAGATGTGTACCAGCAGTTGGTCGGGCTCAAACGGTAAATTGGTCATCAATTGACCCACACCGCGGGCAATCCGCAATCTAAAGTTCGTGTCCAACATCATTTTGAGCGTTTTCTGCTCCCAAGCGAAGGGGTCCACCTCAATCTTTTTCATTCAGGGGCCTCACTCTCCCGCAATTTCCGCACACAGACCAGTTCAACGCAGGCGCAGAAGACCTCCATGGCCTGCTCGATCTCGTAAACCGACGGCATGGTCGGCGCGAGACGAATGTTGCTGTCTTTCGGGTCTTTGCCGTAAGGGAAGGTTGCCCCGGCAGGCGTCAGTTTAACACCGGCTTTACCGGCCAGATCAATGATTTCCGCCGCACAATCGTCCAGTACATCAACACTGACAAAATAGCCGCCCCGTGGTTTGGTCCAGGTAGCAAGACCTTTACCGGCAAGATTTTTCTCGAGTGCTGCATCAACCGCAGAAAATTTTGGCGCGATTGAGGCGGCCTGCTTTTCCATATGTGCCAGCAGGCCATCCAGATCGCCAAAAAACCGCACGTGGCGAAGCTGGTTGATCTTGTCGGGACCAATGGTCGAATAAAACAGTTTTTCCGCCGCGTCTTTGATATTGGCGACGGACGCTGCCATCATCGCCACGCCCGATCCGGCATGGGTAACCTTGGATGTTGAGCCAAACATCAACGGACGATCCGGGTTCCCTGTCTCTTTGCAAAGCTCCAGAATATTGGCGACCCGGTCAGGACCATCCCCCAGATGATGAACCGTATAGGCATTGTCCCAGAATATTCTGAAATCCGGGGCGGCGGTTTTCATGGTGGCCAAACGCCCGGCGATTTCATCGCTATAGGTAGCACCCGTCGGGTTGGAATATTTGGGTACACACCAGATCCCCTTGATCGCGGCATCATCAGCGACAAGCGTTTCTACGGCATCCATATCCGGACCATCGTCACCCATATCAACGTTAATCATTTCGAACCCGAGGCGTTCGCAGATGGCAAAATGGCGATCATATCCGGGAACGGGACAGATAAACTTGATCCCCCCCTGTTCCCGCCACGGACCAGTGCTGCCGGGCATGCCGAATAACAGGCCGCCGACAAAAGCGTCATACATCATGGTCAGGCTGGCGTTGCCGCCGATGATGATTTCATCTGTGGACACATCCATGAATTTGGCAAACAAGGCCTTGGCTTCAGGAATTCCCGTGCCGATCCCGTAATTGCGATAATCCGTACCGTCATCACCCTTGCAGTTGCTGCCATCGACAATGCTCAGCATGGTATCGCTTAAATCCAGTTGTTCCGGTGACGGTTTGCCCCGCGTCATATCCAGTTGAAGATTACGGCGGCTCAGGTCCTGGTAGTGCTGTTCAGCTTTGCCAATGCGTTCGGACAATTCTTCAGGAGACAGGGATGACGGGCTCATTTAACGATTCTTTCAGGTATTTGGGTGGACAGGTAAAAAGGCGGGTGTGAACAGGGTCTGGCGAATCATTTCCCGATAGCTGGCAAAAAAGTAACCGCCATTGTGTTCCAGCAGCTCATCGCGATGCGCATGATAATACCGGGGAATATCATACCACTTCATCTTGGGGTCAAGATGATGGACAACATGAAGATTATTGTAGAGAAACAGCAGATTGAAAAATATTCCCGATTCGATAATTGCCGTGCGATGCGCCGGGTCTGTGGCCGCGCCATGCTCGCAAAACGAACGCACCAGACTTAGCGCCAATCCGGGATAAGCCACACAAGCCACATACATCCACCAATTCATTCCCGCGACCTGTTCCAGAAACCAGAACAGCATGACCAGAGACGCCCCATGAAGCATCAGCCCCCGAATCGCTTTCCGGTCTCCGTGTATTACTTTTCTGGCAATATCATAAATCAACTGGACGATTGCAATCACCGGGCCAACGCTGATCCGTCCGACAAAAGTCTGATTGAACATGAAAATCGATTTCAGCGGCAGGCTCATTCGGTCCCATTGTGACCTGGTAAAATAAAATGATTCGGGATCGTGCTCCGGATCCGTCAAATTATTATCACGATGATGGATGGTGTGGGCACGTGCATAATAAGTATAGGGATACCAAACGCTCAAGGGAGGCAGCACCAGAGCCATCTTCAGCCATTTGGGAACCGTATTCAGATTATGAACGGATTCGTGAATAAGAGAACTGTGCCAAGCCGTCAGAATGCTGCCCAGAATGACTAAAACCGGCCATGATAAAACCGTGTAATTCAGGATTAATGCAATCCAGCCCGTATAGATGGCAATTCCGACCAATAGGGTCGGTCCCTCATAACGCCAGAACGCTTCGGTGATCTTAGCCATTATCGTTTATTTACCCCGTTATCCCCATAATCCCACTTTTCATATGCGATCAAAAAATCGCCAAGTTCAACACAATTAGACCTGCATTTTCATTTTGCCCAGCTGTGGAATCATCCCCTAAATCCCGTGCCAAAAATAAAAACCACAGGAACAGCACTCGATCCTCTTGGGCAGGACAGGTTTTTCGCCTACGATACCCGGAATGACACGGGGGTTTTCAATTTGGGCGCTGTGTGCGCTGACTGCCGCGGCTATTGTCGCGGGTGGGTCGTTGCGCGCTAACATCCTTGAAAAAAAAGTCACGGCCCTGCCCTATTCCGAATGCGCCGATGTCCGCAAAGCCCTTGAGGACGGTATCCCTATCGAACCCGCGTTCCGCCAGATGGAGTATGAGTTTCCGGACAATGAACATGGCATCCAGGGTCGCCTGTGCCGTTTGCATGCGGTTGGATCGGGGGCCCATATCGAGGGTGCTCAAATCCGCTCGCTTGCTGACATGCACGCTTTTATCAAGGCATCTATGGAACATGCGGGCTGGCGTGAAACAGATGAAACCAAGCGGTTTGTTGATCGGTCGCAATCGGGCAAGGACGTTTTTGCGCTGTTCAAAAACAACGCCATCTGCGTCGCCACCACACTGGTCAGTCTGGCACCAGGATACGTCCCGACAACAGATGTCAAATCCGACGGGCAGATTTATCTGGGTTCGCTATTCCCCTATGAACGCGAATGGTGGATCGCGGTTGACTGTTTCCACTTGTAACCCAACGGAACTGATCTTTATCGGGCAACAGTCAATAATTCAGCCGCCGAACATCTTTTTGAGATTATCAAACCCGGCTTGATAAATTCCCTGAATTGCAGCCGTCGCATCCGTTTCGGGTGCGCCAACAGCATCGAATTCGCTCGACCAGTCGATGGTGCAGTTGTCACCTTCGCCTGAAATTCTGATGGTCGCCGTATAGTTGGCAATCGGCAGCGGGCTTTCCTTGATGGAATAAGTGTAGGTTCGCGAACCGTCATCCATTTTTTCCAACCGCTCGACGATTGTGCCGCCCCCCGCAAGGCTGAGTGTGCGTTCCTGACCTTCTTCTGTCAGCTCACTTTTTTCGACCGCCGGATGCCAGTCAGGTAGCGCATTGAAGCCGCCAATCAGTTTCCACGCTTCATCAGCAGAAACGTTCAGGTTTTGCGACATTGATACATTTGCCATGTTGAACTCCTCCCCTAATTTCAAATCCGATTTTTTATTGGCGAGAGTTTAACCCATTCTTTCGAGGATTAGGAAGCTGAAAGCGGGCCCTCCCTCAGATTCCGGTTGATGCGCTTCTCTGGAAATTTCCTGCCACTGTTGCGGATCCAGGTCTGGAAACGACGTATCACCCGGCGGTGTGGCATGAATTTGGGTCAGGTAAATGCGGTTGGCCTTACCTAAAGCCAGTTCGTATATTTGTGCCCCGCCGATAATAAAAACCTCATCGCGGCCTTCAATCAGACAAAGCGCCTCGGCCTTGCGGATTGCCTGATCGAGATCGTGAACAATTTCGACACCGTCCGCATCAAAATGCCGATCACGGGTGACAACGATATTTGTCCGGCCGGGCAATGCGCGACCGACAGACTGAAAAGTCTTTCTTCCCATGATCACCGGCGCCCCCATGGTGACCTGTTTGAAATATTTAAGATCAGCCGAAATGTGCCAGGGCATGGCCCCGTCCTGACCGATCATCCGGTTTTCGGCCATCGCAACGATCAGCGAAAGACGCATCGGGTTCACACGGCAATCGGGGCCGGAATATGAGGATGCGCTTCATATCCGGTTAGTTCGAAGTCCCCAAACCTGAACTGGAACAGATCCGTCACGTCCGGATTAATGTTCATGGTCGGCAGGCTCAAGAATTCTCGCGACAACTGCAAATCCGTCTGTTCAAAATGGTTGGTGTAAAGATGAGCATCGCCAAACGTATGAATGAATTCACCAACCTGAAGCCCCGTCACTTGCGCAACCATCATCGTCAGCAGCGCGTAGGAAGCGATATTGAACGGCACACCCAAAAAGATGTCGGCACTGCGTTGATAGAGCTGACAAGAAAGTTTGCCATCAGCCACATAAAACTGAAACAGGCAATGGCACGGCGGCAGGGCCATTTCATCGACATTTGCGACATTCCACGCACAAACGATATGGCGACGCGAGTTGGGATTGGATTTGAGATCGCGTAAAAGATTGGCGATCTGATCGACCTTGCCGCCGTCAGGTAAGGGCCAGGATCGCCACTGATAGCCGTAGACCGGGCCAAGGTCACCGTCCGCATCGGCCCATTCATCCCAGATACGTACTCCGTTATCTTTCAGATATTTAATATTGGTGTCACCGGCCAGAAACCACAGCAGTTCGTGAATAATCGATTTCAGATGCAATTTTTTGGTGGTCAGAACCGGGAATCCGGCGCTCAGGTCAAAGCGCATCTGGTAGCCGAAAACGCTTTGTGTGCCAACGCCAGTACGATCGCCGCGAACGATGCCAGTGTCACGAACATGGCGAAGAAGATCAAGATATTGCTGCATGTTGCCCCTGCTGAATTTCGGCGATCATTCTAGCGCTTCGGTCCGCTTGGTCAAAAGATGTCCAGTTTGATGGCTTTGGCGACCAAAGCCATAGGTATTGAAGATAATAATAGGAATAATATCTATTTTTTCTTGATATTTTCACAATTTTAGGTAATTATTCATTATTGATGAAATTTAACCTTGGCGAATCGGACCCCTTCTCATGCTCAACAGACAACCCACTTATGCGAATGCCCACGCCGGCAAATGGCCCAGGACGAAATTGCGGGACGACCCTGCCCTGAGAGACCCGAAAGAAAGGCTCAAATACCCGTTCGGGCTTAAGGCCAACGTTGGTTATGAGGGTGCCCGCGCCAATCGCCGTGAAGATGTCGCACTCGTCGAAACCGCCCTTGAACGGACCGGGCACCTGAACCGCCGGTCCCGCGCGACGGGTCACATGAGCCGCCCCCTTGATCGTGCCGTGCGGTCCTTTCAACGGGCAAACAATTTGCAGGAAGATGGCCTTCTCAACCCGGGCGGGGCGACGGTAAAAAAGCTGGCTGGAATGTTTGGCCAATCTGCCCCCAAACCTGACCGCTCGCCTTTGGCGGGCACACCTGCCCTCCCGAACATCAGCGCCGAAACCTTTTCCGGCAATAGCCGTTCGGTCCGCCACCTGATGTCTACAACTGATGACGGTTTGTTCCCGACTCTTCTGTCCGAAGCCTTCCGCTCATCTCCGAAAGGGCGGGCCGAAGTTGCCGATTTCTTCGTGCAACTTCGTCAGCGCGATCCTGAGCGGGCAAAGATCATGCGCGACAAAACTGTCCCTGGGCTCAACCCAGATCAGGAACAAACCCTTGACGTCCTGATCGACGACCTCGCCACAGGGCGCGCCGAAGAAGCCGAACACTGGGCGCGAGAGAACCGCGATAAAGAAAAAGAGGACGACAATGAAATCCCGCCAAACGACCCCGATAAGGATGATATCAGTCCCGGTGAAGGAGGCGACGATATCAAAACCCCCGATGAAGATGATGACGGTGACGGAGAAGAGGGCGACAAACCCGAGAAACCGGAATCTCCGGAAAAACCTAATTGCACTATAGAGCGGCTCGCTTCGAGAAAAGCTGTGCAAGCCGTATTGGCAGCGATCAGACAAATCCGCAATGCCGAAGAGCAGTTGGAAAAAGCCATCAAAGAACGCATATCCCTTGAAAAACAGATTGCAGAACAAATAGCAAATATTGCCATAGACCTAGCTGATGCTGGCATCACTATTGTTTCCGGAAATATACCGCTAATTATTGCCAGCGCGACCAAAGCAGGAATGGATTTATCCGGCCTAAATGATTTGCAAGAAATTCACAAAGAATTGTTGGAGAAAATTTCAGAATTAGAACAGAGACTGGTGTCCCTGAATGAAGACCTAAAGGAAGCCGAGCGTAAGGAAAAAGAAGCAAACGAAATATTTGAGCGCTGCAAGGCAGGGGGTTAGAGAACCGGGAAAGTGAAAATTTCCCGGATACGGCGCAGCGTCAGATCAAACCGGAACCAATAGAGTTCACAGCCTGTTGTGCTCACTTTGTATACGCGGACTGTCGCTCGGATACCTTTATTTTCACAACATCAAGATCATCAGGGTCAAGAAGGAAGGTCAGCTCTTCACGGAAAGCTTCATCCCCCGGCCAGTCTGCCAATGTTGCCCAGATCAAGGCCTCTTTGAGGTTTTCTTTGGTTGGTTGCCTATCGGCATATAAGTGAGAAAGACGGTATTGTGCCTTTTTAACCCCCTTCTCCGCCGGAACCAAAAAATACCAACGAGCAGAATCCAGATCGGGATCATCTTTCGAATAAATCTGGGTCGACTCAACTTCTCCCCAAAAAAGAAGTGCTTCGAGATTTTTATGTTTAACATCTTCCCCAATCAGATAAAGCGCCATCACAGGGTTTCTTGGCACACCGTCACCATTCAACAATTTCCTCGCAAGACTTAACCGACCTTCAACATCGCCCAGTTCTATACCTCTTATCCAGTCGAGCGCCTTTTGAATGGGTTCAGGAATATGACGTGTACGCAATGAAGCTGTTGTCATCAATTTTCGATACTTAAATTTTCCTTCCGCTATCTTAAGGGCACCCGCACGAAACCGTTTTTGCGCACGCTTGAAATTCTGGAAAACCCCGCGCCCATGCAAATCCATCATACCCAATCGAAACTGGAACTCATGCGTATCATTTCCGACTTCTTGTTCGTAGAAATAATAAGCCGCCGCTATATCTCTCTTGACGCATTTACCGTCTTCGTACAACTCTCCCAATAACCCATATGCCAACGGCTTTCGTTTAACACCCTGCGTGATCAGCATGGAAACAGCCTCTTCACACTTGCCCTCTCGCATAAGCTGTTCGTATGGCTCCACCCAAGCACCTATATCTTCTGTCAGATCAGCACTTTGGGCAGGCTTGACCAGAAAGGCTGCCACACAAATTATCAGGAAAAAACTCTTAATTTTATTCATTGCATCAGGTTATCAGAAAAACGGCCTTACATGAAATAGTTGAAATTCCTTTGTATGTTCGCAAAGGCTTGCTCCGATATTTCCACTTGCCAAAGCCCGGCCACCTCCCGACATTTTAGATAGTGAATCTTGATCAGGAGAGTTCCCATGAACGACGACACAAACTTGGCTGGCAAAACCTGTGTTCCCTGTCGGGGTGGGGTTCCCCGGCTTGATCTGGATACCTGTACTGCGTTGATGGCCGAAATTCCCGACTGGACACTGAATGAAGATGCAACGCGGATTTTGCGGGATTTTCCCTTTGCCAATTTCGCCACCGCTCAGGCGTTTTGTAACCGTGTCGGTGATCTGGCGGAAAAAGAGGGGCACCATCCGGACATCAGCCTTGGTTGGGGGTATTGCACGGTGACATTTCAGACCCATAAAATTCGGGGGTTACACGAAAACGACTTCATCATGGCCGCCAAGGTTAATCAGATATGAAACGTCCCGCATCAAAAGTGGGATCTTCATCTTAACAAACATTGCGAAACGCGTGAAATCGGCCCATATTAGGCCTGCCGGTTTACCGGCTATGGTGATAAACGCCTTGTGGAATAAGCGTTACGGACCCGGGGGCAGTGCCCGGCGCCTCCACCAATTTCACCCTTAGGCCGCAATTTGTTGCTGGTCGGGGGTCTTTGGGGGCGAAACAGGATCGACGTGCGTAGTAAAGACCTGGTTTTTGCCCGGTGGGGTTCCGCCGTTACCGGACCATTATAGTAGTTGCAAACGATAACTTTGCACCGATGAAAGCTGCTGCGTAAGCGGTCGCTTAATCGA
>JAJFIJ010000048.1 GCA_021775105.1 Rhodospirillales bacterium | reverse complement strand
TTGTTCTTCCGCCGAAACCGAGAACCCTCCGGTGGCACCTTTGCCCCACTAAGTGACTCGGAACAACTCCGCCTTGGTCAAATTCTGGGAGGAAGAGACATATGAGCATGTTATGGCTGAGTATCGCACTGATCACTCTATGCGTGCTGTTGATTGTTATCTATCCCATTCTTCGACGTCCCGATCTCAGGTCGGACGACAGAGATCGTACCGAATACGATGTCGCACTCTACAAGGATCAACTGAAAGAGATTGGCCGTGATCTGGAAACGGGATTGATATCCTGCAGTCAGGCAGGCGCTATACGAACAGAAATTCAACGAAAACTGCTGAAATCCGTCGATAATCCGATAATTGATACACCCGATACTCCGTTCAACAGATATTCACGCAGTTCGGTTTATATGTCAGTGGCTATTGTTCTATTCATATCTATTGGCGCAATTTCCTCATACAGCTTTTTGGGATCACCTGAACTCAGGGACATTGCTTACACAGATCGGGATATCGTACGGGAAGAAGCCGCACTGGAAGACTGGCGGGCAGAACAGGAGATAGACGCGCTTCTCGATAAACTGGCGCGGCGACTGGAAAAAAATCCTGGCGATACCGAAGGCTGGCAACTGCTGGGACGTTCACTTATCGCTCGTGGAAGGTACGAAGAATCCGTTGATGCTTACAAACGTGCTCTTGCAATTCACCCGGACAATCCGGATTATTCTGCCGACTACGCTGAAGCACTGATCTTCGCCAACAATGGAAATGTAAGCGAGGCTGCATCAAAAATTCTACATAAAGTATTCAATTTCGCACCCGCCAACCCAAAAATCAGGTATTATATTGGTCTCTCCAAAGCCCAGAATGAAGACTTCAGGGAAGCCCTGCAGGATTGGACCGATATAGTTGCAATCTCGCCCAAAAATGCTCCATGGATGCCTACCGTACGTCAGCAGATGGACGCTGTGTTCAAAAAATCCGGGATCATCCGTTCTGCCATCAAACCCTCTGCCGAAGCGCTTGATATTGCAGCCACCATGGACTTGTCTCCAAGACCCGGCCCGACTGCTGATGACGTCGCCGCTGCTCGCCAAATGTCAGCTGAAGATCAGACAGATATGATCGACAACATGGTCAAACGACTTGCTGGAAAACTTGAATCCAACCCTAATGATCCTGAAGGATGGGCGCGTTTGGGTCGATCATATCAAACTCTCAATCGGTATGAAGAGAGCAAAAAGGCATTTCAGAACGCTTACCGACAGGCCCCGGAAAACATGGACATCGCCCTGGCTTACGGTGAGGTTCTGGTGATTATTGATCAGGGTTATGTCAACCCGACCGCGCGCGCATTGTTCGAAAAAGTTCTTTCGACAGATTCTGAAAATACAAAAGCGAGATTTTATTTTGGGATGGCCCTGGCGGAAACCAAAGAGGGATTGCCGCGCGCCCTTGAAATCTGGGAGGCTCTGTTGAAAGACCTTCCAAGGGATGCGCCCTGGACCAACAGTCTGATTGAGCAAATCAAACGGGTAAAAGACACAATAGAAAAGACAGCTTCATAAAGCGAATATAAAAACCGTTTGAGGAACAGCACAAGGTTTTGTCGTTCGGCATAAATATGGGAGGTTCGGTCATGAAGCGCAGTTCGTGGGTTGGCGCAATAGGGTTTGTGGTGTTGCTTGTTTCGGGCACCCAGCTCAATGCTGCGGAAGATAAATTGCCTGAAATTGAACCCAATGAAGAAGGGCTTTACACGCAACCCTGGTTTCACAGCTCGTTCCTGGATCTAAGGGAGGATATGGCTGAGGCTGCCGCCGAGGGCAAGCAAGTGGTGCTCGTCTGGGAACAGAAGGGTTGCCCCTATTGTCGGGAAATGCACCGTGTAAATTTGCGAATTCCTGAAATTGTCGACTATATCAAAAACAATTTTATGGTAATTCAGTTAAACCTCTGGGGCGACAAAGAGATTACAGACGTAGACGGTGAAATAACAACGGAGAAAAAACTGGCCCGAAAATACCGGGTGCAGTTCACACCGACGCTCCAGTTTTTTCCAAAACAACTGCCTACGGACAACAAGGAACCCGGCCATGACATAGAGGTCTGGCGGTTAATGGGTTATTGGAAGCCGTTCCATTTCAAGCATACATTTGTATATGTCAATGAAGCCGGTTTTGATACGGAACCCAACTTTCAAAGATGGCTGCAAAAACGCGCCCAGAAATATCAGGCGGAAGGTAAAGAAGTTAAGCTCTGGTAGATTTAAAGCCTTGAAATAATGGGGCGGATAACAGGCAGGTGAGGTAAAATACGAAATGGATGAGATCAGTTTCCGAAAGCAAAATCGACTAACATTCGGGTGGAAATCACGACATCTGTTGGTGTTGCTGGTTGCGGGATTGGGTACGTACGCCTTTTTGGAATCGCGGTCGACATGGTCAGAGATGCATCGCTGGAACCGGGCGGTTGGGGACATGAGTCTGGTCCTGATTGCCCTGTCGATGCTGATCGGCCCTCTGGCCCGCCTGTCGGAGAGGTTCCGGGTCCTAATCCCCTGGCGGCGGGAATTGGGTATCCACGGTGTTCTGCTTCTGGTTGCCCATACCGTCATCATCCTTGCCGGCTGGGTTGAATGGGATTTGGTACGGTTATTCGGGTATGAACTGCATCCCCTGACAGGCTCTTACATCATGCTTCAGCACGGCTTCGGGCTGGCCAACGTGATTGGTATCATTGCCCTGATCTACGGCATTGTTCTTGCGTTGTCCTCCAGCAACTGGAGCCAGCAGTTGCTTGGCGGTTCCGTCTGGAAATTTCTGCAGCAGAGCGCTTATGTGATGTGGATGTTGATCGTCGTTCACACGGCATACTTTATGTATCTGCACTTCCAGGATTTTCACAGATCGGTACCGGATCCGAACTGGGCACAAATACCCTTTGCCATTATAGTCGGGCTTGTGACGTTGGTTCAACTAATCGGCTTTCTTAAAACATGGAGACTCAAACGGAAATCAAAGATGGTACGAACGCCAAGCGCAAACGGCACAAAGAAATCCGTTTCTCCGGCAAATGCCTTGACAAAATAATGGGGCCTTGGTGACAAGTCAGCGGTTTCAGTCAATTCAATTAAGAATCTGTTAAACCTCTATGGGAAGTACCAGGATAGCACGTCATCGAAGATGGAGGAAAAATCATTATTCATCAAATAGATTTGAAGAAGCTGTTATTCGGTACGGCGGTTGCAGTGGCGATGTTCGCTATGTTGGGGACGGTTTCCGCACTTTGGGAGAACCCTTTCTTCATTCGAATGACACCTGTGGACGGATGGGAAATCAGCTTGCTGGCGCTTTTGTCTTCGCTGAGCGGTTTGTATGTCGTGATACGCCGTCCGTTCTGCTCCAACAAAGCTGTAGGGGCTGGTGGCATACTCGGTTTTCTTGGCGTCGCCTGTCCGGTGTGCAATAAAATACTGTTATTTGCATTCGGAAGCGAACTTCTTCTCACTTACTATGAGCCGGTGCGAATTCCGGTGGCAGCCGTTGGCGTGTTGTTGACGGGGTGGGCAGTGGTTTATGAATGGCAACAGAGGCAAATTGAACAGGTTGGCGAACCTGACGTCAAGCAACCCGTAAGTCTGTAGCTGTCTAATATTCATCGCGTTATGTCGCATAATTCCATCTGATATATGACTCAGGTTTACCAAGGTATTGTAGCTAGGAGGCTAAAATTTCTAATTTTCAAATGAAGAAATATGAACTTCTCGTGTTCTTGACGGGTGCCGTAACGCTGTCACTTGAAGTTCTTGCATCACGGATTATGACGCCCTACTTTGGCGTTAGCCTTTATATCTGGTCAGGTATTCTGTCGATAACACTGGTTTTTCTGGCTATTGGCTACCGAGCGGGAGGTGCCGTTTCGGCAAGATTACCACTGCCAACAATTGAGTTTCTTTTTCTGGCTGCGCCGGTCACCTCTGCCTTGGCAATCTAATTGTCGGCAATCATTTAACCGTTCGCCTTTCCACTATTGTCCCAGACAAACTTGATTTTCGGCAGTTTTGTTGGCGCGACCTTGCTCCTTGCATTACCTCTCATTGCGTTGTCGGCAATGAACCCTTTGTTGATCAGCCTAATGCGGAGCAAGGCGGACACCGGTGACGCAGGTGCCGGGCGCGTATTCTTCATTAGCACCATGGGCTCAGTCGTCGGCGTTCTTTTTACTGCATTTCTGTTTATTCCCAATGTCACAAACTTTAGATCCATATTAGTGCTGGGGTTGGTGCTATGCGTCGTAACGACACTGTACGCTCTATTCTCACAGGGATTTAAACAAAATAAAAAACGCTTGTTAGTCGGAGTCGGCATTTCTGTTGCTACGCTGTGTGGTGCAGTGATTGTGGGAAAGCAAAGTTATCTGAAGATCGTTAATTCTGCGTTCTCACATCAAATGACTTTCGATATTCAGGCTGAATACACGTCAATGTTTGGCAATATTAAGGTTGCTGCTGTCCAGAACAAAGATGGAAGCGGTTCGACAGAAAGATATTTTATCCAGGATGGATTAATTCAGAACCGAACAGATATGAAAAATACTTCGATTTCAATGTATACCTACGTTCTTCAATCACTTGTTCATGCGTATGTACCAAAAGCTAAAGATGTGGTTGTTCTCGGTCTGGGGGCAGGAATGGTACCGCGACACTTTAGCGCGGACGAAAAACAGGTTTCCGTGGTTGAAATCAATTCAGAAGCCCTAAAGGCGGCAAAGGACAATTTTGGATTCGATGAAAATAACGTCCGCATCTATCTTGAGGATGCAAGAACATTCGTACGAAACTGTGACCGCTCGTTTGATGCCGCCGTAGTCGACCTGTTTCTTGGAGACAATGTTCCAGACTATTTAATGACAAAGGAGTTTTTTGCAGATTTGCGAAGATGCATTCGATCAAATGGCGCGATGGTAATGAACGTATTTTTTGACTCAGAGAATGATGAGCCAAATAGGCGACTCCTTGCGACGATAGCAGCCTCATTCTCAAATATTTTCGTTTCGGGAATTCCGGGAGCAAATGTATTTATCGTTGGAACATCTGTTGCGGCCCCGGGGAAAATCGAAGTGGAGACAGATGGGTTGCCAGAACAACTGGCGAGGCAAGTTAAATTTTCGGCAACAAACGGGGTGCA
The DNA here is from genome assembly GCA_021775105.1 of Rhodospirillales bacterium. GTDB lineage: Bacteria > Pseudomonadota > Alphaproteobacteria > Rhodospirillales > Casp-alpha2 > JAJFIJ01. The sequence goes on along the minus strand of JAJFIJ010000048.1, from coordinate 2,271 downwards.
GATCCCTCCCGATGCACTTCGGTATGTGGAGCCAATTTCCGACGATCACAATATTTTCAGTTTATTATTCGCAGAAGCGAATTTGAACGAACGAAAATACCTAGCAGGTTTCTTGCCGCCTATTGTCTTGGTTAACTGATCTGCATCTGGAACCAGCCGATTGGATTCATAGCGGCGGATTTGTAAAAAATAACTTGTAGTAATTCAGACCTGATCTGACAGTTACCGATTTTGCTGCGGCGTCTGTCAGGTCGAGTTCAGCCTACGAACTTTTCCATCCAGATACGTTTGCCGTCCTCCAGAGTCTGCATCGGCGTCTTGCCTTCACAGATTTTGCCCTGATGGGTGCGGTCATTGTTGTAGTTTCTATCTGCCACTGTTTTATAATTTGACGTTCCTGCCGCTGGAAAGTTTATGATTTCCAGCGTTTCTCATTGATAGCGGTGGCAGGAGTAAAAAGTAATGAATAAACCAGAAACGGGTAATAATGGCTGGCGGTTGATCTTGCGTCACATGTCCACATTATCTCTGATATTGACTGTTTTCCTGTCGTTTCCGAGTCTTGCAACAACTCATAAAACACTGTTTTCAACGGAACAACAAAAAGCCATTGAAGACACCATCCGTAAGTTCATTCTTGAAAATCCGGAGACTATTCTCGAATCAATTCAAAAGATGGAAGCGCGTCAGACACATGTCAAGGAGCAACGTGTCCAGAAAACTCTGGTTGATCGCAAAGAGGATTTGGTTAACGATTCTGGCTCCTACGTTGGCGGGAATCCAAATGGTGACATCACACTGGTTGAGTTTTTTGATTATCAATGTGGTTATTGCAAGCGTGTCCATCCAACAGTTCGTAAGCTGCTCAAAGAGGATGGCAATATCAGGTTTGTGTATAAGGAATTTCCGATTCTCGGACCAGCGTCTGTTTATGCAGCGCGGGCTGCTATCGCTTCAAGAGCGCAGGACAAATACCTTGAATTTCATAATACCCTTATGGAAATTAAGGGCTCACTCTCAAAGGCAGTTGTCTTGAAAACCGCAGAATCTGTTGGGCTTGATGCGGATAAATTGGTGAGGGACATAGAATTACAGGAGGCCGACGCAGGTAACGTGATGAAGCTTAACTACGACCTGGCAAAAGATTTGGATATCAATGGAACTCCAGCGTTTATCGTTGGTAGTACAGTGATTAGAGGGGCCGCAGATCTGGCCTCTCTGAAGCAAGCAATCGCCATTGGTCGCGCGGGCAAAAAGGCGCAAGGAGGTTGATCGGGACCGTTCCATTGAGGATCGTGTAACCGCGTTAAACGGCTATTCAAAGGAGGGACTTGCAGATGGAAAAAATTACGCTCTCAGTAACGGGAATGTCCTGCCAAGGATGTGCGGATGGTCTTTCCCGGTTATTTGATAAGGAACCCGGCATTGCCAAGGCCTTAGTGTCGTTTGACGAAAGCGTGGCAGCGTTGGAGTTTGATCCCGCAAAAGTCACGAAAGCACGCCTCTCGAAAATTGTCGAAGCAGCTGGGTTCTCGATTCAATGAACAGGAAGTCCCTAAAGTTATTGGTTCCCGTTTTAGTTTCTTTATGTTTATTTGCAATCGGAAATAATGTGGCTGCGTCAGTGCATCCTAGTGGCGAGGGATTCATCAATCTCTGTAATGCAACTACGGCTGACAATGATGGAGAGTCCCGTTTTAATAAATGCGAACAACTCGTTCAGGAGACACGTCGCATTCTGGCAGTATCTCCGATCCATGGGATTCGAGCATGTGTCCCACAACGCGTGACCGACTTGAAATTGGTATTTACTGCCATTCACTGGCTGGATGATAATCCCGGGGGATACGTTATGGAATCTGATGAGGTTCTCGCAAGAGCGCTATCTGAAGCTTGGCCTTGCGTAGGCCGGGGTTGAATCAGGTCTCGGTGTTCGGAAAACCCGGTTTATTCTTTTAAGGTAGTAAAATCTCCCAATTCGGCAAGGTTGTTAACTGAACATCATTGACACGATCTATGCCTCAAGTGACCTGCCCCCCAACTTATCTTCATTCATAAGTAAGGCCTGTTCCTGTTATGCCCCTTGTTCGGGCGGTTAGCAACGGGATGGATTGAGGAGTTTCATCTAGATGTTTGGTCCCGGTATTTAATGGGTATCCGTCCGGTTAACCCGCTCTGGCGGTGACGCAGAGATTTGACCGATGGTGTCCACTATCGTTAGTGGGCACTACGGGGGCATTATGGGAGATCGGAAGCGTCGTTATTGGTCGG
>JAJFIJ010000047.1 GCA_021775105.1 Rhodospirillales bacterium | reverse complement strand
CTCCGTGCGATCTTTCCGTCAAGGCCATATCGATCTCTTCGAGACGCGCAATCAGAGCCAATGGGACAGCTTTAAGTTCATGTCCACCTGCCCGGAACACCAGCAATGACGTCTTCTGATTACCGTCATCAAACATATGCTCGTCCTGACTTCCCTCTGCCGCATCCACTGAATCCAGATGTCCGGCTGCGGCGGCGATACCATTCGGGTCAAGAATCATGATCACACTACCGTCCCCCAGAATGGTATTGCCTGAATAGAAGGGAATATCGCGCAGAATTGGCGCCACCGGTTTGACAACGATTTCTTCAGTGTCAAACACCCGGTCAACAATAATTCCGAATGTGTTGGCCCCAACCTGGGTGACGACAATAAACAGCTCATCTCCTTTTTGTTCATCAACAGACTCTTCAGCCAATTCAACGGGATCTTCTTTCGCGTCACCGCCTGAAAGATCAATCGCAATTTCATCCAACAGGTCTGCACCATTGAGTTTAAGAAGGTCACGAAGTGAAATCAGGGGAAGCAGACGATTGCGCAAACGTAAAACGGGCGATTCATTAATCCGCTCGATGGCATTGTCGGATTCCAGGGAAGCCCGAACCAGTTCCAGAACGCTGATCTGCGGAATTGCAAACCGCTCCTTGCTGCATTCCACGATCAATGCTGAAACAATCGCCAGGGTGAGCGGGATCTTGATGGTGAACGTTGTTCCCTTGCCTTCGGTGGATTTCAGCTCAACCGTACCGCCAATCTTTTCGATATTGGTGCGAACAACGTCCATGCCAACGCCACGTCCGGAAACGCTGGTGACTTTTTCAGCAGTCGAGAACCCGGCGGCAAATATGAACTGCTGGATTTGCTGATCGCTTAAATTGTCCAACTCGGACTCGGTCGTTACACCATTGTCGATGCATTTCTGGCGAATACGATCCATATTCAGGCCACGCCCGTCGTCGACAATTTCAATAATGATATGCCCGCCTTCATGGAAGGCTTTCAGGACAATTGATCCTTTTTCAGGTTTGCCCGCCTCCAGACGGTCTTCCGGACCTTCCAGCCCGTGATCGGCCGAGTTCCGGACCATGTGGGTCAGCGGGTCCTTGATCAACTCCAGAACCTGACGATCAAGTTCGGTTTCTGCACCCTGCATGATCAGATCAATCTTCTTGCCAGATTCAACTGAAAGGTCGCGAACAATTCTCGGTAACTTCGCCCAGGCATTACCGATCGGTTGCATACGGGTTTTCATCACGCCTTCCTGCAAATCAGACGTGATGTGGCTGAGACGCTGAAGCGGGACGGTGAATTCACTGTCATCCATGCCGCGAACCATCTGCAAAAGCTGATTACGTGTCAGCACCAATTCACTGACGAGGGTCATCAAATCCTCAAGAACGTCGACGTTGACGCGAATGCTTGAGGCTGCGACAGCGGATTCCTTGGCAACCTTTTTCTCTGGTTCGGTCTTTTTCGCCTTGGCTGGAACCTTGGCATCAATCGCTTCCTGAACATCTTTTGGAATCTCAACCTGTGAAGGGTTCTCGCTCTCTTGTTCCATTTCAGCCCGCATTGCCGCATCACTGGCAGGCTCAATACCTGCGGCTTGCGCCTGCTCCACCTCATCAAGAAGCTCCTGGGCAACAGGGGCACCAAAATCGTTCGAACTCGGAGCGGCAACAACTTCCGCATCCCCGGCTGACATATCCGCGTCCGTTGCCGCCTCGACACCTGAGGCTTCCGCCTCCATGACCTCATCCAGAAGCTCCTGGGCAACAGGAGCGCCAAATTCATTGGCAGGCGGATCACCGGCAGATGCGGCGGAAGCTGCCGCAGGAGCCGCTTCAGGTGTCGCAGCAACGGCAGCCATTTCTCCATTGGCCATGGCATTCAACTCGGCAATTATTTCTGAATCATCACCTTCCGGCTCTTCACCTGTTTCTTCCAGCTCACCGAGAAGTTCCCGAATAGCATCAATACATTTCAGAATGAGGGTCACAGCCTCGGGCGTTACGGGCAGTTCGCCGTCGCGAAACTTTCCCAGAATGTTTTCACCCGCGTGAGCCACAGATTCCAGTCTGGGCAAGCCGAGGAACCCGCAAGTCCCCTTGATCGTGTGCACCAGACGGAAAATATTTCCAAGGATCTTGTCATCTTGTGGATCCTGTTCAAATTTCACCAACTCAACGTCAATCACAGCGAGGTTCTCTGCTGTTTCCGTCAGAAATTCGGTTAGTAGATCATCCATGGTGATATTTCCTCTTCCCTTTGCCCCGTCGGGCGCAGTGGCGTGATTCCACGCGCGAATAAACAATACATTCTTCGAACCGATCCAATTTCGGCAATTTTCCCGTCAATCCGGCCAATCCACCCATTCCATTCGTGATGGTTATTGATTTGGTCACATTGAAATCTGCCTCATATTAACGGACGTAAGGAAAAAAACATATTTCAAGATGTTTCGCTTTATATCTGTTTCGCTAAAGCAGAAACAGTTGCCGAATTACCGATTGGGGAACAAGACGGCAATTTGAACGCCCCCTCCATCCTGATCAGCCTGAAATTCAATGACTCCACTAGCGGCGCGGGCCAGAGATTGTGCAAAAAAAACATGAACATTATGCGCATTTAGCTGCTCAAGACTGGCATCTGGTGTAAGCGCAGCAGTCATATCCTCCGATATCCGTGCGCTCTGCCCTCTTGCCTCGATCGCTAATCCTGTCCCGCCAGCAATCTCCGCCAAATGAACCCCGATGGTCCCTCCACGAGGGAGACACTCGCTTGCTGCCAAAATCAGATTCAGACAAACCTTGGCGATTTCGCTAGGCAAAATCGCAACATTACTGTGACTTCCTGTATCCGGCCAATTGAGGGTAGCCTTCCCGCCTTGCAACAGCCCGGCAGACAAATCGCGAATCTCACCAACGCTGGCGGGACCTTTTGCACCCTCTGCCAAGCCAAAGGCGACCCGGAAAAAAGCGAGACGCCGGGTCATTTGCGAGGCGCTGCTGTTCATCAGGTCGAGAGGACCCATTGGATCGTCCGGGTCTTCGCGGATCATTTCAAGTCCGGCGTTGATGGCGCTGGTCGACCCCACCAGGTCATGACATAGGCGCGAACACATAAGCTGGACAACCTTCACATCTATTTGCATGTCTTTTCAGTTTTTCCCTAGCCAACCGACCATTTCATGGCACACAATATTCACGGTGAAGGGCCTTCGGGCAAGGGTCAATCGGTTTCGGGTTGTCTAATCACATCCGGTATTTGCGGTGTGACGTTCAAGGGCTATAACCGGACGCAATGAAGATACCGGAAATATTTGGGTCCTGCATATTCCGTACTTTGTATTGCAAAATCTCCGTGGTATACATAATGCCACGATACAAATTCAGGCTTGTGTATTTGATTCGATTCGGCCTGTCAGAAGGGAGACTAGTGAATGTCCGCAGCGACAAAAGACCGCCCGAACCTGCGCTCACCCTATCATCCGAAAGGACGCCAGGTTGACGATCAGGCTCTGGCTGAGGTCCGCGCACTTCTGGGTGATCGTTCACGTCAGCGGGACCTGCTAATCGAGCATCTGCATTTGATTCAGGACCATTACAAACACCTTTCAGCTGCCCATCTTGCGGCACTGGCGCGTGAGATGAAACTGGCTATGGCCGAAGTTTACGAAGTCGCGACATTTTATCACCATTTTGATGTGGTCAAAGAAGATGAAACCGCGCCAGCGACACTCACCATCCGGGTCTGTGACGGCATCGCCTGTGAAATGAAAGGCGCACAGGACCTGATGGCCGAACTTGGAAGATCAACCGGAGCTGACGTTCGTGTCATTCCGGCCCCATGCGTTGGCGCCTGTGATCGTGCACCTGTGGCTGTAGTCGGACAACGTCAGATCCATCATGCAACTGTTGAAAGTGCAGGTGAGGCTGCAAAATCCGGAAATATCCAGCCTGAAATCCCGTCCTATACAAATTTCGACAGCTACGTCAAAGAAGGTGGCTATGCCATCTGGAGAGAATGCCTGAATGGACAGCGCGAACGTACAGATATCGTTAGCGTCGTAAGTGAATCTGGACTCCGTGGACTTGGTGGCGCCGGGTTTCCGACGGGTACAAAATGGGGATTCCTTGACAGTGCGCCCAAACCACGACTGCTGGCGATCAACGCCGACGAAGGTGAACCGGGGACATTCAAGGACCGGCACATCATCGATAGCGACCCGCACCGGTTGCTTGAAGGGGCTCTATTGGCGAGTTGGGCCATTGAAGCGGATGCCATCTATATTTACCTGCGTGATGAATATCCGCAATCTCGTGAAATTCTGTTGTCTGAAATGGCCCGACTGGAACGCGAGGATTTGACTGGCGGCATCGAGTTTCATTTGCGCCGGGGTGCCGGGGCTTATATATGCGGTGAAGAATCAGCCATGCTGGAAAGCATTGAAGGCAAGCGCGGCTTGCCACGCAACCGTCCCCCCTTCCCTGCACAACGGGGCCTGTTTGGTCGCCCGACCCTGATAAACAACGTCGAAACCATCTACTGGGTCCGTGATATCGTCGCGAACGGCGCAAACTGGTACCAGGATCAGGGGCGTCCGCATTTTTATTCTGTATCCGGTCGAGTCCAGAACCCAGGCGTCAAACTGGCACCGGCAGGAATCAGCGTCAGACAACTGATTAACGACCATTGCGGCGGAATGGAAGATGGTCATGAGTTCACAGCCTATTTACCCGGCGGTGCATCGGGGGGGGTGCTGCCCGCTGACAAGGGCGATCTGCCTCTGGATTTCGGTAGCCTTGATGAATTTGGCTGTTTTATCGGATCATCAGCTGTTGTCATTTTCTCCGGCAAGGACAATATCAGAGATATCTGCCGTAACCTTATTCACTTCTTTGAAGATGAAAGTTGCGGTCAATGCACACCATGCCGGGTCGGGTGTGAAAAAATGCTGAAACTGATTGACGCCCCGACCTGGGATAAAGACCTGATCAGGGAACTGAGCGATACCATGCGCGATGCGTCAATCTGTGGTCTCGGGCAAGCAGCCCCTAATCCCGTTTTAAGTGCTATCCGTTTTTTTGGAGATGACCTGTCATGAGCACGCCCATCACATTCGTTCTGAACGGTCAGGAAGTCGAAGCCGCACCCGGAGAAACCATCTGGGAAGTTTCCAAGCGTCTCGGCACGACAATTCCGCATCTCTGCCATCGTGACAAACCGGGATATCGGGCAGATGCCAACTGCCGGGCCTGCATGGTGGATATCGAAGGAGAACGGGTTCTGGCACCATCATGCCGCCGTGAACCGACGTCGGGCATGAAGGTAACGACCGACAATGAAAGGGCGACCAAGGCGCGAGACATGGTTCTGGAACTGCTGCTGGCCGATCAGCCGGAACGCCAGAAATCCCACGACCCGGATTCTCTGTTGTGGAAATGGATGGACAAGGCGGGACTTGGTGAAAGCCGTTTTCCGTCCAATGTCCACAGCCCGGAAACGGACTCCAGCCACATGGCGATGTCGGTCAATCTGGATGCCTGCATTCACTGTAACCTTTGCGTTCGTGCATGCCGTGAAATTCAGGTCAACGACGTTATCGGCATGGCCCATCGTGGGTCACATTCAGAGATCGTATTTGATTTCGGAGACCCGATGGGGGACTCGACCTGTGTGGCTTGCGGCGAATGTGTTCAGGCCTGTCCGACGGGCGCCCTGATGCCATCTGCCGTACTGGACGAACATCAGGTCCACACAGGAAAAGCCGACCGTCAGGTCAACAGTCTCTGTCCTTACTGCGGCGTTGGCTGCCAGATGACCTTTCACGTCAAGGACGAAAAAATCCAGCACGTGGAAGGACGTGATGGCCCGGCCAATGAAAACAGGCTTTGCGTCAAGGGACGTTTCGGTTTTGACTACATCAATCACCCCCATCGCCTGACCAAACCACTGATCCGCCGGGACGATGCACCAAAAGATCCGTCTGAAAGGCTGAATCCATCAAATCCTTTATCCCATTTCCGCGTAGCAACCTGGGAAGAGGCACTTGATAAAGCAGCAAGCGGCCTGAAAACCATTCGCGACCGGGACGGTTCGAACGCACTCGCCGGATTCGGGTCGGCGAAAGGTTCCAACGAAGAAGCCTATCTGGTACAGAAACTCGTCCGTCAGGGATTCGGCACCAACAACGTCGATCATTGTACGCGTCTCTGTCACGCCTCTTCCGTCGCCGCCTTGATGGAAGGTATCAACTCAGGTGCGGTGTCCGCCCCCTTTACCGCGGCCAAGGATGCAGATTGCATAATTGTCATTGGCGCACGTCCCAACCAGAACCATCCGGTTGCCGCAAGTTTTCTGAAAAATGCCGCCAAACGCGGGGCTACCCTGATCGTCATGGACCCCAGGGGTCAAGGCCTGACGCGCCATGCGACACATATGCTCCAGTTCAAGCCGGGCACTGATGTTGCCTTGCTGAACGCTATGATCCACACAATTATTGAAGAAGGACTGGTCGACGAACAATATGTGCAAGGATATACGGAAGGGTTTGATGATCTGAAACTGGGTGTCAGGGATTTCACGCCGGAAAAAATGGCAGACGTGTGCGGAATTGATGCCGACACAATCCGAACAGTTGCACGAAAATACGCGACCGCCGAACGCTCCATCATCTTCTGGGGCATGGGTATTTCTCAGCACGTTCACGGAACCGACAACGCCAGATGTCTGATCGCGCTCAGCATGATCACCGGTCAGGTCGGTCGTCCGGGCACTGGACTTCACCCTCTGCGCGGACAGAATAACGTGCAGGGCGCATCTGATGCCGGACTGATTCCGATGTTTTATCCGGACTACAAACTGGTCACCGTTGATGAAACGCGGAGCACCTACGAAGGCCTTTGGGATAAGGAACTTGACCGCGAACGGGGGCTGACCGTGGTTGAGATTATGGACGCTGTCCATGCAGACCAGATCAAGGGCATTTACGTGATGGGTGAAAATCCGGCCATGTCGGACCCCGATGCTGGCCACGCACGACAGGCTCTGGCAAAACTTCAGCACCTTGTTGTACAGGATATCTTTTTGACGGAAACGGCGATGCTGGCCGACGTTGTGCTGCCAGCTTCCGCATTTGCCGAAAAGACAGGGACTTTTACCAACACCAACCGTCAGGTTCAGTTGGCACGCAACGTTGTTTCACCGCCAGATGACGCCCGGCAGGACTGGTGGATCATTCAGGAAATCGCCAACCGGATCGGCATGAACTGGACCTATACCCATCCCAAGGATGTATTCGCCGAGATGCACGTAACTATGAAATCCCTGACCGGTATAAGCTGGGAGCGGCTGGAACGCGAAGACGTCGTGACTTATCCCTGTGATTCGGAAGATCAACCCGGTCACGACATTATCTTTTCTGATGGATTTCCGACGACCAACGGGCGCGCCAAACTTGTACCGACCACTCTGATTCCACCCGCCGAACTTCCCGATGATGACTATCCGATTGTCTTGACCACAGGTCGGGTGCTGGAACACTGGCACACTGGTGCAATGACACGACGGGCAATGACCCTGAACGCCATTGAGCCTGAACCCGTCGCCAGCCTGAACCCCTACCAGATGGGAGAACTTGGATTAGGCGCTGGTGACTCAGTTCGTATCAAAAGTCGCAGAGGATCGGTTGAACTCAAGGTCCGGGCTGACCGCGACGTGCCGGACGGGGTGGTTTTTATTCCGTTCTGCTATCATGAAGCAGCGGCCAACCTGCTGACCAACCCGCAACTGGATCCGTTCGGCAAAATTCCGGAATTCAAATTCTGTGCCGTTCGGGTTGAACCTTTAGCGGCAACTCAAGACGCTGCAGAATAACGGTCGCGTTCGAATGATTGCGTTGTTGATCTCAGCGCCAAAGGCATGAGAGTCGCAGTCAGTACTAATGGCAACCGCGCATGTGAAAGTGGTCAAGCTGGGGGCTCCTAATCGACCCTCATCCATCCGACCTTTTTCTCAATTCCAGAAAATTAAAGCCGTGTATTGGACGTTGAGTATTTCTCGGCGGTCGACACAGCGGTCCCGTTCAGAACCACCCCTGCCACGACTGCAATAATTGCGGCCGCAATGGTGCCGTACCAGAATGATCTCCAACCTTCACCCATATTACACCTGCATTCCTGATTTCATCGATTGACGTCACCTGCCACCACTATTCGGCGGGCTGTCCCCTGATTTCACCTTCGTGTTCTTCGACCCACTTACTGTGGTGCTCCTTGGCCCAGTTGAGGTCCACCTGCCCCGTACTGACGGCCTCGATTGCACCTTGCATCCCAACCGAGCCAATATAAATATGCCCGACAATGACCACCATCATGAAAATGGCAACAATGGTATGCCAGATAATATTCAACTGACTATCCTGAAGCACGGTCAGCGTCGTCGGAAGGTCGAAACCCAGACCGTTTAAAACTGCAAAGGTTCCTTCCCATAACAGAATTTTTCCTGGAAACACCAATGCCAATCCGGAGACGGCCAGCGATCCGCCACCAATCATCACCGCCCAGAAAACAATCTTTTGGCCAGCGTTAAACCGTTTGGCAGGAGGATGGAAACCCTTGGTAAAAAGCCCCCCCCCGACGGCAAGCCACTTCAAGTCTTCCAGTAAGGGAATATTGTCACGCACCCACAGAATAAACATCAGGACAATACCTGCGATAAAGGCAAATCCGACATAGTTATGCGCGAACTTCAACATCGAGGTCAGCCAGGCAAATGCATCCGCTCCAATCAAGGGCTTGATCACATAACGGCCATAAAAGATGTTCAATCCGGACACTGCCAAGACAATGAATGATGATGCCGTCATCCAGTGGGCAAGGCGCTCAAGCCCGTTAAAGCGTTCGATCGTTTGTCCGGACAATCCGCTATCGACCATGATTTTTCCGCGATAGGCGTAAAACAGACCGATAACAACAATAATACCAAGCAACGACCAGCCGCCCGCCTGAGACAGTGCGCCGTTCTTGACGGCACGCCAGACATCTCCATCAGACTGCACCAGACAACCAGCAGCCTTGTTTGGGATTGAAACGGTTCCACAGCCACCCTGTCTGGCAAAGCGCCAAAGTTCGGGATCACCGACATTTCCCAATGTCCCGCCCGGAACATTTCCAGCGCTCTGTGCATAAGCTGAGGAGTCAACCGGACCAATCGATCCGGTCAGAACGAGAAAACCAGCAAACATGAACATGCCAAATACACTCAGTACGCCAAGTCGCTTCCGGAGATTGAAACAAGTCATCCGTCTTATTCCCCACTTCTGTAAAAATCCCAAAACAATGACCTTCTACTGGGCCGTTGAACCGCCCTGCATGCGGGCCCGGCTTCTGAGTTTACCCAGATCAATGGACGAACCCGATGGGGTTCTGACATCCCGCGATTCAGCAGGCGCGCCCTCTCCGCCACCGGTCGTATTACCGGCACCTTGATAGACGCTGCGCTGGCGAAGCGAACGGCGCTGCAATTCGGTCAGTTGAGTGTCAGCTTTGCCTTTGTAAACACCCGGTTCATAATTCGTCAGGCGCCCCTGCTCTTCAGCACGGCAGCCAGCAAGCAACAATACAGCTAGGCTTACCAACGCCGTCAGTTTAGAAAATCTGCGGACATTCATATCTTTAATCTCAAAAAAATCAAACCAGTACTATCCGAATCGATAGCGGGGTTTGGCGGTACATATCAATGCCCCGCCAAACCCCCAGTCTATCGACAAGGATCAGGTACCTGCCTTCAACTGATAGGCCGTACCCCATCCCCAGGCTCCAGAGCCAAATCCACGGCTGACAACACGTTCGCGATAGATATTGCTGACCATGTTGCCGTCACCACCAAGAAGGGCCTTGGTAGAACACATTTCGGCACAGATCGGCAATTTGCCTTCCGCGAGACGATTGCGACCGTATTTCTGGAATTCAGCCGACGAGTTATCATCTTCCGGGCCACCGGCACAGAAGGTGCACTTGTCCATTTTGCCGCGGCTGCCGTAATTACCCGCCTGCGGGTATTGCGGAGCCCCGAACGGACAAGCGTAGAAGCAGTAACCGCATCCAATGCAGAGATCTTTGGAATGCAGAACCACGCCTTCT
>JAJFIJ010000046.1 GCA_021775105.1 Rhodospirillales bacterium | reverse complement strand
GTGGCTCGGGAAATCTGAACAGTTGAGATAAGTGGATTTCTGGCCTGTAACTGGCATACTTTGCCATCAACAGGAGAACTCTCATGACACGACGTCCACGCCGTAATCACACGCCTGTTTTCAAGTCGAAGGTTGCGCTCGCAGCTGTTCGCGGAGAACAGACACTTGGCGAACTTGCTCAGAAATTCGATGTTCATCCCAACCAAATCAAACAATGGCGGGACAAACTTCTTGCTGAGGCTGGCGATATCTTTGGAGGGGAAAAGAAGTCAGTTTCAACAGATACCCCCATTGATGTGAAGACGCTGCACGCCAAAATTGGTGAGCTCACGCTGGAAAATGATTTTTTAGAAGGGGCGCTCACCAAGGCGGGATTGCTGAGCGTAAAACGATGATAGACCGTACCCATCAACTCTCCATCACCAGGCAGGCCAAAGTTCTGGGGATCAGCCGTGGCAGTGCTTACTATAAACCACGTCCTGTATCAGACGCCGATCTGGCCCTCATGCGCCGGATTGACGAGCTGCACCTGGATTACCCCTTCGCGGGCAGCCGGATGTTGCAAGGGCTGCTGCTTGGTGAGGGATACAAGGTCGGGCGTTTGCACATTCGTACTTTGATGAAGCGCATGGGAATAGAAGCTATCTACCGACGGCCCAATACTTCAAAGCCCGCGCCCGGTCACAAGGTTTACCCATATCTTCTACGCAAACTTCCCGTGATCCGACCCAATCAAGTATGGGCAACGGACATCACTTACATTCCCATGGCCCGAGGCTTTGTCTATCTGGTCTGTGTTATCGACTGGTTTACGCGCCGGGTTTTGTCCTGGCGACTTTCCATCACTCTGGAGGCCGACTTTTGCATTCAAGCGGTTAAGGAGGCATTGGCCCTGCATAGCAAGCCGGACATCTTCAACACCGATCAGGGATCGCAATTCACCTCTATCGCTTTCACCCAAGTCCTGAAAGATGCAGAAATTGCTATCAGTATGGACGGCAGGGGAGCTTGGCGAGATAATGTCTTCGTGGAAAGGCTGTGGCGAACAATCAAATATGAAGAAGTTTATCTGCATGCCTACAGCACCGTTCCCGAGGCGCGCGCAGCAATTGGAAAATACCTGACTTTCTACAACACCAAACGTCCACATTCATCCCTTGACGGACAGACACCCGATCAGGCTTACTTCAAGGCGCTGCAACCGGTACCGGTTGCAGCATAACAAGGGCCTGCATCCACTTATAAAACCCATCTCAGTTGTTCAAACAAACCGAGCCACTTCTTTTAGTTGGCTAGATGGTTTTGTAGAAGATATGAACGAAACGTTTGGATATAAAGTTGCACATAAGGTCCAAGGTCCCGATGGAACCGGCATTTATGTTCTAAAATCCAACAAAAAACAATTCAAGGTACTTTTTGATGAAGACTGGGGCATCGAAATCCACCCTCAGGATAAGTCTACCGAAAAAGACGTCATCGAGATCGGCGCCTACCTCAAGGAAGTTCTGGAAAACCAAAACGGCGACAGTTCCGAAGACTGATTTCCCCCTCTTCTAACAGAAGTTTGATAACGACAGGTCCACCACCATCAGCAGCGGCTTAACCGGGATCACATCGCGGTGGTTGGTCGCAAGCCGCTCAAGGTCGATGGCCTGATCAATCCGGAAGGACCGACACAGACGGCGACGCGCGGGTTGGCCAAGCAGGTGGCCGATCAGTGGCGCGGGTTTGAAGCGCGTAACCAGGCGAAACCCGCAAAACCTGTATCGGCAGCGCGGCCCCCGGTCACTGTTAACCCCGATTCCTCCCTCGACGCCGACATCAAACGCCTGCGCGACAACATGACCGCCGATGACGCCGGTGAGCTGCATCGCCTGGCCGACGGCCTCAGCAAAACCTCATCACCCGGCAAGGCCGCCGCCGACATCTCCCGCGCCATCGACAAAGACGGCCTCAAAGCCATCACCGAGTTTCAGGCAGTCCGCGAACGACTGGCCGAAAAAGGAACGCCGGAACAGGTTCGGGCACTGGATTTCTCGGTAATGCAGAAACTTTCTCCGAAAGCACAAAAACAGGTTCGTGATGCATTTGCCAAAAAACCCGCAACCGAAGATGGTGGCGTGGGCGGTCTTGCCGCTACCCTGATTGAACTCGCGCCGGGAATAGGCAACATTGCCAGTGCGGTAAATGCGCTCAAGTCGGGGCAATCCGGAATCGAATCCCTTGGCAAGGGAGACTTCAAAGACGCCGCCGGGCACGCCGGATCAACGCTGCTTGAAGGCGTCGGTATGATCCCGGTTATTGGCAGCATTGCAAAGGGGGTCGCCAAGGGTGGCAAACATTTATGGAAATCAAAAAATGGTGTTGAGGTATCAACGAATTTAGCGGGCAAAAGCGCCAGGCTGGTCAATAAACACCTTGAGCGGTTTCCGGATACTGTCCACGATGCGATCAAAAATTCAGGACTGAAAGCCCCAATGGTAACTCACGGCAAACGGAATACGGTGAATATTGTTAGTGAAGGAACATTTAGTGATGCCGATAGCGCTTTTGATACCATGGCGAAAAAACTGAAACTGGACCCAAAAAAAGCCACACCTCTAAAAGACAATCTACGAGGAAGGGAAATTAAATTTGGTAATGGTATAACAATGCAAGTTCGACCAAATTCTGGAAAGAGTTCCGGCAACAGCCCTACGATAGAGTTCAAATTCAACAAGACAAACTCAAAAAACCTGTCAGGCAAGAGTTCCATAAAGATTAGATTTGGAGGAAATTGATCATGAGCAAAGTACGTATTATCTCACCTGATGAGTGGAATGAAAAATGGACTCCAATCTATCATCAGATTTTTACCGGTATTAATTTGATGGATATTTGGGACAACACTGAAACGGAAAAAGAGTTTCAGCATCTCGTAGAAACCGGAATATTCAAAACAAGTGACTGGCAGATGGTCGCGATCCCCGGCCAATTTCCAGAAGAGTGGACCCAAAATCCGGATGATCCCCTACACGATCCAAACGACCCAGAGGATGTGTTTGATGAACGTGATGAATTTCTGCCTTTACTGGAAACACTTCAGAGCTTTGATGTGCAGGAAGTCGTGATTTCACATGCTCCCGGTTGCAAGCCCTTAGACATCGGACAGGATTATTGCAAATCAATTGCAATTCCACCAAGACGCCAAAACGTCAATATCACGTATGATTACATGGCTAATATTCCTGGTGGGGCCTTCAGCAAGGAAGCCAACTGGGGATTAACAAGTCATTATGAGGATTTTACAGTGCTCGGTGGCGAAGCTGATTTTATGCGCATGTTTTTTGAGATTAATGGCGGAGAAGACAAAGTCATCGAACGCTTTAAATTATACGCCGTCACCGAATGGGACCTTGAAAGCCCAGAGTTTCATAAACGGTTCTATGACTTCCTGGGCTGGTCGTAGCCGGCAATTCTTCAGAAAGGAACAATGCTCACTCGGCAACGTTATGTTAGCAGCAGTCAACCACAGTCAGCAGCGGCTTAACCGGGATCACATCGCGGTCGTTGGTCGCAAGCCGCTCAAGATTGACGGCCTGATCAACCCGGAAGGACCGACGCAGACGGCGACACGCGGATTGGCAAAACAGGTGGCCGATCAGTGGCGCGGGTTTGAAGCGCGTGAACCCTCAAAACCTGTTTCGGCAGCGCGGCCCCCGGTCACTGTTAACCCCGATTCCTCCCTCGACGCCGACATCAAACGCCTGCGCGACAACATGACCGCCGATGACGCCAGCGGGCAAGGCAAGCCGTTTCATAAACAATCTCCATAACACCCGCAATCCTGGACAAATCCGTCTATCGAGGAGATATCGGGACCTGAGACCAGTCTTTACTCCCGACCGGTCATTTTTCCGATCAGGGCCGGGCCCAGGATCACAAAGACCATAAAGCCTGCTGCCAGCAAGGCAAAGGTCGCAGGCGCGGTTGGACGATCCGTAGTTCCGGCGACGGCCCCGTCACCGACCGGACCGAGAACGGCGACGAGGAACAGGGTGAAGGCGCAGATCAGTAGTCCCCGCCACATACACGGATTGCACGTCAACCGCCCGAGCCCTGATGGCGGGCAGATGGAAGGTGATGGGTCGGCCTTGGCCATGTGTTACTCCGCCGCTTCGGCCCGCACGCCCTGTACCTGACTGACATCGCGAACGGCGCCGCGCGATGCCGACGTTGCCATTGCGGCATAGGCCTGAAGCGCCTGCGATACTTTGCGTTCACGGGTCAGTGGCTTCCAGGCGTCACCGTCTTTGGCGTTCATGACATCGCGACGGCGCTTCATTTCGGCGTCGTCGATATCAAGCGTCACCTTGCGACCGGGAATATCGAAGATGACGGTATCGCCGTGTTCAATCAGGCCAATGGCCCCGCCTTCCGCCGCTTCCGGCGAGACATGGCCGACCGACAGGCCGGATGAGCCGCCGGAGAACCGGCCATCGGTGATAAGCGCGCATTCCTGCCCGAGACCCATGGATTTGATGTAACTCGTCGGGTACAGCATTTCCTGCATACCGGGGCCGCCCTTGGGGCCTTCATAGATGATCACCACAACATCACCGGATTTGACTTCGCCGCCGAGAATTTTGGCAATCGCCTCATCCTGACTTTCACAGACAAAGGCCTTGCCCTCAAACCTCAGACAACTTTCCGGAACACCTGCGGTTTTAACCACGCAACCGGCTTCAGAAATGTTGCCATACAAGACGGCAAGACCGCCATCGGTGCTGTAGGGCGTTTCAACGGAGCGGATACAGCCCGCTTCGCGATCGAGATCAAGGCTGTTGTAACGCTTCGACTGACTGAACGCTTCCTGCGTCGGCACGTTGCCCGGTGCGGCCATATAGAACTGACGGGTTTCATCACTGTCCGTGCGCCGGATATCCCAAAGATCGATGGCGTCACCGATGGTTGGAGAATCGACTGTCGGGTTATCCCTGATGATCAGCCCGGCGCGCTCAAGTTCGCCCATGATTCCCATGATGCCACCGGCACGATGAAAATCTTCCATATGATATTGATTGGTCGATGGGGCGAGTTTCGAGAGATGCGGAACCTTTCTGGATAGGCCGTCGATGACATTGAGATCGAAATCAACCTTACCTTCCTGCGCCATCGCCAGCAGATGAAGAATGGTGTTGGTTGACCCGCCCATGGCGATATCAACAGTCATCGCATTGGTGAAACCCTCAATCGATCCAATCGACCGTGGCAACACACTTTCATCGTCTTCTTCGTAATATTTTTTGCAAAGATCGACGATCCGCCGTCCGGCTTTCAGGAACAGCTGTTTGCGATCAGAGTGGGTTGCCAGCACTGAACCATTACCCGGCAGCGCCAGACCAATGGCTTCGGCAAGGCAGTTCATGGAATTGGCGGTAAACATGCCGGAGCACGACCCGCAGGTTGGGCAGGACGAGCGTTCGTACTTTTCCGCTTCTTCGTCAGAGACATTCGGATTGGCCCCCTGAATCATCGCGTCGATCAGGTCAACATGCTGTTCCTTGCCGTCGATCACCATTTTACCGGCTTCCATCGGACCACCTGAAACGAAGATCGCCGGGATATTCAGGCGCATGGCGGCCATCAGCATGCCCGGTGTGATCTTGTCGCAGTTGGAGATACAGACAATGGCATCTGCACAGTGGGCATTGACCATGTATTCAACCGCATCGGCAATCAACTCGCGGCTCGGCAGCGAATACAGCATGCCGTCGTGGCCCATAGCGATGCCATCATCAACGGCGATGGTGTTAAACTCCTTGGCAACTCCACCCGCCGCTTCAATTTCGCGGGCAACCATCTGACCGAGGTCTTTCAGGTGAACATGCCCCGGCACAAACTGGGTGAAGGAATTGGCAATGGCGATAATCGGTTTGCCAAAATCACCGTCCTTCATGCCGGTTGCGCGCCAGAGGCCACGGGCACCAGCCATATTGCGGCCATGGGTCGATGTACGGGAACGATATGCAGGCATGATACTCTCTCCAGAAACTCACAGAATTCAGGACCGGGAAGATAAACGAACACCCCTCTCCTGACTAGGCCCGGAATAAGTTAAATGGGGATGATCATGCCAAATTTAAGGATTTTCGAAACCCAAATTGAGATTAACGTCATATTCAGGAGCAGTTCGAGATTCGTACCAGCACGTCTGCAAACAACAGAGATGCCAATCGTCGAAAAAATTTCACCGCAACATTCTCGACTGGTCAGACCCCAGCTCCTTTCTCGCATTTTAATTTGCAATTGGGTATTTAGCCCTTAAACACGACATATTAATCCATCGCATGTGATGTCGTCAGGTCTTTCATGGCAGATACCTCTAAAGGCTCTCCGGAACGGTTTGCTTATTCTTGGGAGCGGTTTTCCGAACTGAGCCCGGAACAAGAAAACCATTTCAATCTCTGGACCTCTCCATTGAATGAGAGTGACTGGAAGGGAGCACGGTTCCTGGATGTTGGTTGTGGAGCAGGCCGCAACAGCTTCTGGGCGTTCAAAAAGGGAGCCGCCTCAGGCATTGCCGTAGATGTCGATGAACGCAGCCTGGCTCTGGCAAGGCAGAATCTCGCTCAACACGAGGCTGCTGAAGTTCTCTTTTGCAGTGCCTATGATATTGAGTTGGAGAACGAGGTCGATATTGCCTTTTCCATTGGCGTCATTCATCACCTCGACGACCCGGATTTGGCAATTGCCAAAATGGCTCAGGCAACCAAACCGGGCGGAAAAGTCCTGATTTGGGTCTATGGTTATGAGAATTTGGAGTTTTACGTCAACGTCTTCACGCCTTTGCGAAAATTGGCTTTTTCCTGGATGCCGTTGTGGCTGGTTCGACAACTTGCTTATTTACCTGCCGCATTGCTGTGGTTAATTGTCAGGTCAGGGATCAGCAGTATCGCCTATCTGAAAGTTTTGAAAACCTATCCGTTTATGTACCTTCATCACATCGTTTTTGACCAGATGTTACCCAAAATCGCCAATTACTGGAAAAAGGATGAAGCGAAAGCCTTGTTTGAACGGGCGGGACTGAAGGACATCAAAATTGAATGGATCAATCAGGTGTCGTGGACCGTGATTGGTACCAAGAGTTAGAAAAAGCAGAAGATTTGCCGTCAGAACGGAAACCGTCGTTTGAATGTGCAGTTGGCCACAATTTCAGGCACTATCAATCGAACAAAACAGGCAAGCGACAATGAGCACCCCGAACATCCTGCTGATCATGGCCGACGAATTCCGACGCGACGCGCTTGGCTGTTACGGGCACCCTGTCGTTGAGACACCGAACCTTGATCGTCTCGCGGCAAGGGGAACACGATTTACCCAAGCCTACACACCATCGCCGATCTGTGTCCCGGCGCGGGCCTCACTTGCCACCGGCCAATATGCCTGCCAATCGGGATACTGGTGCAATGCCCTGCCCTATACTGGGACGCCGCCGGGCTGGGCGCATGAACTTCGCGCCGCCGGTCATGACGTGGTCTCGATTGGCAAGCTGCATTACCGCAGCACAGATGACGATAACGGTTTCAGCGAGGAAATCTTGCCAATGCACGTCCATGATGGCGTTGGCTGGATCAGGGGATTGCTGCGAAGCGAAGATCTGACACTCGATAATGTCGGGGATTTTGCCAGACAAATCGGTGCCGGGAGTGACCCCTATACAGATTACGACAATCAGGTTGCAGACAGAGCCGAACACTGGATACGTGAGCGAAGAGCGGATAGCGGGCCGTGGACGACCTTCGTATCCTTCGTCCGGCCACACTATCCGCTGACCTGCCCGGAGGAATACCTGTCTCGCTATCCGGTAGACCGGATGACCCTGCCCAAAGCCGCGCCTGCTGGCGGCAGGCCGAACCATCCGGTGCTGGCGGGTATGCGCGATTACGCCTGCTACGATGACTATTTCACCGACGAAACCCGCCTGCTGGCGATTGCCTCCTATTATGGTCTTTGCACCATGATTGATGATTATGTCGGGCGTCTGCTTGATGCGCTTGATGACAGCGGTCTGAGCGACGACACACTGGTGATGTTTGTCTCTGATCACGGAGAATCGCTGGGCGACCGGGGGTTCTGGACAAAATGTACGATGTATGAGGAGTCGGTTGTCATTCCGATGATCGTTGCCGGACCGAACGTCGCAAAGGGAGCGGTTCGCGATGACCCGGTTTCTCTTATTGATGTGCGCGACACACTGATTGACGCCGCAGGCTTGGACCGCCCTTCAACCGGATCAGGGTCAATCTCTCTGCTTGATCCGGCCCTTGCCGATCCGGAGCGACCTGTTTTTAGTGAATATCACGATGGCGGTTCGATAACCGGGATGTTTATGCTGCGTCAGGGCCGTTGGAAATACATTGTCTATCCGGGATACGATGACCAGTTATTCGACCTCCATGACGATCCGGACGAAGACCATGATCTTGGCAGTTCGCCTGAAACAATCGATCTGCGGGCCGGACTTCGCCTGACCCTCAATCAGTTTTGTGATCCGGACAACGCCAACCGTCAGGCCTTCGATGATCAGAACCGGCGGATTGAGACACTTGGAGGGAAAGACGCCATTCTCAACACGCAGGTTTATGATCATACCCCGGTACCGACAGATATTCTTGACTAGGCCCGTTCTTGACCAGATTTTGGGAAATTATCCACGCAAACAGATGTACAAATACCCATAGTTTATGTAGGTCTTTACCGACGAACGGATGGGAACCCGGGATGACCGAGACGCACAGACAATCTGAATTGCTGATGCCGGCGGGGTCGCTGGACAAGCTTAAAGTTGCCGTGCTCTACGGAGCCGATGCGGTTTATCTCGGCACGCCCGATCTGTCGCTTCGCAGCAAGTCCGAATTCACACTTGAAAACGTCGTCGAGGGGATTGAATTTGCTCACGCACATGGCAAGCGTGTTTATCTCACCCTCAACCTGTTTTCACACAATAAGGATATCGACAAATTACCTGAATATGTCGACACCGCCCGCCGCGTTCAGCCAGATGGCCTGATCGTCGCCGATCCCGGCGTCTTCATGTTCGTCAAACAGCACGCCCCGGAGCTTGAGTTACACGTCTCGACACAGGCCAATGTCTGTTCCTGGCAGTCGGTCAAGTTCTGGCAGCATCAGGGAGCCAAACTCTGTGTGCTCGGGCGTGAGGTGTCGTTTACCGAGTTGTCCGAAATCCGTCAGCGTTGCCCGGACATCAAGCTTGAGGCGTTCGTTCACGGGGCCATGTGCATGACCTATTCCGGTCGTTGCCTGTTGTCCAACTTCATGGCTGAGCGTGGCGCCAACCAGGGGGCCTGCGCCAATAGCTGCCGCTGGAAATACAAGGTTCACATGCGCCTCAAAGACGGCACCAGCAAGGAACTTCGCCTGACCGAAGAAAATCTCGACCTGTTTGAATTCCTGCTCGAGGAAGAAGTCCGGCCTGGTGAATTCATGCCGATAGAAGAAGATGAGCGGGGATCCTACATTCTCAATTCCAAAGACCTCTGCATCATGCCGAAGCTTGATGACCTGCTCGGCATCGGCGTTGACTCCCTGAAAGTCGAGGGGCGCGGCAAAAGTATATATTACGTCGCCATCGTTGCCCGCGCCTACCGCATGGCGATAGACGACTGGTATCGCGATCCGGACAACTGGTCGGCCGAAGACTATATGGATGAGCTGCTGACGGTTCCGAACAGAGGATACACCTACGCCTTTCACGAAGGTCGTCTGAGCAATCATGCACACGGGTTTGAGAACACCTCGACCATCGGCGGCTGGGAGTTTGCCGGTATGGTCAAATCCGTTGAAGACGATGCGTTCATAATCGAAGGCAAAAACAAGCTCGAAGCCGGCGACGTTCTGGAGTTCGTTCCACCAAACGAAAGCGACACCATACTGCTCAGGATTTATGAATTTGAGCATGCTGCCAGCGGCAAAATTAACCAGGTCATCAACGCCGGACACGAACCCCTGTTCCGGGTCCCGTTCGCCCTGTTCGATCACGAGGATCCGGCAATGCTGAAAGACCGCATCCCGCCAATGACGGTCCTGCGCAAGGAAAAGGCCCTGACCCGTGAACAATGGGACCGCCTGAAACTGGATCAGGAAACCAGACGCCTTGAAATGGGCGGTGGCTCAGAGGCGGCCTACGCAAGTCGTCGCGATGCCTTGCAAGACTCTCAAGCCATCAAGAATTCAGCCCGCCGCCCAAAAACACCGAGGATCGGCATGGAAGGCTGTTGCGGAAAGGGGTGTAACGGATGTCTGATATTCTGGCACGACCCCGGCTACGCCCGGGCTCGACAATTGCTGGCAGGCAAAAAACAGGGGGAAATGTTTGACCACGACATGAAAGACAACCCCGCCGGACAGGCCGCAGGTTAAATCCATATCCGGATTGATTTTCAAGTTCGACGTTTCCACCTTGCCAGCCGACCCGACTGAACGCTACGTTATGCAGTGAAACTTCAACAGGAACCCCGCTGGATGCCCAATTCCGACTATTCCAATCTGAGACGGGAAGAACGTAAATCAACCGCGTTTCAAGCCCGGTTTGTGATCCATGACGACGTCAAAGACTGCGCCATCCTCGATATTTCGCCGGGCGGCGCAAAACTGAAATCCGGATCTGCCGTTGCCTCAAACACCGATATCGTCCTCGATCTCGACAAGATTGGAAAATTTACCGCCATTGCCGTCTGGTGTTCCAAGGGAACCATTGGTATCAAATTCACCGATGACCCCAGCCGGACCGCAGATGCCGTCATGGCATTGGCGATGTTCGGCGCCGGATAAACGCCACCACCGCGACCTCCTACCCGCATTTTCAAACAAGGATTATCTCCGTGAGCAAGACACCTGAATTTGACGTCCATTTCGCACGTTCGCAGTTCCCCAATGTCTGTTGGGACTGGGCTTTTTTCGAGAATGCGGGCGGTGCCTTTGTCCCCAATTCCGTAATCCAGCGGATGACCTCCTATATGACCGAAAACCAGGTCCAGCCGGGCGCCAGCTTCGGACCCTCTGCGAAGGCGAAAGAGCGGATGGATCTGGGTCACAGGCTGATGGCAGAAATGATTGGTGCGGACAGCGATGAGATCGTTGTTTCAGCCTCAACCTCTATCAACGTCTACGTGCTGGCGCAGGCGTTGCGTCACCAGTGGAAAGAAGGCGATGAGATTATCGTCACCAACCTGAACCACGAGGCGAATTCAGGCTCCTGGCGCAGACTGGCGGAGTTCGGCATCAAAATCATCGAATGGCCGGTCAATCCGGAAACGGCTGAGCTGGATATCGACCTGCTGGATCGCCTGCTCAGTGACCGCACCCGACTGGTCGCCTTCCCGCACGTGTCCAACATCACCGGCGACATCAACGATGTTCCGCTGATCACCAGCAAGGTCCACGACGCCGGGGCTATGGTCTGTGTTGATGGCGTCGCTTATGCACCGCATCGCGAGGTTGATGTCAAAGCCTGGGATGTCGATTTTTATGTCTTCAGTTACTACAAGGTCTTCGGCCCACACATGGGGTGTCTGTACGGCAAACGTGATCGCCTGCTGGAAGCCAGGGGTCAGTACCACTATTTCATCGGCGAAGACCAGACCACATCGAAACTCAATCCGGCCGGGCCCAACCATGAATCCATTGCCTGCCTCGCGGGGATTACCGACTATTTCGAAGCCCTGTCAGATCGTCACTTCCCCGAACGGGCAAATTCACTGTTTGAACGAGTCAAGGGTGTTTACGCGATTGCTGGATGGCACGAAGAACAGCTGGCGCAGAAATTCATCGACTTTATTGACAGCAAGCCGGGCGTTCGCCTGATCGGCCGTAACACCGCCCACAAGAACCAGCGCGCGGCAACGTTCTCGATCCTGGCGGAAGGCAAACGATCCGCCGATATCCCGCAGATCGTTCAACGTGACAAGGTTGCCATCAGCAGCGGTCATTTTTATGCCAAGCGGTTGATTGAAGCCCTTGGCATCGAAGATGCAAATGATGGCGTGGTGCGCTGCTCAATGGCCCATTACAACACCATGGATGAAGTCGACCGGCTGATCACAGCACTGGATCGCGTACTCTAAATTCGGCGATCTGCGCCTCGGCAAAACGGCTAATGAGGCCAAGGTCAAATCGATGGGCCTTTCACAATACAAGCGGATTGACTCATCTCGAACATTCGACTGCCATCGAGAAACCAGTTGCGTAATGGCATCAAAGTATCATCATGGTGTCATCAAATAGCCACATCCCGACTCTATCCTCTTGCCACAAAACGAAGGATCTAAAGGAGGATGTTATCATGACACGCAACCAGACGCTGGTACGCTGTCTCTGCCACAGAGATGAACCAAATCTACAGAAATTACTCGACGATTCTATCATCCAGTTGCTTTTGAACAGTGACGGCGTACGAAAAGAAGATTTGACCGATTTCCTCAACCGCGTGCGCAAAAAGCTGATCGCGGATCGTTGGCGCGCCGTCGCCTAAGGGATACAAACATTGAGCTGATCAAGGAGTAGAAAGCGTGAATGAATTTTTTCCAGTGGTCATTCATCACAATCCCGAATGTGGAACATCACGCAATGTTGTCGACATCATAAGGGCTGCCGGCTACGAACCGACAATCATCAATTATCTTGAGACCGGTTGGTCACGTCCCCAATTGCTGGCACTATTTGC
>JAJFIJ010000045.1 GCA_021775105.1 Rhodospirillales bacterium | reverse complement strand
TGGCAGCGGCGATGGTCGTGATACGGAAGGTAACGAAATTAAATTTTCGCTCGGCGACATTCGCTATGATGACTGAGGCTTATACCAAGGAGTACTGATATTAACCGGCAGCTTCGGCAATTGCCCAGAAATCATCGGCATTTAGCGCAGCACCACCGATCAGGCCACCGTCGACATCCGGTAAGGCAAGCAATTCTTTGGCGTTGCCCGGTTTCATGGAACCACCGTAAAGGATGCGCATTTTCGCGGCTTCTTTTTCGCCAAGTATATTCACCAGTTCTTTGCGGATAACGGCGTGAACATCCTGCGCCTGCTCGGGTGTTGCGACTTTGCCGGTACCGATGGCCCAGACCGGCTCGTAGGCAATCACCGTGTTTTTGGCATTGGCAGCTTCAGGCAGTGACCCCTGAAGCTGCTTTCTGTTGACGCTCATGGCGCGCCCGGCTTCGCGTTGTTTCAATGTCTCGCCGATACAGACAATCGCCCCAAGACCGGCCCGCAACGCGGCTTCGGCTTTGGCTTTGACATCCGCATCTTTTTCGTTGTGATCTGTGCGCCGTTCGGAATGACCGACAATAACGTATTTACAGCCCATATTTTTCAACAATTCCGGGCTGACATCTCCCGTATGGGCGCCTGAGGCATTACTGTGGCAATCCTGTGCACCGAGTTTGACGCCTGAACCCCTGATCGTTTCGCCAGCCAGGCCGATTAACGGAAACGGCGGGCAAACCAGCATTTCAAACGCCGGTTTTTTCAATTTTTTCATGCGTCGGGCAAGTGCTGAGGCAAGTTTGCGGCCATCGGCCTTGAGACCGTTCATTTTCCAGTTTCCGGCAATCATCGGGCGGCGGGGTGCAGTCATTTCAGGGTATCCATATACGATTGAACTTCGGGTGCGGGCGAGCAATAGCACATTGACTGGTGAGGCTGAACATGAAAGTTGGCAATAATCGTCCAAAGTTTGGGAAAATGACTGAACCCGAAACCATTCCGGCATTGCTAGCCCCCTTCTGCCCACTTATGATGCCGCCGCTTTCAGTCGTGTTCCGAACAACGGATGTAAACAGCCATGCTCTCAACGTTACGCAAACAAACCGGCTCCTGGGTTATCAAGGGTCTCCTTATTTTGTTGATCATCAGTTTTGGTGCCTGGGGAATTCAGGACTGGCTCAGTCCGGCGATCTCCGGCAACTTTGTTGCTTCGGTAGGCAATCAGGAAATTGCCCCGAACCAGTTACAGCGCCGCGTCCAGATGCAGATGAACCAGCTTCGTTCGGTTTTTGGCAACCAGATTACCATTGAGCAGGCGCGCCAGTTTGGCCTGATCAATGCCTCTCTCAATGAACTCGTCGCCCGTGCCCTGATGACCGAGGGTGCAGACAGCCTTGGCGTTGCGATCAGTGACGATCTGATCAGTGCAGAGATACGCGACGCCGAAGTGTTCAAGGGGCTGGGGGGTAGATTCGACCGTGACCGCTTCAATCGCATGTTGCAGTCCAACGGCATGAACGAAGGCAGCTATATCAGTGAATTGCGCCGTGATCTGGGAATTGAGCATTTTGCGGACAGCCTGACTGCCGGGATCAGCGCGCCGAAAGCGCTGGTCGACAGCATTTATGCCTATCGTAACGAAAAGCGGACGGTGGAGGTGATGCTTGTTGAAGATGCTGCCGTTCAGGGTATCGTCGAGCCGACGCAAGCGGCACTTGAAGCCTTTCATAAGGATAAAGCCGAACAATTCACCGCTCCGGAATACCGTAAACTGACCCTTGTTCGACTGGAAGCCGAGGCATTGGCGAAAGAGATCGATATTACCGAAGACGCCATTCTTGAAAGTTTCGAGGCCCGCGCCGGAGAGTTCACGACACTGGAAAAGCGTCATGTTTTTCAAATGATTCTGGATACCGAAGACAAGGCCAACGAAGCTCACAGGCTGCTGGCTGAAGGACGGGATTTTGCCATCGTTGCAAAGGAAATCGCCGGACACGATGAAGGAACCATCGATCTGGGCACAATCGGCAAGGGCGACATGCTGCCGGATCTGGCGACGGCTGCCTTTGCGATTGGCGAAGGGGCTGTCTCTGAGCCCATAAAAAGTGCCTTTGGCTGGCATTTGTTCAAGGCCACTGAAATTCAGGCTGGAGGCAACAAGACCCTTGATCAGGTTCGCGAGCAGGTAAAAACGGATTTGGCCAAGGAGAAGGCTATCGACAGTCTGTTTGATCTTTCCAACCGACTGGAGGACCATCTGGGGGGCGGGGCGACGATTGAAGAGGCGGGGCAAAGCCTGGGGCTGCAAATTCAGACCATCGCTGCCATTGACCGCAAGGGACTGAATATGGCCGGATCACCGGTAGAAGGAACGCCATCGGACGGGGCTTTCATTCAGGCGGCTTTTGGTGTTCAGGAAGGTGAGGAAAGCCAGTTGTTGGAATCCGGACCGGAAGGGTTTTTCATCGTTCGTGTTGATGGTGTAACCGCCCCTGCCCTTCGTCCACTGGAAGGAATTCGCGATCAGGTTATCGCCGCGTGGAAAGCGGCCGAACGGGCTGAAAAAACCAGGAGTTTGGCGGAAAAAGCGGTTGAGCGCCTGAATTCAGGCGCAGATATTCAATCCGTTGCCGATGAACTTGATCTGGCATTTAAAGCGAGCAAACCATTCACCCGTACGGATCAGGGACAGGTTTCCGAACTGGAGGGCGAACTGGTCAAAAAAGTGTTCGAGCTGAAACCCGGACAGGCGGCATTGGAACGTTCGCCGGAAGGTTATCAGATTGCCCGGATGAAAGAGGTGATTGCGGTTACGCCGGGCACTGACACCGATGGGCTGAAAAAGCTGGCTGACGAATTGGGTTCCGCATTGAAAGGCGATGTCATTGCCCAGTTGGGCACGTCACTACGTGACCAATATGGCGTCAAGGTCAATCAGGCGCTGGTTAACCAGATGTACGCCACTCAGTAACAATGAAAACGTTCCCTGACGATCAAGCGTTTGGCGAAACTTATGCCGCTGGCAAGGCACAGGTTGTCTGGACGACGCTGGTTGCCGATCTTGAAACACCTGTTTCGGCGATGCTTAAAATCGTTCGTGGTCGGGCCAACAGCTTTCTTCTGGAATCTGTGGAAGGCGGGGCCATTCGTGGACGTTATTCATTCATAGGCTTGAATCCCGATGTAATCTGGCGCTGTTTTGGCGAGTGCGCCGAAATCAATCGCCAGGCAGACAACGACAAAGACGCCTTTAGCACCTGTCCGGTCGGTAAAAAATCCGGAGCACTTGACTCATTGCGCACCCTTCAGGCGGAAAGCTGGATCGAGTTGCCCGTCGACATGCCGCCGATGGCTGCGGGACTGGTCGGCTACATGGCTTACGATACCGTGCGTCTGGCCGAAAAACTCCCCGACAATAACCCGGACGTTCTGGGCGTGCCGGACAGCATTTTCCTGCGCCCGACCGTAATGGCGGTATTTGATGCGCTGAAAGATACGGTAACGATCGTCACCCCGGTCTGGGCCAACGGGTCAGCTGGTACGGCTGATGCCGCCCTTGCCAGTGCCAAGGAACGGCTGCGTCAGGTTGTCGAAGACTTTGACCGCTCCGTGCCGAAGCGCGCCGGTCAGGCGGAAGAACAGACGGAACTACCGGAACCGCAATCCAACATGACCCGCGAACAGTTCCACGGGATGGTCAGGAAGGCTGTTGACTATATTCACGCCGGAGATGCCTTCCAGATCGTGCCGTCGCAACGATTCCGTCTGCCGTTCAAACTGTCTCCGCTATCCTATTACCGTTCTCTCAGACGCCTGAACCCGTCACCATTTCTGTTTTTTCTCGATTTCGGTGCGTTTTCCATTGTCGGCTCCAGTCCAGAAATTCTGGTCAGGGTACGGGACGGCAAGATCACCCTTCGACCACTGGCAGGAACGCGCAAGCGCGGTGCGACGCCGGAAGAAGACGCCGCACTGGCTGAAGATCTGCTATCCGATCCGAAAGAACGGGCTGAACATCTGATGTTGCTTGATTTGGGTCGCAATGATGTCGGGCGTGTTGCCAAGGTCGGCACTGTCACACCAACGGATCAGTTCATGATTGAATACTATTCCCATGTCATGCATATCGCGTCGAACGTTGAGGGCGAACTGGATACTGACAGGTACGATGCCATCGATGCCCTGCTGGCCGGGTTTCCGGCGGGAACCGTCTCCGGCGCCCCAAAAGTCCGGGCGATGGAGATCATCGACGAGCTAGAACCCGAACGGCGCGGAATCTACGCAGGTTGCATCGGATATTTTGGTGCTGATGGCGATATGGATACCTGCATTGCGCTCCGAACGGCGGTGATCAAGGATGAAACCCTTTATATTCAGGCCGGTGGCGGTGTTGTCGCTGATAGTGAACCGGAGTTCGAGTATCAGGAATCCATCAACAAAGCCCGAGCCCTTGTCCGCGCCGCAGAAGAAGCCGTGCGCTTTGCCACCGACGGAGACTAATCCGGATTAATCCTGCTCGGCGACTGTTTTTGGCCCAATTTTTAGCAATGCGGTGAGCGGAACCAGTTGAAACCCTTTGGATTCAATCGTCTCCAGCCACGAAGTCAGGGCGACCAGCGTATTGTCACGCGGATGGCCAATAGCGATGGCGTGACCCTGTTTCAGCGCCAGAAGTTCTGTATCACGCAACCGACTGTTTATAGCGTCCAGATCATCTTCATGATCAAGGAAAACGTTCCGTACCAGATGCGGCACGCCGGTGGTTCTGGCGGCTCTGGATCCCTTTGAGTTTGCGGACGTCAGTGAATCAAGAAACATCAGGCCCCGGCTATTCAGTTCTTTCAGCACACTGAGCATGCCTTTGTAGTCGGAGGTGAAGCGGCTGCCCATGTGGTTGTTGATGCCGACATATCCGTCAAACTGGTCCAGATTCCAGCGCAGATTGCGGATAAGCTCTGTCTCATCCATACCGCTCAAAAGAACGTTGGGTCCCGGATCAAAAGTGGTGCTGGAGGGCTCCATCGGCATATGCATCAACAGTTCATGTCCGGCTTTGCGGGCGCTGGCCGTTTGTGTTGCGAGATCGCGACCATAGGTCAGATAGGACATTGTCAGTGGTGCTGGTAGTGCAACAGCAAGAGTGGAGCGCCCCCGGTCAACCCCCATATCGTCAATGACAATGGCAATCTTGGGCCGGGAATCGACCTTGAACGGCAAGGCATTGATTTGCCAGGTACGGATGGCAGCTGGTGTTGGTAGTAACGCATCGGATGAGGGTTGGTTTGTTTGCTGGTCAGGGCGAAACGAAGCCTGTTCGGCGGGATCAGACGATATGGTTTGGGTTGCCTGAGTCTTGTCGGTGGCCTGTTCAGTCTGGTTTGGAAGGTTCTGTTGCCCCAACGGAGGCGGAGGTAACGTCGGTTTGATTGGAATGATTGAAATGATTGGCGGGATTGCTCCTTCGACGATATTATCCGGCAGGGCTTCCTCATAGGCGCGGACCTTCTCCTGACCAGAGGATTGGGCGGCGATTTCCGGAAGAACCGGAGACGGGGCTGATATTCCGGATTCCGGCGCATATTTTGGCGTATCGATTGTCGGCCTAGCTGGCGTATCAATTGAGGAAACGGCATTTTTTGCAGGTTCCGGTGGAGGCTTCTTGAATATAAAACCAACGCCGTAACCAATACCAATACCCGCAAACGCCAGCATCACAAGAATAACCTGATGCTTGATGTTTGGCCGAATTTTTTGTGGCATCGATTTCTTTTTGGCCACTACGGGCTCCTGCATTGTCTGTAACCGGCATGTCGCGCAGGTCGGAAAGAAAAGCGCTTTAACACCTTTTGTCCAGCTCTGAAGTAAGATGTCGGACTGGCTATAATTTCCTCATATTTACTGAGTGGATGAATCTCTAAAAATTGAAATAAATGAAGGTCCGACTAAAATACAGGAACACTACCGATATCGAAAACAGGATACCAATCACAACGGGATTGTCGGAGATGGCGTGATTTTTATCGTTGAAGAGCCACCGATCTTCACGAAAAGCGAACGTCCATATCGCAACCAATGATAAGTAACCCCACCCGAATGTTCCGTATTGGAGTGCGCCATCTCCTTTCGTCAATGAAAACAAGATTGTCATCATCGTAAGGAAACCCTCAAAATCCAGATAAAAAAGAGGCCATCCCAAACTTACGAGAATAAATGTAGCGGTAATTTTGAAGAGCTGGTGGCGTTGGTCCCAAAAATCGCGTGTCAGATGGTATAAAATTACCAATCCGGCATGATAGGCCCCCCATATTAGAAAATTCCAGCCCGCGCCATGCCATATGCCGCATGCAATGAAAACAATCGCCATATTTCGCAAGTAAGCAACGTTTCCACCCAATCTAAAATAAAGGTAATCGCGTAACCAATAGGAAAGAGTAACGTGCCAGCGACGCCAGAAATCCTTTGGTGATGTGGACATATAAGGTTCACGGAAATTCCGGGGAAGATCTATACAGAATAATTTAGCTAATCCCATAGCCATCAGGGAATACGCCCAGAAATCATAATAAATAATCAAGCTGTAGCTGAAGATCGCAAATATAACGTCCAAAGCACCGCTGGACGCCAACTGGTGCTGTTCATGTAGTGATCGCAATACATCCGCAAACAAGATTTTATATGCTAGACCGTATGACAGGTATTTGATGGCATTTTTTAGCGCGGGGCGTAATTTCCGCACCCTGGAAATACGATCCAGTTGCGGTGATATCTGATCAAATCGAAGAATTGGCCCTGCGATCAACTGCGGGAAAAAGCTTATAAACGCGGCCAGTTTGATCGGATTTTTTTCTGGCATAACCACACCGTCATGCACATCAATCAAATATGAAACGACCTGAAAAGTGTAGAAACTGATGCCCGCCGGCAGAACATATCGCAGGATAAAGTTCAGTTGCCCGCGAACCTCCGGGCCAGTGCCCAATACATCCAGAGAAAAGCCTAAATACTTGAAAAGGAAAAGAAACCCTAAGGGTACCGCAATCGCACCGTATAGGATCCATTTTGCCGACCATCGTTTTACAATGAAGGCAGAGAGGGCCGAGACTGAGATGGTCGTGACCAATAATGCCAACGCCAAATCGCCGGACATGCCATAAAAAAAGAGTGAAGATGCCGTCATTACAGCCAAACGCAAAAACGGCGGTACTGTATAAAATAATATGATGCTGAAGGGCAGAAAAATAAAAAGAAATTCTGATGTACTAAAATTCATGGCAAATTTGCCACCCTATTGGCAAGCGCCATAAAATAACGTTCATTTGGATGCATGTAGTCGTAGTAAAACGAGCTATCAGTATATTTTCTTCGATCATCAATGACAGTCATCCCTTGGTTTTTTGCGGTCAAAACAACAGTGTCCATCAAGCTGTATTGTGGGCTATTTCGATTGGCTTCATAGACTGGAGGAATGAAGAACACAATCCGGCGATCCTCAGATGCATAATCATTGATTTCTCTCATAAGGGAGAGGATTTTCTTATGCCCTCCAGCCACAGATACCGGAGAAACTGTCGATGCATTAAGCTCAAGTGGTTTTTCAGGCTTTTTTATCCATCGCAAATCACGACCGTCCCCTGCCAATCCCGAAGCTTCGGGACAGGCGGCTGCGGGTGTAACTCCGCCCAGAGTTTCCATCAACCACGTAAGTGTGCCTTGCGTCGCAGGGTGAGAAGGTCTCGGCTGCGTTACGTTTGTTGGGTCAGTTACACCATATACGGGGGGGCATGTGTCGATCAGCACATATAGCAGCTTTCGCCAATCCAGTCGCTCTCTGATCTGCAATCCAAATTGCCGCAGCGCACGTCTGACATTTTTAGTCAGGCGTTCGCCCCCATGCAGAAGGTATATTTTAGTCGGCAGTTCACGAATAAATTGGGTAATATGGAGAAAATTCGCTGTGTGAGGATGATGCAAACCGATAAAAACCGTTTTCGTCGGTAGTTTATTTTGATTTTTTAGGTAAGCAAGAAACGCTCGAATTTCGGGGAGCCCAAGATGAGTTACTCCATAATTGAAAAACTGCCCCTGAGATTTTCCAGCACTTTTTGCTGAAAACCCAGCAATTGCGTGACTCCCAAACACGCCAGTTTGCGGAGCTGGTGCTGTGCTGGCATGACGAACTTTAAGCTCTGTTATATAATTTTCTTCAAGTTGATTAATAACAATAAATTCATCTGGGCTCAGGTTGGTGAGATTGATTTCATCAGGATACGGGTCGGCATTTTCTGCGGTAAGGTACACGACTCCACCAAGTATCACTGCTATTGTCAGCGTAAAGCAAATCAGGAAACGGTAAACACTTCCGTCCCATTCTGGCATCACTTCATCAGTGTCTGGATTGGATTCTTTGATTTTTCTCATCACAAACAAACTGTGTTAACAGACGGTTTCATAATTACACCATGCCAGACTGATTCTTGCCGGATTTTAATTCGCACAACTGTGGTAGCGTAGACATATTTTACCTTTGTTTAAAAGGAGGATCTGGCAATATTAGGCGACCTTTACATTGCTTGAATGAAATTGTTCATAGGCTGCCCAGTCCCGTATGCGTGTATCCTCTATATGTCATTTGATCTGGATAATTTGGCTGCGGTATCGTCCGTGGAAAAATATTTTTGGAGGTGTGACAAAAAACATCGTTCTGTCATAGACCGGTAGAAAATAAATATTCTGAGACCTCCGCAGTTTAAATTTCAACGCAATTCTGCTATAATAATTGCGTCGTCGATGGCTATTTATTGTGTCAGGAAACAGTAAGGTAAAGCATTTATACAGGCATCAGTTGAAGTTTTGTCTGTAAGCCGGAGGGGCAAGTGACAGCAGTTGCGTATGATATTTCGGGACTAAATATCCTGGTTCTTGAAAAACACATACTGGTTCGTCAACTGTTGACCGATGTGTTTCGGGAATTTGGTGTGCCAACCGTTCAAAGTACGCCTGACCCGGACAGGGCTTGGGATATGTTTATGAACTTCCCGATCGATATTGTGCTCAGTGACTGGACACATGGTCTTGATGGCATGGCGTTCCTGCGCAAACTCCGTCAGGACGAAGACAGCCCCAATCCTTATGTTCCAGTGATTGTGATTACTGCAAACACTGAACTCAGCCACGTTCTTACGGCCCGTGATACCGGAACGACCGAATTTCTGGCGAAACCGATTTCGGCCAAGCAAATTTATATGCGCATTGTCAGTGTTATTGAAAGCAACCGCCCCTTCGTCCGCGCCAGTTCCTTCTTCGGCCCGGATCGCCGCCGCCGCCGGTCGGCTGAGTTTATGGAAGTTGAACGCCGTAAATCGATGGTCGCCTGATCTCTTCAGACCAACTGAACACCCGCTTAATTTCTCAAATTTCCCCTATTCGAGATCAGCCAGACTGTCCAGAATGGGACACTCCGGTCGATCATCGCCGTGACAGCGTTCAGTCAAATCAAGCAGCGTTGTACGCAGGCTTTCCAGTTCGGTAATTTTGCCTTCAACCTCTCGAATGTGATCAATGGCAAGCGATTTGACCTTTTCGCTGGTTCGATCGCGGTCATTCCACAATGCCAGAAGTTCTGCAACCTGCTTGATTGAAAACCCCAATCCTCTGGCCCGGCAGATGAATTTAAGTGTCGCAACGTCGTTGTCATTGTAATTTCGATAGCCATTCTGCGCCCGTACCGGGTTTGCGATCAGCCTAATACTTTCATAATAACGGATTGTTTTTGCTGGCAATCCGGTCTGCTGGGCCAGAGCTCCGATTTTCATATCTTTGCTCCCCTTCTCCGCCAGCGCTTGAGCAGCAGCGAACTTGAAACCACAGATACACTGCTCATCGCCATGGCCGCTCCGGCGATAACCGGGCTCAGGTGACCAAGTGCGGCGAGCGGAATGGCAATAATGTTGTATATAAACGCCCAGAACAGGTTCTGGCGGATCTTGTTATAGGTTGCCGATGAAATGCTCAGGGCATCGCCAACCAGCGTCGGATTCGCCCGCATGAGCGTTATTCCTGCCGTTTCCATGGCGACATCGGTCCCTGTGCCCATGGCGATACCGATATCCGCCGCTGCGAGCGCCGGCGCATCATTCAGCCCGTCGCCGACCATGGCCACCCGTTCACCGCTATTCTGCATAGCAATGACATGATCCGCTTTTTCATCTGGCAGGACGTCGGCGATGACCGTCTTTATGCCGCAGGATGCGGCAATGGTTTCGGCGCTTTGCCGGTTGTCACCAGATAACATCACGGTCTTGATCCCGGCCCCGTTCAACTGACGAACGGCGGCGGGTGAGGAGGTGCGCAGGGTATCGCTAAGCGCAATCAGTCCGATCAGTCCGGACGAGTTCTCGGAAGCGACCCATAGCAAGGTCTTGCCTTCTGACTGGCTGGTCTCCGCGTATGGGTCGAGCGTTTCTGTATTGATATTGTGTTCCTGCATCAGGCGTCTGGATCCGATCAGCAGACTGTAAGCGCCAACATTAGCCAACAAACCCCGACCGGGTAGGCTTTTGAAGGACGATACTGCCAACAGGCTGGTTCCTGCTTCTCCGGCTTTGTCGAGTACGGCTTTTGCCAAAGGGTGTTCACTCCCCTGTTGCGCAGATGCGCATAACTGCAATAATTCTGCTTCATCGCCGTTGGCTGCCCATAGCCCGGAAACCTGTGGCCGACCCTCGGTCAACGTCCCGGTTTTGTCGAAAATCACGGACGTGACCTGTCGTGCCCGCTCCAGTGACTTGATATCACGGATCAGGATACCGTTTCGTGCGGCAACGCCGGTGCCGACCATTATCGCTGTTGGTGTGGCCAGTCCAAGGGCACACGGACACGCGATGACCAGCACAGTGACCGCGTTAATCAGCGCACCTTCGAAGGTGTGCCCGGCCAGCATCCATCCGCCAAAGGTGAGCACGGCTATTGCAATAATCACGGGGACGAATATTTGAGAAATACGATCAACAAGGCGTTGTACAGGTGCTTTCCCGGCCTGCGCTTCCTCGACCAGGTGAATAATTCGCGACAACGTTGAATCCTGTCCCACGGCCGTTGTTTCAATGAGCAACATGCCTTCGCCATTGACAGCCCCGCCGGTTACCGGATTTCCCGCCTCCCGGGCGACCGGCAGGCTTTCACCGGTGATCAGCGCTTCGTCAACATGGCTGGCGCCTTCAACAATGACACCGTCGACCGGAATCCGTTCGCCGGGCCTGACAACCGTCATATCGCCAACCCGGACGTCTGAGATGGGGATTTCGATTTCATTGCCGTCGCGCTGCACGCGTGCGGTTTCCGGACGCAGCGCCATCAGGCTTTTGATTGCTGAGGCTGAGGAGGATTTTGCCCGTGATTCCAGCCATTTGCCCAACAGTACGAGTGTGATAACAGCGGCAGACGCTTCGAAATACAGGACCGGTTCATCTGCATTTATAAGCAGATAGGTACTCAGTCCCCACGTTGAAAGTGTACCCAGCACAACAAGCAGGTCCATGTTGCCGCTGCCGGCCTTAAGCGCGTACCAGGCGGGGCGATAAAAACGACTGGCGGCGATAAACTGTACCGGTGTCGCCAGAGCGAATTGCCACCACGGAGTCAGCTCAAAATGCCAGGGCGTTAAGATCACCCCCATCTGGACAAAAAACGGCAAAGTCAGAATCGTCGAAAAAGCTACCCGGGCAAGGACGTAACTGTCGGCATTGGGAGTTTCAATAGCTGTTGAATGGATCAATTGAAGATCAGTATCGATCAGGTCAGCTGTAAACCCGGCATCTTCGATGGCGCTGATCAATCTGTCAGCCAATCCAGCATCCGGCGAGTTGACCTCAACCGACGCCCGTTCCGTCGCCAGATTAACGACCGCGTCTGAAACGCCGGAAATTTCCTTGAGCACGCGCTCGACCCTGCCCGCGCACCCGGCGCACGTCATACCGGATACGGCCAGAGTAAGGGGTGGGATGGAAACTGTTTGAAGTGCAACAGGGGTGGCGGAAAACCCGGCCTTTTCAACCACGTCAATCAACCTTGACTGTATGTCCGCTACACCTTGCGTGACCTCAACAGATGCCTGCTCAGTCGCCAGATTGACCGTAGCGTCCAAAACACCAGGAACTTTTGTGATAACACGCTCCACTCTGCCCGCGCATCCTGCACAGGTCATGCCTGAAATGGTTAACTTGATGGCCTGCTTGTTTCCCGAACCGGGGGGCGTTGAACCGTCCATGATAAACCTTCTACTTGAGTGAAAGGTTTATATTATGCTTCCAGTAACTGTAAGGTCAATGGATAGAAGGCAATATTTTTGAAAGCAAATAACGTTAAGAATCACCTGCCGGCGTAACTGTCTCCAAGCTTGACGGTTTGGTGAGCGGGCGGCATTGTGACGCCGATAATTGTGTCGAGAGAATTTAATGTTGGAGGAACTTGTCAAAATCTCATGTAAAAAGTTGGGAATGCAAGTTAACGAATTGAAATGTTTATATTAATCGATAACTACGACAGCTTTACCTACAATCTGTTTCATTATATCGGTGAACTTGGGGTAGACGTTGTAGTGCATCGGAATGATGCTGTTAGCGTCGATGAAGTGCTGGCGCTTGGCCCCGACGGCATTGTTCTTTCGCCCGGACCCTGTGACCCCGACAAGGCCGGAATTTGTCTGGATCTGGTTGAACGGGCCGCTGGCCGGTTTCCGATATTCGGTGTCTGCCTGGGTCATCAGTGTATCGGACAGGTATTTGGCGCCCGAATCGTTCGATCGCCAAAACCCATGCACGGTAAGGTCAGTGCAATTGACCATGACGGCAGCGGTGTATTTCAGGATATTCCCTCTCCCTTTGAAGCCACACGTTATCATTCACTAACCATTGATCCCGATTCAGTCCCGTCTTGTCTGACGGTGACGGCGAGAAGCGATGACGGCGTTATTCAGGGCGTCAGCCATAATGATCTGAATATCCACGGCGTTCAGTTTCATCCCGAAAGCATTGCCTCCGAGCATGGGCATAAATTGCTACAGAATTTCCTCAACTTGACCGGCGAAAGGCAGGCGGCATGACGGACAATCTTAAACCGGTACTGGCGCACGTCGCAGACGGAGCAACGCTCAGCGTCGAGGAAGCGGAAAACGCATTTGACATCATCATGTCCGGTGAAGCCCAGGAATCCCAGATCGGCGCGTTCCTGATGGCGCTTCGGTTGCGCGGTGAAACGGTCGATGAGATTACCGGTGCCGTGCGGACCATGCGGGCGAAAGCCGCACGCATCAACGCCCCGGATAACGCCATCGACATTGTTGGTACCGGCGGTGACGGAGCCGGAACTTTTAATATTTCGACAGGTGCCGCGCTGGTTGTCGCCGGCTGTGGTGTGCCGATCGCCAAACATGGCAACAAGGCTGCGTCGTCATTAACCGGCACTGCCGATGTGTTGACCACGCTGGGTGTCAATCTTGACGCGGACTTTGCCCTGATCGAGCAATCCATTCGCGAGGCCAACATCGGCTTTATGCTCGCACCTCGTCATCACAGCGCCATGCGTTTCGTCGGTCCCGTTCGCGCAGCACTTGGGGTGCGCACGATTTTCAATATCCTTGGTCCGCTGGCAAACCCGGCAGGTGTCAAACGTCAGTTTTCCGGCGTTTACTCCAAAGAATGGGTCGAGCCAATGGCACATTCGCTGAATAATCTCGGGTGCGAAGCCGCCTGGGTAGTTCATGGTCTGGATGGACTGGATGAATTGACGACGACTGCGCCGTCATTTGTCGCGGAATTGAGAAATGGCAAGGTAACAACTTTCGAAGTGTCGCCGGTGGATGCTGGCCTTCCGATTGCCGACCCGGAGGGGCTGAAAGGCGGAGATGGTACTGTCAACGCGGTTGCCATTCGTGACCTGCTTGATGGAAAACCGAGCGCATACCGCGATGTTGTGCTGTTTAATGCCAGCGCCGCCCTGATTGTTGCCGACAAGGCCGACAATCTGAAGGAAGGTGTAGCGATTGCCGCAGCGGCAATTGATGATGGCCGCGCCAAGGCTTCGTTCGACAAACTGGTTGAGATTACCAATCCGCCATCATGAGTGACGTTTTAACCCGCATCTGTAACGACAAGCTGGAACATATCGCTGCCTGCAAGGCGCGGCGACCGTTGGGTGAGGTCGAAGCTGCCGCCAAGCAGGCAACGGCCCCGCGCGGGTTCATTCATGCGCTTGAGCGTACTGTTGAGGATGGTCGGTATGGGCTGATTGCCGAAATCAAGAAGGCATCGCCATCAAAGGGGCTGATCCGGGCGGATTTTGATCCGGCGTCTCTGGCCAGAGCCTATCAGGCGGGCGGTGCGACGTGCCTGTCGGTGCTTACCGACATTCCGTATTTTCAGGGTGATGATGCCTATCTTGAACAGGCCCGTCAGGCAACATCCCTGCCCGCTCTGCGCAAGGATTTCATGCTTGATCCTTACCAGATCGTTGAGGCCAGAGCGCTGGGAGCGGATTGCATTTTGCTGATCCTGGCCGCCCTGACCGACCAGCAGGCTTCCGAACTGGAGCAAACGGCCATCGAACAGGGCATGGATGTTCTGGTTGAGGTTCATGACGGAGATGAGCTGGAGCGCGCCCTCAGGCTGGAAAGCCGGCTGATCGGTATCAACAACCGCAATCTCAAAACGCTGGACGTCGATATTGCCATGACCGAAACTTTGGCCCCCTCCCTGCCCGCTGATCGTATATTGGTCAGTGAGAGCGGATTATACGTGGCTGAAGATCTGTCGCGTATGTCACGGGCCGGGGCCAGTTGTTTTCTGATCGGTGAATCGCTGATGCGTCAGGACGA
Organism: Rhodospirillales bacterium; assembly: GCA_021775105.1. Classification (GTDB taxonomy): domain Bacteria; phylum Pseudomonadota; class Alphaproteobacteria; order Rhodospirillales; family Casp-alpha2; genus JAJFIJ01. Next base: position 14,333 of record JAJFIJ010000045.1, on the reverse strand, counting down.
TGTTGAAGTGGCAGTCCGTACAATTCTAACCCGTGGAGACTGACAATGGCGGAATTCACCCACATTGATGCCGATGGCAACGCGGTGATGGTTGATGTTTCTGACAAATCGGATACTGAACGCCTGGCAACAGCCAGGGGTTCTGTCCTCATGCAACCGGAAACCTTGACCAAAATCATGGCAGGCGGGGTCAGGAAAGGGGATGTTCTGGGCGTTGCCCAACTGGCCGGGATCATGGGTGCAAAACGCACCCCCGACCTGATTCCGTTGTGCCATCCGTTGGCGCTGACGTCGGTGAAGGTGGAACTTGTCTGTGATCCGGAACGCAATGCCGTTGATATCAGTGCGACCTGCAAGCTCAAGGGGCAGACCGGGGTCGAGATGGAAGCCTTGACGGCGGTTTCGGTGGCGGCACTGACGGTTTATGACATGTGCAAGGCCGTTGATAAGGGAATGCGATTGACAGATATCCGACTGGTTCATAAATCGGGCGGAAAATCAGGGATTTATAAGGCTGAATAAATGATTTCCGTTGAACAGGCGCTGGAAAATACACGGGCCGGATTTGCACCGATTGGATGTGAAACCATTTCGATTGATCAGGCACTTGGACGGGTGCTTGTCGAAAACGTTGCGTCGCGGGTTACCCAACCGCCAAAAGACGTGTCTTCCATGGATGGATATGCGGTTCGTGCCGAAGATGTTGCCAACGTTCCGGTGACCCTGACCCGCATTGGTGAATCACAAGCCGGTGACGGGTTTGATGGTGAGGTCGGGTCGGGACAAACGGTACGTACTTTTACCGGCGCACCGATCCCTGCCGGTGCCGATGCCATCGTTATTCAGGAAGTTACCGACGTGGATGGTGATCAGATTTTGATCAAGGAATCTTCTTCTGCCGGTCGTTTTGTTCGTCCGGCCGGCCTCGACTTTTCATACGGTGACGTGCTGATTAATGAAGGCATCGTGTTGTCCGCCCGTGACATTGGTTTGCTGGCGGCGATGAATGTGCCCTGGGTCAAGGTTCGCCGGCGTCCGCGCGTCGGCGTAATTGCCACCGGCGATGAGGTCGTGATGCCAGGTGATCCGCTGGGTCCGGACCAGATCGTCAGTTCAAACACTTTGGCGCTATCGGGTTACATCACGGCACTTGGCGGAGAGCCGGTAAACCTTGGCATTGCCCGTGATACGGTCGAATCGCTGCGTGAAATGCTGGCGGCGACCAAAGGTATGGACCTGATCATAACCATCGGCGGTGCGTCGGTTGGTGATTATGATCTGGTGCAGCAGGTGATGGGCGAAAAAGGCCTGAAACTTGATTTCTACAAGGTCGCCATGCGTCCGGGAAAACCGATGATTTTCGGTCACCTTGGCGGTATTCCGGTGCTTGGGTTGCCGGGAAACCCGGTTTCAGCTGGCGTGACCTGTGTGGTCTTCCTGACGGTTGCCATGGATATTATGCTTGGCGTCGGCGGCGGCGGTGGGCAGAAGGAAACGGCGGTTCTGGGGCGTGATCTTGGCGAGAATGATCAACGTCAGGATTATCTCCGCGCGGAACTGAGCCGAACGGAAGACGGGGCGCTGTCGGCATTGCCGTTTGAGGTGCAGGACAGTTCAATGATGGCGCGGTTTGCCCGGGCTGACTGTCTGGTTGTCCGTCCGCCCCACGCGGTCCCTGTCAAGGCGGGCGAACGTGTTGAAATTATTCGTTTATCCATGGGACGGGTCGGGTTCTGAGCCTTCGGTATTCTGGGAATATTTTCGATATTTCGGAATAAAGCAACAACAGACTTGACGCAAAAAGCGAACTAAAGTAGAACAACAGTGAACGTTTTCTATTTGTTCTGTTTATTGTTCGCTGCTTTGGGGGGATGATCTTATGCTGACGCGGAAACAATACGAACTTCTGATTTTCATCGACAATCGCCTGCGCGACTCCGGGATTTCACCATCTTTTGACGAAATGCGTGATGCGCTGGGCCTGAAATCCAAATCCGGGATTCACCGCCTGATTACGGGCCTGGAAGAGCGCGGGTTTATTCGCCGCTTGGCCCACCGGGCGCGGGCACTTGAAGTGTTGAAATTACCGGAAAACCTTGATCAACCAACCGCTGGCGGACAGGTTCAAAGTCCACCAAAGCAGGAATTCGCGCCGAACGTGATCAAGGGCCAGTTCAAGATACCGGGTACCGCTGTTGATCAGAATGCCGAGGCGGTTCACCTGCCGTTGTATGGCAAAATCGCCGCTGGTACACCAATTGAGGCCCTTCGGGACTCTGATCGCGGGGTTGATGTTCCGGCCAGCATTTTGGGAAGCGGTGAACACTACGCCCTTGAAGTTGAAGGTGACTCGATGATCGAAGCCGGAATTTTCGATGGTGATACGGTGCTGATCCGGCGTTCTGATATTGCAGAAAACGGCAGTATTGTTGTCGCCATGGTTGATGATTCGGAAGTTACCCTGAAGCGGTTTCGTCGCAAAGGGCAGTCGATTGCCCTTGAACCGGCGAATGCGGCCTACAAGACCCGGATTTGCGGACCCGATCAGGTCAAGGTGCAGGGCCAGCTTGTCGGGTTGATGCGGACGTATTGAGAGCAATTGCTTTCGATATCCCCGGTTTTAATACCCCCGGTCTTAATACCCAAGGACGGTCCCCTCTTTCACTGTTTACAGTGCTGACCCGTATCTCGTTGTCGGTCACCCATAATGCATGCGTTCCGTTACGCCATAGATCAAACCGGTCGATGACGATATCTGCCGGGCAGTAGCGGCGAACCGGAGACAGGCTGATCACGACGTCAGCGGTCCAGCAATCCTCGATCAGGGCTGCTGGTGTGTGGGCAATGGCGAGGGTGTGATAGCGGGTTCGATAAAGACAACCGCTCTGGTCACAGTCGAGGTTTTGGATTGTGTTTCCCCGCCTTGGGTTGAAACCCAGCATGTCCTTTTGCCCGGCGCGCCTGAGCCATGTCTTTCTGGTGTGAGTAGACTGAACAAGGCTGGAAAACCTGAGGTCTCCTGATTCTGATCTGAGTGCAATCACCTGCCCTTTACCATCGACCAGTAGATCTGGCGTATCGATGAACAGGACAGAAGACATACCGATGGCGACGGGGACAACACCCCAGAACCGCCAGTGCCGCTGCCACAGGCACAACCAGATCATTCCGAGACTGATCGCGATCAGTCCCCAGTCGGACATTGCCGGAATCAGGGTTACTGATCCCGGCCAGCCGGATACGGTTTCGGCAACCGCCATCACCAGATCAAGCCCCCAACTCATCGCCTGAAGGGCATAAGCTTCCAGTCCGAACGTCATCATAATGAAGGCGATCACTGCCCATGGCATGACCCACAGCGCGGTTATCGGTACGGCAATCAGATTGGCCGCCAGGCTGTAATCTGCAAATCGATTGAAATGAAAAGCTGAAAAGGGCGTCGTCGCAAGGCCGGCAACCAGCGTTGTCAATGCGACGCCGGCAATATAAAACCCGGCTGTTCTTGCCCAGACCGGTAACCCCGAACGTTCATGCCCGAGCGCGTAATTGCGGGCCTGAGAACGGGATGAGACCCATTCATAGACGGCGATCAGCGCCATTACGGCGGCAAACGACATCTGGAAACTGGGGCCAAGAAGGCTTTCCGGCTGGATCAGCAGCACGACAATTGCCGCCCAGGCCAGCGAGCGCATGGAAATTCCCCGACGATCAAGAACAACAGCGATCAATGCAATGCTGAGCATCAAAAATGCCCGTTGAGTCGGTAACGTGGCACCTGCGATCAGGGCATAACAGAATGCGCCCAGAATTGCTGCAAGCGCCGCCCATTTCTTGATCGGATAGCGCAACCCGACAAATGGCAACAGGGCGAGAATGAACCGCAGAGCGGCAAAGACAAACCCGGCGACCAGCCCGACATGCAGCCCGGAAATCGAAAGCAGATGGGCGAGCCCGGAATCGCGCAGGTTCTGTACGGTTTTTTCATCAACGGCTCTTTTTTCGCCGGTCATCAGCGCTGCCGCCAGCCCCCCTTGCGGACCGGGCAATGCAGTGGTGATCAAGCCGGTCAGGTGGTGGCGCAAGCGGGCAATGATATATGCCCCGCCCTCCCCGTTGGTGTCGTTAGCCGAAGCTATAACCGTTGCGCGACCGAAGGCGAAGCCAACGGCGCCAATACCCCGGAAAAAGGCCTGACGTTGAAAATCGAACCCCCCCGGTGTCGCGGGAGGAGATGGCGGCGAGAGCTTTGCCCGGACCTTAATCCAGTCTCCAGGCCAGTATTCAGACTGCATGCCTCTCATACGCAGGGTCAGCCGGTCTGGTGTTCGGTATGGCTGAAGGCCGGAAATTCGCGGAGTGACCAGAACAACACGTACACCGGCGGGAAAGGTTTCAATCCTCTCTATACGCCCGGAAACGTTTGTCGGGCCAATGCTTTTCTGAAGGACTATTGTCTCAACGTTCAGTGTCCGGAGTTTGGCCGCCGTCATGCCAAGGCCAATAGTGGTGACGGCAATCGCAAAGACCATCAGCACGTGTGAGACAGGTCGTGCGACAGTCCGAATAGTCCACCCGGCGGTTATCCCGCTGATGATTACCAGTAGCCCGGCCCATATCGCCGGTTCTTCGGGCAGTTGGAAATACAGGCAAATCCCCGCACCCATACCCACTGGCAGCCACAAAACCCAACGGTCCCGTTCTCGTAAAACCAGGTCATAAAGGATGTTTGTGTTGCCGCCCACCGAATGTTACCTCGCCGGGCGGCATGATTATTACGTCGTCTGCGCCCTAACGGACGAAGTTAAAGCCCGTGTCACTATTCCACAATGCCTCACCCATACCGATGACAATGAACGGAGAGTCCTGATATTCGTAATCATTGACGGCGACAGGGACCAGATGCACCTCAGAACTGCTGGATGCAGACAGTTGCAGGGCTTCCAGGCATTTTCCCGGCTGTTCCTGACCATTGTAGGTGACTTTGGAAATGTAGGAATCCCTGAAAAAGTCAACAGCCCTGAACCAGTGAGGGAAGTTTTCATTGTTGTTGATTTGGAGAATATAGGGCCGGCCGCTTGTCAGTTCGATCAAGCCTTCTGAAAACATCCGATCTTCATAGGAAATGGAGATGGTTTCAGCCTTTGACCAGTCAACGCCCTTGGCAATTTCGGAATGGTCAGCGCAGTCGGTATAGAATTTCGTCTGGGCCGGTGCATCTGACAATCCGCAGCCAGCAAGCAATGCGACGGCGGCAAGGGTAAGCGTGCTGCGAAAAATCATCGTGAACCTTCTTATATGGTCTCGGGCCAAGCTCGGAGATCATAGCAAGGTGACTTGCGTTCTCCAATGCTCAATCCTGTATTAACTTACTGAAAATATGCAGGAAAATGTTGATGTTTTCGTAACTTGTTGATAATTCAGTATTTTTCCCATAGATGCGGTGCAATAGAAATGCTGCATATGCGAATTCAATGTGCTAGATTGCGCCACGATAATATTCTCAATTCGAAAGACATGTATCCACCATGAAAGTTGTCACCCGATTCGCCCCCTCGCCGACCGGATTTTTGCATATCGGCGGTGCCCGGACGGCGTTGTATAACTGGCTTTATGCCAAGCATCATGAAAAATTCGGCGACGGTGGTAAGTTTCTTTTGCGGATTGAGGATACCGACCGTAAACGCTCTACTGATGAAGCGGTCGATGCGATCTTTGACGGCATGAGCTGGTTGGGACTGGACTGGGACGGCGAAGCCGTCTCCCAGTATTCCCGGGTGGAGCGTCACAAGGAAGCCGTTCAACAACTGATAGACAGTGGAAATGCCTATCCGTGTTACTGCTCTCCGGAAGAACTTACGGAAATGCGTGAACTGGCCAAAAGCGAAGGCCGGTCGATGCGCTATGACGGGCGCTGGCGTAATCGCGACCCGTCAGAAGCCCCTCAGGGCGTGGACCCGGTCATGCGCCTGAAAGCGCCACTGGACGGGGAAACGGTGATTGCTGATCTGGTTCAGGGTGACGTCCGGGTAGATAACAGCCAGATGGATGACATGGTGCTGTTGCGTGCCGATGGTACGCCGACTTATATGCTCGCTGTTGTTGTTGATGATCATGATATGGAAGTGACCCACGTTATCCGCGGCGATGATCATCTGACCAATGCCTTTCGCCAGGTTCAGCTTTACCGGGCGCTCGGTTGGGATGTACCGGAATTTGCCCATATTTCGCTGATTCATGGTCCAGACGGGGCGAAAATGTCGAAACGTCATGGCGCGCTTGGCGTTGATGCTTACCGTGACCAGGGATTTTTACCTGAAGCGCTGAGAAACTATCTGCTTCGACTGGGGTGGAGCCACGGCGACGATGAGATCATTTCCACGGATCAGGCCATCGAATGGTTCGATCTGTCGAATGTCGGAAAATCAGCGGCACAGTTTGATTTTGCCAAATTGACCAACATCAACGGCCATTATATCCGAACCTGCGATAATGACGTTCTTGTCGAACTGGTTTTACCTGAATTGGCGAAAATGTTTGACGGAAAGCTTGCAGACGAGGTGTCTGGTCGGCTAAAAATGGGTATGAGTCAGCTCAAGGAACGTGCGAAAACATTGCTGGAACTCATTGAAAGTGCTAAATTTTTTGCAGAATGCAGACCGCTGAACTTGACGGAGAAAGCATCAAATACTCTGAATTCTGAAGCTCTGGATCACCTGTCTGAATTATGCAAACAACTGGATGAATCCTCTGAATGGACAGCGGATCAACTGAAACAGCAGGTCCATACATTTGCAGAGTCGAGCGGGCTGAAATTAGGAAAAGTGGCACAGCCGCTGAGAGCTGCGCTGACAGGAACGACAACATCACCGGGGGATATTTTCCATCTTATGGAAATATTCGGACGTGATGAAACGCTCGGGCGTCTGAATGACGCTCTCAGTCGTGCATAAAAGCATGACCCATTAAACCGAATAGCGATTTCCGGTTCTGTGACCGGAAAAAATAGCTGACAGGATGCGAGGAGAAAGCAAACATGAGTGATACAAAAAACAACGATTCGTTCACCCTGACTGATAACCGGAGTGGGCAGGAATATGTACTGCCTGTTATCAAGTCCGCTATCGGACCGGATGTCATGGATGTACGTAAACTCTATGCGGAAACCGACCATTTCACCTATGATCCCGGCTTTACGTCAACGGGAAGCTGTGAATCGAAAATTACCTATATCGATGGAGATCAGGGCATTCTGTTGTATCGCGGATACCCGATTGAGCAGTTGGCGGAACATTCCGATTTCCCTGAAGTGTGCTATCTGCTGCTCTATGGTGAGTTGCCAACGCCGGAACAGAAGAAAAAATTCAACCACGACATAACCTATCATTCGATGCTGCATGAGCAGTTGATGTATTTCTTTCGCGGGTTCCGCCGTGACGCCCACCCGATGGCTGTGATGTGCGGTGTCGTTGGTGCCCTGTCGGCGTTTTATCATGATTCAACGGATATCACCGACCCCAAGCACCGGATGATCGCGTCTTATCGTTTGGTCTCCAAGATGCCGACCATTGCGGCTATGGCCTACAAGTTCTCAATCGGTCAGCCCTATATCTACCCGCGCAATGACCTGAGTTTTGCCGAAAACTTCCTGTACATGATGTATGCGACGCCTTGTGAGGAATACAGGGTCAATCCGATTCTGGCCAAGGCCATGGACAAAATCCTGATCCTGCATGCCGACCATGAACAGAATGCGTCGACGTCCACTGTTCGCCTTGCCGGTTCCAGTGGAGCCAACCCGTTTGCCTGTATTTCCGCCGGTATTGCCTCTCTCTGGGGGCCTGCGCACGGTGGTGCCAACGAAGCCGTTCTGAATATGCTTGAAGAAATCGAACACCCTGACAACATTCCGGCGTTCATTGAGAGAGCCAAGGACAAGGATGACCCCTTCCGTCTGATGGGTTTCGGGCATCGGGTCTACAAGAACTTCGATCCGCGCGCAAAGATCCTGCAACAGAGTTGCCATGAAGTTCTCGATGAGTTGGGGATCACCAACGAACCGCTCCTTGATATTGCAATGGAACTGGAACGGATAGCCCTTGAGGACGATTATTTCATCGAGAAAAAACTCTATCCAAACGTCGATTTTTATTCCGGCATCATTTACCGCGCCATGGGGATCCCGACCAGCATGTTTACCGTGCTGTTTGCCATGGCCCGCACGGTTGGCTGGGTTGCCCAGTGGAACGAGATGATTGAGGACCCATCACAGAAAATCGGTCGTCCGCGTCAGCTCTATACCGGTGAAACGGAACGAAAGTTCAAACCGGTTCACAAACGGCGTTAAGTCTCACAAAAATCTTGAATGCGAAAACGGCGCGGGAGAAATTCTGCGCCGTTCTATTTTTTGGCCTGGATCACGCCAAGCACGGCGCGGGCGGCCAGTAGCGCCGGACCACCTTCCCCGGCCCCCGAGAGCGCTTTCAGGGCCTCTCGGCAGTCATCCAGTTGCTTGTCGACTGCTTCGGTTGAAGAGAGCAGGTTGGTCAGTTCTGCGCACAGAATATCCGCCCGACAGTTTTCCTGAATGTGTTCAGGAACGGCTTCTCGATCAAGAATCAGATTGATCAGATTGGCGTAACGAACCTTGATCAGCATTCTGCCAAGCCATGCCGTCAGGGGATTAACTCGATAAGTGATAACACTCGGCGTACCGACGGCTGCCAGTTCCAGCGCTACCGTACCGGAGGCGGCAAGAGCGACGTTTCCTGATGCCATGGCGTCGTATTTTTCTGACAGGTCATTGATAACCAGAACCGGTACCGACCAGGTTGCTGTTCCAGTACGGACAGCGTCAGCAACATTGCCGGTTGTTACCGTAACCACACGGAATTCACTCAGGGTTTCAGACAGTTTCATAAAAGTCTGTTCGAATATCGGAAGATGGCGGGATACTTCCCCGCCACGGCTACCCGGAAGGGCAACGATAATGGTTTCATCTTCGCCAATGCCGTGACGCTGGCGAAACGCCTTACCGTCAGCAGTCATTGCCGGACCTTCTATAACCGGGTGGCCGACAAAAGTGCTCGCAAGCCCTTCCTGTTCGAAATAGCGCGGTTCAAAGGGCAACAAAGTAAGTAAATGATCAAGGAACCCGGCAATTGTTTTGGCCCGTCCCGGACGCCAGGCCCAGACGCTTGGGGCGACATAGTGAATCAGAGGTATATTCTTTCCTTTAAGGCGCTTGGTAACACGGAAGCAGAAGTCCGGCGAATCTATGGTAACGAGCGCGTCTGGAGACCGGGTTCCGGCATCCTTAACCGTTTCATTGATGCGGCGAATGAGATGAGGCAATCGGGGCAAAACTTCAGCCACTCCCATTACTGAAAGATCGGACATGGGAAACAGACTTTGCAGCCCTTCGCTTTCCATTTCCGGACCGCCGATACCGGCAAACCTGATGTCTCCACCAGTTTCGTTTTTCAAAGCAGCCATCAGGCGCGCGCCAAGTATATCCCCGGACGGTTCGCCGGCGATCAGATAAATCAGGGAGGCGGATGGGGCGTTGTCGATCACGACTTTTCCACTTTGTTCAGGCTGATTTCACGCCGACGACGAACATTCCATGATGGTCCGCCAGCTCGCTTACTTTGCTACGATCCAGAATCAAAGCGCTATGTGCTTCGAGAGCAATACCCGCCAGTCCGGCCGAATAGGCGCCTTCAACGGTTTCGGGGCCAATGGTTGGCAGGTCAGCGCGGCGCTCCTGTTGCGGCTTGGCCGTCTTGACCAGCACGCCCGAGAGCACTCCGGCCGAATCCGGGCGCACAGCCTTCAGAAGCGCATCCGTGCCCTGTTCATCTTCGCGCCCTATGACACAGCCGTTACGCACAACAACGGCCTGTCCAATGTCCTGACAACCGAGTTCCCGCGCCGCTTTTATGCCCGTAGCGATATCATCGTGATCAATTTTTGATGGTGACACTCGACCAAGAACGCCCTCAGGTGCGACCAGATCCGGTAACAGGTCGTCACTGCCAACCAGCGTGAAGCCTTCCTGATCCTGAAGGGCTGAAATCAGCGCGCTCAGCAGGCCATCGTCACCCAGTCCAGCAGCTCCGGTTTTGGCAAAAATTCTGGCTGACCTAAGATCAGGTCGCAATGCACTCAAGGTAGGACGTTTCACCGATCCAGCCAGAACCAGTTCCTTGACTTCATGTTGGCGGAGAAGCTTGATCGATTTTCCGGCTGCCCCCAGACGAATCCACTCATGGGGAACGTCGGTCAGCAAGTCGGGATCGGCCTGATCCTTGAGCGCAATTACAAAAAAATCACGCCCGCTTGTCAGGCATTGTTTGATGATTTCGCCCGGCAACTCACCGCCGCCGGCGATGATACCCAGTTTAGGACGCATCATCCGTGCCGGGTTGGCAGATAGACCGCGACGAGTCCTTGCGGATGAAATCGAGGATTTCCATAACGGGCTCATTATCGGCAAAATCCTCCGCAACATCCTCCAGACGTTCCGACAGGGTGCCTTCCTGAGCAAAAATCAGGCGATAGGCCTTGCGAAGATCATGAATTTCATCTCGGGAAAAATTGCGGCGTTTGATTCCGACGATATTCAGCCCCGACAGGCGCGCCCGATTGCCGAGTACGGATCCATACGGAATGACGTCATTTTCAACTCCGGTCATACCACCGATCATGGCATGTCTGCCAATACGGACAAACTGATGGACAGCTGATAAACCGCCAACAATGGCCCATTCACCAATTTCCACATGACCGGCAAGGGTCGCGTTGTTGACGAGTATGGCGTGATCCGCAATCTGACAATCATGTGCGACATGTGCGCCAACCATGAACAGGCAACTGTCGCCGACCCTGGTTATCAGGCCTCCGCCCTCTGTGCCCGGATTCATGGTCACATGTTCGCGAATGACATTGTTTGCGCCGACAATTAATTCTGATTGTTCTCCATGAAATTTCAGATCCTGGGGCTCCGAACCAATTGATGCAAAAGGAAATATCCGGGTTCCTGCCCCAATTCTGGTTCTCCCGCTAATGCAAACGTGTGATATCAGATTTATGTTGTCGGCTAATTCGACATTTGCCCCGACCGTACAAAACGGGCCGATAACCACGTCATTGCCAATCCTGGCCCCAGGATCGACGACGGCACTCGGATGAATACTCATGCTCTATTCTTCAACGATCATTGCGGAATAGGTTGCCTCAGCCATCAGCTTGCCATCAACCCGCGCTTCGCCCCGGAATTTCCATACATTGCCACGGCTCTGGACTTTTTCAACATGCAGCAGGAGTTGGTCTCCGGGGCCAATTGGCTTACGAAACCGTGCTTTGTCGACAGTCATGAAATAGACCACGGAACCTGCTTTGGTTCCTGTTGTCTCGAGCACAAGTATGGCAGATGTTTGCGCCATCGCCTCAATGATCAATACGCCGGGCATAATCGGCTGGCTTGGGAAATGGCCCTGAAAGAAGGGTTCATTGACGGTAACGTTTTTAATGCCAACGGCGGTTGCGTCAGGAACAATTCGGGTTACCTTGTCAATCAGCAGAAAAGGATATCGGTGCGGAATCATATCCATGATTTCCTGAATTTCGATGGTACGCCCTTCCTGGGTAGTTTCAGAATTCATCGTTGTTTGCCTTTCTTTGCCGCGATCCGCTGCAAGGTCGCGACTTCTCTCAAATAGGATTTCATGGGCCGGGCCGGAGAGCCGCCAACCGTTGCACCGGGTTCAACGTCACGCATGACGCCGCTTTGAGCCGCGATTTTGGCGCCTGGGCCAATGCTCAGATGCCCGGTAACGCCGACCTGACCAGCCAGAATGGCAAAGTCGCCTATCCTGGTACTGCCGGAAATACCGACCTGACTGACAATCACACAGTTATTGCCAATTTCGACGTTATGGGCGATCTGCACCAGATTGTCGATTTTGACGCCGTTTCCGATTTTTGTGTCTGGTCCGGTGCCACGATCAATTGTCGTATTTGCACCGATCTCCACATCATTACCGATAATGACGCGGCCCAGTTGCGGCACTTTCAGGTGTCCTTGGGGACCCATGGCAAAACCGAACCCGTCTTCACCGATACGCACACCGGCATGGATGATTGCGCGCTCACCGACTTTGCAAAAAGTCAGGCTGGCATTGGCACCAACGATGCTCCACTCGCCCAACTCGCAACCTGTGCCAATTACAGCATTCGCCGCAATCTGGCAGGCATTTCCAATTTTAGCCCCCTTCTCGATTACAGCTCCTGGGCCAATTTGGCAGCCGTCGCCAATACGGGCGCTTTCGTCTATGATTGCATGTCCGGAAATCCGGTTTTGGCTGTCATCCTGCGGATAGAATGCTGAAGCGATGCGGGCGTAGGCATGATAAGGTTCATCAGTGATCAACAGTGTCATTTGCGCCGGTGCACTGTCTTCCATTTCGGGCCGGGCAATACAAATGCCAGCCCTGGAGACCCGAAAAGAGTCCTTGTAGAGTTTGTTGTCCAAAAAGCTCACATCGGTGCTGTCGGCATCAGATAGCGGGCACACATCATCAAACTGACGGTCTCCGGCATCGGCTCCGGCAATTCTTGCTATCGCTATCTGGGCGAGTTCATCAACCGTGAATGGACCAGCTCTCGAAAAAAACCTCGGGTCGGCCATCTTATTTTCCGGGCTTTTCGACCTTTACCTTGGGCAGCCGGGCATTCAGTTGTTCAAGAACCTGTCCGGTAATTTCCATGGCACGGGAAGACAGTATTGTCTGTTCACGGCGTAATACAAGATTGAGGTTATTGGTTTCAGCGATTTCCTTGATAATCGTGTTCAGCATGGTTTCAATCTTGACCATGGCGTCGGCTTGAGATTTATCTAGTATGCGTTTGCGTTCCTGAACTGATCGTTGAACGGCAACCACCTTTTGCTCGAACTTGCGACGCTCTTCCGCGAAGGCTTCCGGAGCCAGGATGGAGCGTTTTTTGGCTAGTTCCTGATTGGCAACGCGAAGCGCCTCCTCTTCTTTCTGAACATCAGCTCTGAAAGTCTTTTGAAAGCCGCCGATTTGTGCATGAACGTCTTTCACCACGATTGCGTTGCTGCGAATTACCGTCAGATCAATAATGGCAATTGTTGCCTGAAAGTTCTGAGCCGCTGCGGACTGCGCATGACTTGGTGATCCGTAAACAAAAGTACCTGTGACGAACGCACCAAGAAGTATAAATAGTCTGATCGGGTTCAAAATTTTCTCCTAGAATCTGGTGCCAAAGTTTACACGGATCAGTTCGTCTTCATCAAAATCTTCTTTAACCAAAGGCAGCGCGAGATCCATGCCCAGTGGACCAAATGGAGATGCCCAAGTCATCCCAATACCGGCGGACACGCGAAGGCTACCCGGGTCTTCTGTCGTTGAATTGGTCGGGGACAGACTTCCAACACTACCCATATCCGTAAAGACACGGCCACTTACGCCGAGTTCTGCGGGCAACCCCAGTGGAAACGCCAAAGACAATGTGCTCGAATAGGTCCACTCTCCACCTAGGGCATCATTGGTTGATGTATCGCGGGGATCGGCCCCCCGGGTCTCGAACCCACGTAAATTTGCCCCACCAAGATGGAAGCGCTCGAGCAAATGAACATCTTTACCCAAGCCGAGGATGTAGCCGGCCCTGCCGCTTAACTTTACGACCCATTCATCCTTGATCTGATAATAGGTACTCGCCGATGCAACATTGCGAAGATGGCGGATATCCCCACCCAAACCGGCAAGGTCAGTCTTGAGGCTAAGGTCGTATCCACTGGTCGGGTTTAGGTTATCGTTAAGCTTGTTCAGTCGAATATTATGTCCCAACTCTGACATAAAGTCGGTGCCTTGAGAATCCTGGATCAAGGTCGATGCTGAGCTGTCCACGTCATCAACGACTGAACGACGGAGTCCGTAGTTCCAACTCTGGCTTAAATCTCTGGAAATTGGATATCCGGCACGCAACCCAAATCCAGTGCGTTTCATATCAAAGGAACTGACGTCTTGGAGGTCCTGTTGAACATGGAAGACATCAAATCCGGCGCGAATTTCCCGATCCAGGAAATAGGGTTCGGTAAAGGCCAATTCAACTTGGCTACGGCTAGCGGCTAATTGCAGGGATAATTTGACGTTCTGCCCATGGCCCAGGAAATTCTTTTCCTGAATGCTGAAATCTCCAAGAGGTCCGACCGAAGATGAATAACCTGCGCCGATTGAAATCTGACCGGTAGATTTTTCTTCAACTTCAACTTTGACAACGGCTTTGTCAGGCGCGCTGCCCGGAATTTG
>JAJFIJ010000044.1 GCA_021775105.1 Rhodospirillales bacterium | reverse complement strand
ATGCGCCTTGCATAACTCACCACACTCCGGGCAAGGAAACATCGCCCCGCGATCCGCTTGCAGAAAAAGCTCCAGCACATGAGGCTGCTTGCTCGTATCGAGACGTTGATCAACTAAACGCCAGGGCGGCGCAACCCCAAGGCCCAACGTTAAAACTGCCGACGCATCCATCGCATATCCCCTTCATTGCAATCCTCGCAAAGGATAAACGATCCAGAAAAATCAGATAGATGAATTCCACATGAAACGTCGAAGAGCCAACAAAATCCAAACACGACCATCATTAATCGCCGCCTAAACCGTATTCTTCACGGTCGACTAATCCAACGGGCGGGGCTGTAAAGCTTGGTGGAAACGCGATTGATGGCCCTGGCGTAGAGTGCGGCATGGTGTTCAAACAAGGCGCCTTGTTTGAATGGCTACCTGTTTGCCGGAATGTTGATTATGGCCTTCGCATGAAGAATGTTGTGGCCGTTGGGCTCGTCATATGCGTCAAAATGAATTTTCTGTGACTGTTAATAACGTTGATGACATGACCCCAATCAGACGCCAATTGGGAGTTCCGGAAGCTATGGAATCCTGTCATACGGCGAAGGTTGGCGGTTATCTGGTTGAAGGACACGTCCCCGCCGGTGACATCAAGCGTATGGGGCGTTCAGGACCATTTGTGGAGGTGATTCGGAGACTCTGACAATACACAATGGTGGAATTCCGGTTTTTTCAGGCAAGCTGTGATATCAAGGTGCAAAAGTATGGGTTTTGTGTCGCAAAAGTATCGTCATGACCGGGAGTGTTCGTTCCCGATTTGCGACCCCCTAAAACACGCCGGCTTCCAGTCCGGCGGCCATCAGCATGCCGAGGTCGCGGCATTGTCCGGCAAACGCCGGGTCCCAGTCGCCGCGGCAGGTCAGCGGGTCCTGTACGGCTTTCCAGCGCAGACCGGTGGTGATGGTTTCAACGGCGCGCCGGGTGCCGGTGCCGTCGTGACCGGCGCGAATGTAAAGTGCGTAGGGCAGGCCCTGGGATTGTTCTAGACAGGGATAATAAATGCGGTCAAAAAAATCCTTCAGCGCGCCGCTCATGTAGCCAAGGTTCTCGGTTGTGCCGAGGATAATTCCGCTGCTCGCCAGCACATCTTCCGGACTCGCTTCAAACGGCGTGCGGATGATGAGGTCGATCCCGTCAATTTCCGATGCGCTGGCGCCTTCAATCACGGCATCGCGCAGGATTTGCGTGTTGGGCGAGGGGGCATGGGTGACGATCAACAGGCGTTTGGAATTGTCCATGCGTGACTTTAACGCCAGAACCCCCGGGTATCGAAGAGCTTTTTCCGGGCGAGGTCTTCAGGCGTCAGTGTACGGAAGGCTTTGTGATCGGTCAGCAGGACGATGATTTGGGCATCTGCGACGGCCCGGGCGAGGTCACACAACTCAACACCGTCAAATGCCGCCAGCCGTTGGGGCAGGGTGTTGATATGCGGCTCAACCACCTTGATCGTCGTGCCGCCATTGCTGGCCAGCGCTTCAACAATGTCCATCGCCGGACTTTCGCGAAGGTCGTCGATATCGGCCTTGTAGGCCAGCCCCAGACAGGCGATGACCGGGGCGTCCATATCCTTCGTGGCGCCCAAAACCTGTTCGACGATCTTTTTCGGTTTGCCGTCATTAACACTGCGCGCGGCTTTGATCAGCAGCGTTGACTCCGGGGCCGAGTCGACAATGAACCACGGGTCGACGGCGATGCAGTGGCCGCCGACACCGGGACCGGGTGAGAGGATATTGACGCGGGGATGATGATTGGCAAGCTCGATCGCTTCCCAGACATTGATATCGAGATCGCCGCTGACCAGCGAAAGCTCATTGGCAAAGGCGATATTGACGTCGCGGTAGGCGTTCTCGCTCAGTTTCACCAGTTCCGCGGTGCGGGCATTGGTCAGCAGGCATTTGCCTTCAACGGCGATACGATAAAGGGCGGCCGTGCGTTCAGAGCAGCGCTCACTGATGCCGCCGATCACCCGGTCGTTGCGTACCAGTTCCATCAGCACCTTGCCGGGCAGGACCCGTTCCGGGCTGTGTGAAACGTTCACATCGGCATCGCTGCCAACCTGATGAGGAAACGTCAGGTCAGGGCGCGCTTCGGCCAGCCAGCCAGACGCCTTGTCCGTGGTGCCGACCGGACAGGTCGATTCGATAATTACCAGATCGCCCTTTTTCAGGACATCGGCGAGACTGCGCACGGCGGCTTCAACGTAGCTGAGGTCCGGCTTGCGCTCGTCTGTGAAGGGTGTGGGGACGGCAATGATAAAGGCGTCGGCAGATTCGGGTTTGGTCGCGGCGCGCAATTTGCCGGTAACGACGGCGCCGTTGACCATGATGTCGAGGTCAGGCTCGACAATATGGACCTTGCCTTTGTTGATCAGCGCAACCGTGGTCTCGTCGATATCAACACCGAGCACCGGTACACCCCGGCTGGCGAACACCGCCGCTGTCGGCAGGCCGACATACCCGAGCCCGATTACACAGACGTTTTTGAATTCCCGTTCAGTCATCGCTCAATTTCATTATCGCTTCAACAATCCGGCCACTGGCCTTGCCGTCGCCGTAGGGATTTTCAGCGCTCTGCATGGTTTCATAATGATCCGGATCGTCAAGCAGACGTGTGGTTTCATGGACAATCATGTTGCTGTCCGTTCCGACCAGTTTGACGGTCCCGGCATCTACCGCTTCCGGTCGTTCGGTGACATCGCGCATGACCAGTACGGGTTTACCGATCGACGGCGCTTCTTCCTGAATGCCGCCCGAATCGGTAATCACCAGAAAAGCGCGATCCATCAGATAGACGAACGGCAGGTAATCCTGCGGATTAATCAGATGGATATTGGCAAGATCGCCGAGTGTCCGGTTGACTGGCTCGCCGACATTGGGATTGAGGTGAACCGGGTAGACGATTTCGACATCACCTCGCCCGGCAAGCGTTGCCAGCGCCTGACAGATGTTTTCGAACCCGTCGCCAAAATTTTCGCGGCGATGTCCAGTGACCAGAATCAGGCGTTTTTGCCGGTCCAGAAAGTTGAACTGCTGATCGAGTTGGGCGCGGAGGGCCGGATCATCGGCTAAGCGTTTGACCACGTCGAGCAGGGCATCAATGACGGTGTTGCCGGTGACGACGATGCCGCCTTCGTCGGTATTCTCGGCCCGCAGATTTTGTGCAGCACCTTCGGTCGGGGCGAAATGCAGATCACAGATTCCGTCCGCCAGTTTGCGGTTGATCTCTTCCGGGAACGGGGCATAACGGTTGCCGGTGCGCAGGCCTGCTTCAACATGACCAACCGGTATGCGTCGGTAATAGGCGGCGAGCGTGGCGGCGAAGGCTGTCGTCGTATCACCGTGAATGAGCACGCGATCCGGTTTGAAATCGTCGAGAACGTCGCCCATACCGATCAGCACCGCCGTTGTAATATGGGCCAGATCCTGATTGGCTTTCATGATATCGAGATCGTAGTCCGGCGTGATGGAAAACAGATCAAGGACCTGATCAAGCATTTCGCGGTGCTGGGCAGTAACACAGACGCGGGTATCAAGGTCGGAATGTTCCGCCAGTGCCTTGACCACGGGCGCCATTTTGATCGCCTCGGGCCGGGTTCCAAAAACACTTAATATCCGCATCTGCTACAGGGTACCGTTAACCGGTTAAGGCCAGAATTCAGTTAGGGAGATGGATATCGTGCCGCTGCCAAAAGGGCAAGACGTGATCGGGCTGTTCTTGCATCCCCAACCTGGTGGCGATAGCGTATCCGGATGATTGATTCCTTCACTGTTGTTGCCGTTGTTGGCACCTTCCTGATTGCCGGTACGGTCAAGGGCGTTATTGGCCTCGGCCTGCCATCGGTCAGCCTGGCGCTTTTGACTGTGGCGATCGATTTGCCAAGCGCAATGGTGTTACTTCTGGTGCCGTCGTTTGTCACCAATGTCTGGCAGGCCATCGTCGGCGGCAACGGCAAAGCGATATTGCGCCGTCTCTGGCCTTTTTTAACAATGGCGACAATAACGGTATGGCTGGGGGCGACGGCGCTGACCCGGATTGACCTGTCCTTACTATCAGCGTTGCTTGGTGTGTTATTGATTGCCTATTCAGCCGCCAACCTTGCCGGGTTCCATTTAACAATCGCGACACGACAGGAAGCATGGGCCGGCCCCCTGCTTGGCACGGCAAATGGCATCCTGACCGGTATGACCGGCTCGTTTGTTGTGCCTGGTGTCTTGTATTTGCAGGCAATCGGACTTTCGCGGCACCTGTTGATTCAGGCGATGGGAATGCTGTTTACGGCATCCACGCTGGCCCTTGCATTTGCATTGCAGAGCAACAAACTGCTTACAAGCGAGCTTGGAATCCTGTCAGTAACGGGTTTAATCCCGGCAATTATTGGCATGATACTTGGGCAACACATCCGGCAAATGCTGTCGGAACAGCTGTTTCGGCGGGTGTTTTTTGTCTCGTTGCTGATATTGGGGGCTTACATCATCGCCGCGGTATTCAAGGGGTCTTGACCAGATTGGGTTGTTTGGGTGCGCGTTCTGTAACACCTGTTAAAAACCCTTTGGTTGTCAGGAATCCCTTGGCAGATTACTATCCTATATGTTTGTCATTGATAAGGGAATCAATTGAGTAGAACCCTGCTTGCTGTGCCGGGCTGGAAAGCTGTTTTCCGCGCCGCATTATGTGTTGCTGCGTTGCTTGTGGTTGCGCCGGTTTCTGCGTGGGCGGAGGCCGGGTTTTCCGGCATGTATCTGCAAGGAATCGATGCCCGTATCGCAACCGCTCTCGGGCTGGAAAAGCCGGAAGGTGTCCTGATCAGGGATATCGCACTTGGTGAACCGGCGGATTTGGCCGGACTGGAACGCGGCGACCTGATCGTCAAATTCGCGCGACAGAAAGTCGATACGTTCAAGCAACTGGTCAAGATGGCAGCAAAAACCAAACCCAAACAGGTCATTGAGATCGAGGTTGTCAGGCGTGGTCGTAACAAGACGTTTACGATGAAGTTGGGTAAACGCTCCAGTGCATGGAAAGTCACCAAGGGAGAGATTGTTACAATTCCGGAAGCTGGCCTGACGCTGTCGTCGATAACCCCAAAAATACGGGAACGCTTTAACGTGCGCTGGGGCGCGCTGGGTGTTCTGGTAACGCTGATTGACCCGGATCTGGTCAACAAGATGCCGTTATCGAGAGGCGATATTATTGTTCAGATCGACCAGCGCGCCGTCTGGTCTCCCAAGCAGATTGAATCCCGCTATCGCCGCGCACAGAGCGACGGACGTGAATCTCTTCTTATACTGATTGAACGGATGGGCGAGTTCCAGTTTATGTTGCTGCCAATCAAAAAACCGGGCTGAATACTCTTTCCTCAGCCGCCCCGAGCTTCAGCTATCAGTTTTTCAAGCGTCGCATAATCGATCGCACCGGGAACCAGTTGTTCCCCAATGACAAATGCCGGTGTTCCGGAAATATTCAGGGACTGGGCAAGATCATAATTCTTGCGGATTATTTTTTCGATTTCCGGTGATGCCATTTCCTTTTCGACAGCGTCAGGATCAACACCGACATCTTTAGCCGTTTTTAACAGCATGGATTTGGTCAACGAACCACGCGCCGACATCAAGGCGTTATGAAACGGCTTGTATTTGGTAGCATCAATGCGGGACACAGCAAGTGCGACTTTGCTGGCCGTCACCGATTCAGGTCCAAGAATTGGAAATTCCTTGAAAACGTAACGAACGTTTTTGTCTGCGTTGATGCTTTTCATGACCGACGGATATACCTGTTTGCAATAGCCGCATCGATAATCAAAAAACTCGACCACCGTAACATCTCCATTCGGATTGCCGCCGATCGGCGAATCCGGATCGTTGATCAGAAGGTCGCGGGCGCGGACAAGTTGTTTTTTGACATGCTCCTGCTTGGCAGCTTCCGCCCGGACCTGCATCTGTTCAACCGCATCAAGAATAACCTTCGGATTGTCCATGATGTACTGATGGATGATGTTCTCGATTTCCTGGCGTTGTTTGTCCGACAGAACGTCTGCGGCAATGGACATCGCCGGGAAGGCAACATTCAAGCTTAAAACGAGCAAGCTTATACCGAGTATCTTGTTCATGAACTGCATCAGGAAAACCTTATGAATGGGATAGGTAGGCGGCATAATCGTTCAGAATACCTGCCAACTCAAGAGATTGGGGCATCGATTCGGCAAGATCACGCGAATTTGAGGTTAGCGGGATAATCGAATATCGCCAACCAGAGCCGTTTGCGGGTGACTGGATTTTGCCACACCAATGCCGACGAAGACAATTTTTGCCCGACTGGCGTCGTCACCCGGCCAGGCTTTGGCGTATAGGTGAGAAAGATCGACAGTTTCCGTCCACCATCTTCCCGCATTTTCCCGTCCGCCACGAATCGTGTAATAGGCTTCCTGTCGTTCGACAGTCTGGTTGTTCATGTGGATGAGGGTGCCGCGCATCAGCGCTGATGGTCCCCAGACAATAGACAATCCCCGGTCATGGGGTGGAAGGCTGAGGCCCGGAAACAGTTTCGCCAGTCCCTTGAGTTTGGAAGGGGTCGTGCCGCCTTCATTAAATCCGACCAGCAGGCGAACCGGATGGTATTTCCAGTCGCCGGATTTCGGATTCCAGCGCCAGTTCAGATAGGGTGTTGCCAGCAGCACCGCGTCGGTTTTCCGGATCAGTGCAAAACCTTCCCCGCTACTTGTAAGCTGGAGTTCATGCAGCGGGTCAACGACGCTCGGTGATATTTGTTCGGTGTCGGCATCACCTGCGAGAAACCAGCTATCGGGCAGATTATTAACATCAAAACCGGCCGGTAACGAGAGAATATTCATTGCCCCACCGGGACCGGTTATAGCGCCCGGTGGCGTGCATGCGCTCAATATCGGGGTTAGTCCGGCGGTAAGTGCAAAGAGCAGAGGCAATCGATAAAGGAGATGTCTCATTCTTTTTTTCGGGCCTTGATCTGCGATTTGACGGCCAGCATTATATCCTGCGACTGGAGCCATTCGCGAGTTCCGGTGGCGAATAATTTCTCTGCCCGCCCGGCATGATAGGAGGCAATATCGGGTTTGCCCTTGATCAATGCCTCTTCAGCCAACGCCAGTGAACTGTTGCCGACATCTCCCTTGCGACCATAAGCGGTCGCCAGCAGCCGCCACGTGAAGGCCGACTTCGGCTCCTTGGGAAGGGCGATTCGAAGATTCCTGATGGCGGGGTCAATCAGTTTGAGATCATTCATTTCGATCTGGGCACGTGCCAGATCACGGCGAATCAGGAAAGAGCCGGGAAGCAGGTCAGATGCTTTCTGGTAGGAAACCAGTGCTTCCTCAATTCTGCCATTTTCAAAAAGGACCTGACCGCGAAATTCATGAAAATATGGATCGGTTGGGGTTTCGCTCAATAAACCGTCGAGAAGTTCCAGAGACTGATCGACTTTGGCTCCTTTATAATAAGCGATCGCACGAGCGTAACGGGCTTCAACACTTGTATTTGATTTTTTGTAAATGCGCATTGTCCGGCCAGGCGGATTCAGGAATGCATACAGCTTGGCATTTATCCGGGCGTAGGAAGCAATCTGTGTCGGGTTTAGCGGCGTGTCGGAATAGGGAGAGCTTTTGACATGATTTTCGATTGTTGTGATTCGTTCGCGTGATAGTGGGTGGCTCCGAACATAAGGGTCCTGACTGGCCGCACTCAGAAGTTCCTGATCTTCCAGAAACTGCATGAATTGCATCAAGCCCTTGGACGACTGCTTGGTGGAGTCGAGAAATTTCAGGGCCGCATGGTCAGCGGAAGCTTCCTGAGTGCGGCTGTAACTCAGAAAGCTGCGCTGCGCCACCGATTGCCCACCAGCGGTAATCGCAGCACCAACGTCGCTGCGACCTGACGCTATGGCAGCGGCCCCTCCCAGAATATATGCCAATATGGCTGGAGCGGAGCTTTTGGACAGGGCGTCATTAATGCGCGATAAATGCCCGCCTGCGATGTGCCCGGTTTCATGGGCAATCACGCCAATAAGCTGATTGGCGCTCTCGCTTTTGAGCAATAAACCGGTATGAATAAAAAGATTCTGTCCTCCTGCGACGAAAGCATTTAGAGATTCATCGTTGACCAGATATATGTTGATCGCATTCGGGGTCAGTTTTGCTGCTCGGAACACTGGTGTTGCGTAGTCCCGGATGGTATTTTCGATTTCTGCATCGCGGATAAGGGAGACTCTTTGAGCGACGGCAGGCGACGAGTTCATCAGAAAACCGACAGAAAAAATAAAGAACACCAGTAGGGAAGCGATGCGATTCAAAACAGTCTCAATTCACAGTCATATATTGGCAGGGACATGGAATCCCGACAAAGAGCGTAGACGCCGGGCCTTGTGGCGTCAATTCGCAGTTGGTGTGTCGTTGCTCGGTATTGCAGCATGTTCGCCATTTGGCTCCAAGGATGCTGATGAGTCTCAACGGGGAACCATTGGCTTTGTGAAAGGGTTTATCGGCGGTGTTGCCGCCGATGAGCCGCGTGCCGTTCTGATTGGACGTGATGTACTCTCTGCCGGGGGAACGGCCACGGACGCCGCCGTTGCCGTTTATTTTGCGCTTTCAGTTACGTTGCCCTCTTCAGCCAGTCTGGGGGGCGGTGGTGTATGTCTTGTCCGCGACCAGAAATCGAAAACTATGGAAACTCTTGATTTCCGGGCACCGGCGTCAAAAGGACAAATTCCTGTGGGTAAGATTCCTGTTGCTATCCCTGGAAATCCACTTGGTTTTTATGCTCTACACGCCAAATACGGTCGCCTGAAATGGGCAGAATTGATCCGCCCGTCCGAAAACCTGGCCCGGTTTGGCAATCAGATTTCCCGAGCTTTGGGGCAGGATCTTGCCCTGACCGGACAACGGCTTCTGGCCCACCGCGACTCTCGCCAGATATTCACCGGAGATAAGGGTAGCGCCCTGCTTCGGGAGGGAGAGTTTCTCAAACAGACAGAACTGTCCGCAGTGCTTGCCCGGATACGGTCACTTGGCGGGGCCGGACTTTATTCAGGACCTTTTGCACGAGAATTTATTGACGCCGTGGAAGCCGTTGGCGGTATTTTGAAATATGAAGACCTGCGCGCTTTTCGTCCCCAGTGGAGATCAACAATCTCGGTCCCCTGGGTGAAGCAAACGATCTTGCATTTCCCTTCTCCTCCCGGAACAGCAGGAGCGACAGCAGCACAAATTTCGGCGATGTTGGCGTATAATGACTTATACGAAGATTCCGGTCAGGACGTTCGCGCGCATTTGCTGTCTGAAGCAATTGAACGGTCTCTTGCAGACAGGAAGAACTGGGATGGATCATCGGGCACCAGAGTAGCAGACGATCAATTGGCATCGACGGAACGCGCCGAAAAGCTGATGCAATCTTTCAAGGTTGACCGCCGGACCGTGATTCCGGGTGCCGTCGCTGCGGGGCTTAACCCGACCAGCCAATCGAGCGGATCGTCCTTTGCTGTGATGGATAGCGATGGGTCCGCCATCGCATGCTCTCTCAGTATGAATAAGCCCTTTGGTAGCGGACGTGTTGCCAGAGGGACCGGGATTGTTCTTGCCGATCAATCAGATGCCCGGGATGGGGGGCATTCGTACGCCAGCGCAATGCTGGTCCACAGATTCAGAAATGCGATGTATTATGTTTCCGCTTCTTCGGGAGGATCGCTGGCCCCCACATCTCTTGTCAATGTATCTGCTTATGCCCTGGCGGATGAAGACAGCACGCTTGAAAGTGCAATAAACCTGAAACGCATTCACAATGGCGGCGTGGACGGTATTACCTATGTCGAGTCGGGTACGCCGAAGGCCATTGTCGATAGTTTGTCGAAGCGCGGGCATAAACTGGCCTTTGTTAATTCGATGGGTGTTGTAAACGCTGTTTTCTGTGTCAACGGAATACCTCATGAAAAAATTGACTGCTCGGCGTTTGCCGATCCCAGAGGGTTCGGGCTGGCGTTGAGCACTCAATAAACGGAACACATAATATGGCCCTGAAGACAGCCGGTCGCGGGAATATCCCCCCGTTTATTGTCATGGACGTTATGCGCGCGGCGGCAGAACGCGAAGCCAGCGGCGCGGACGTTTTGCATCTGGAAGTGGGGCAACCGGGAACAGGTGCGCCGCATGGTGTGGTCGAAGCAGTCAAAGAGGCCGTCGATAACCAGCTTCTGGGGTATACG
>JAJFIJ010000043.1 GCA_021775105.1 Rhodospirillales bacterium | reverse complement strand
TCGCCGCAGTTGGCTACAACTTCCGCCTCATCCTCAAATGGATCAGGCTTCTTTTGTCTCTGTTCTGGATAACGTTGGTCAACAAAAACCAAACACGGCCATCGTTAATCGCCGCCTAAACTGTATTCTTCACGGTCAACTTTTTGCTTGGCTACGTTAAAATCAGTCGTTGAGGTTCGGGCTGTTACCATAATGATAACCGCCTTCCTGTCGGTCTTGCGAAAAGTATCCATGAAGGTGATGCCATCCATGATGGGCATGTCCCAGTCACAGATAATAACGTCGTAGGGTGTGCCCGTCTGTTGTTTTGACTGAGCGGCCTATAGTCCGGCCTGCCCGTTTTCCACTACGTCAACCTTATGAATTCCCATGGTCAGCATGACTGATTTTATCAGTTTCTGAATCAGCGACTCGTCATCGACTATCAGTACATTCAGGTCGCGACGGTCTGCTATTGCCGTATTCATTAATGGTTTCCTGCCACGTTAACATCTTCAGCCATACTTTGACCAAGTGTCATCATAGCCAAGTTTGATGACAATATGCTGAACGACAAAGAGATGAAAATAAATTAGTTGCCGGAAACCGAATCAATATGTCCGAACAGGTCGCGCAGTCGGTTGAGAGACGTTTCGGACAGGGGTCCCTGACGGATAGAGGTGATATTTTCATCAAGATGGGCAACGCTTCCGGTGCCGGTGAGAACCACATCGGTACCGGTTTCATGGCGACAAAACCGGTAGGCGGCGTTGATGATCGAGCCGGCATCGGCATTGTCCACCAGAAACCCCAGAGGGTCGGACATATCAATCCTGTCCCGATCAACCAGTCCCTGTTCGATCAGATCGTTCAGCAGTTCCTTCAGCGCGCCCGGATTACTCAAGGCCTTGCGTACAGCAAACATGACCAGAGTACCTATGCCTTTTCCCCGGGTTTTTACAAATACCCGGTCTCTGGCCGACGGGTTGAGCATATTGAAACCCACCATCATCACGTCCCAGAAATCTTCCTCAAGCGCCGTCATTAGCATGTCGTGGCCGGGGTCGTGGATAAACCGTTCGGTCAGGCCAAAGAAGCGGATTTTGCCTTCCTCACGAAATTTCAGCAGTTCAGGCATCAGATGAGACTGGCAATAGGCGTATTGGGACGGCATTACGCCATGCAGATGAAACACATCGATGTAATCGGTGGAAAGTTTGGCAAGGCTGCTTTCCAGACTGGCACGCAGTTGTTCTGGAGGTGCGAATTCGGCGCCCGTCGCGGGCGTGCCGGTGCGGACGACCATGCCTTTGGTTGAGATAACGATCTTGTCACGAACGCCGGCGAGAGCGTGCCCGACAATCTCTTCCGTACCGTATACGGCGGCCGTGTCGATATAATTGATACCCCGATCAAGGGCAGCCCGCACGACATCAACACCGGCCTGAACGGATGCGCCGTATCCTTGCCCCAACCGGCTGTGCCCGCCACACCCGAGACCGGCAACACTGATCTCAAGCCCGGTCTTGCCAAATTCAATATAATCCATGATCGTTTGACCTTTCATGATGTGTCGGATGCTCAAGGTCTCTTGGCAATATCATTAACCGGGATGTTCTGACAATGGGCCTGCCGGTTCCTGCCTACCTGTTCCAGGCTTTGACGTCAGTTCAGATTGAGTGGTTCCTGCTTCGGGGTGATCGGTGTTGGTGAGGTATCAGAAGTCGCGGACGGAGCCTGTGTTCTTTCAATGCTCGATGAAGTGGACCCGGCTACTCGACATCGTCGAGTTTGTTAGTCTCCCAGATCCATGGGTTCGCCTATAAGAACAGTAATTTTATTAATTGCTATTAACACGATTTAATATGGCTGAATTATCTTTGTTATATTCCATTAAACTTAGTTATCGATAATAGGTCCGATTCTAAATTGATCCAGAAGGTGGGAACATGGATAAAATGGAAAGACGATCACATCAGCGAAATCCTGTGCGAACAGAGGTCGACGTTAACGATGGCAGGCCTTATCACGGCGGTATACTCCGTGACCTTTCCTTGCGCGGGGTTTCTGTTATTTACCGGTCAGAAACAGACCCGGCGGGCGAGCCTTTGAAAATCGGGCAGACTCTGGGGTTGAATTTTGCCGGAAATACCAGATTACCGACAAGGGTCGTCAGGATTTTTGATGGCGGGTTTGCCGGTGCGTTTGATTTTACGCTGGATTTTTCAGGAGACAGACTTTCTTCTGTCTAGTTGATGCAGCAGGGCTTCGGAAAAGCGATTTTCTGCTTCATACATGACCCAGTGCCCGGCCCCGTTGATGACATCGAACGGTGCATCGGGCTGAAGATCCCGGAACATTTCGGCGCGTGCGCTAATCTTGTCGACCCCGCCGCCGGTCACATCCAGCTCCCCCCATATTCCACCGATTCTGGCGCTGATTTGAGGGAGCGCCCTGACCAGGGCATCTGAAACCGACAGTCGCCGACTGCGAATTCGGGCACGTGATACGTTGTTGCGATGAATAAAAACCGCCAGATCGTCTGAGCTCCGCGCGTTCGCAAACATGAGAAGCTTCAGGTTGCTTCGATGCAACTCGACTATCTCGGCTTCATTCATGTCGGGGTCCGGCAGGCGAATACCCTCAACGATATAATGCAGATCACCAAACCCGCTGGCACCAACGGCAGTAAAGGTCCGGCAGCGCTGTTGCTGGGTTGCCGCGACGATGCTGCCAAGCATACCGCCGAAGGAGAACCCGGCCAGATGAAAGGGATGGTCGGCGGGCAAAATATGATCAAGACCGGCAGATACGATTGCCGCCAGTCCGCCCGGAGTATGCGGTTCCGGCGCGTCTGAAGAATCGCCCAACCCCGGCAAGTCCGCAGTGATCACGTCATAATGTTTCGAAAGCAGGGGAATTGCCCGTGCCCAGTGGGTCCACGAGCCAAAGCCGCCATGAAGAAGCACCAGTGGGGGTTGGCTGCCGTGCAAATTGTCCCAGCGATGCCAGACCATCTGACCCTCGCCACAGGGGCTGGTCAGCCGGGTTGCCTGTTTCGCCAGTTGTTCAATAATTTCAGCCGGGCCGGACATAAGCCGGATTATCCAGCCGCCATTCCGTTAACACAACCCCGCCTGCTGGCCCACCATCTGGATAAACCACAGGCGGGGTTGATTGAGGCTTACGAAGTCTGCGACCATTGTCACCTAAGTCAGGGTCGCATCCTCAATCTGTCGGGTGCGGTCCGTCAGTCGGGTGTTCGAAGTCGCCTTCATGCATCGTGTAAGTCATAGTATTCTCCTATCTCTAGATGCGTTCTGCATCCCTCAAGAGTAGCAGATTCCGGTTCGCCGTCATAGCGATTCCGGTATTTAAGGATATCGCGTTGATCTTGCCAAAGTGTAAACGCTTCGCCCGCAACCGGTATAAAAGGAAAATTCAGATATCACTGACCCTGCGATAAATCCGTGGAAGGATGCCGCCATGCTGGTAATGACGGACTTCCTCTTCGGTGTCGAGACGCACCCTGACGGGAATTTTATGCCGTTGGCCGTCCTCGCGTGAAATATTGACTGTCGCGTCCATATCCGGTTTCAGGCCTTCGCCATTGGCCGTCACGCCATAGGTCTCGGTCCCTTTCAGGTTCAGGGTATCGGCGTCGATGCCCTCGCAGAATTCAAGCGGCAGAATACCCATGCCGACAAGATTGGAACGGTGAATGCGCTCGAAGCTGGTCGCCAGTACGGCACGAACGCCCAGCAACCACGGCCCCTTGGCTGCCGTATCGCGGGACGATCCACAGCCATATTCCGATCCGGCGATAACGATCATTCCTTCATCGCGCTGCTGGTAAATCTCCGCTGCATCAAAAATGCGTGCCGAGGTGTTGTCCGGCATGACCCTGGTATAACTTCCAACCTCTCCGTTCATCA
Organism: Rhodospirillales bacterium; assembly: GCA_021775105.1. Lineage (GTDB taxonomy): Bacteria > Pseudomonadota > Alphaproteobacteria > Rhodospirillales > Casp-alpha2 > JAJFIJ01. The sequence continues at coordinate 21,427 of JAJFIJ010000043.1, read as the reverse complement.
TCTGATTGCGCAGACGCAGATTGGCGAAGCTGGCGCGGGCGACAACTTCGAAATTCCCTCGCCGTGTGCCATAGGAATTGAATTCGGCCTCTGCTGTGCCTCGTTCCATAAGATAATGCCCGGCCGCGCTGTCAGGCAAAATCGCACTTGAAGGAGAAATATGATCGGTAGTGATCGAGTCGCCGAGAATAACCAGCGGACGCAACCCGCTCATCCCGATACCGTTTCGACCGGCTGTAAGGACCTGATCAAAATAGGGCGGGCGGCGGATGTAGGCGGAGCGCTGATCCCAGGTATAGGTCAACCCGGCATCAGCAACCAGAGCCTGCCATGCGGGCGATCCGTCAAGGATGGTGGTATAGCGTTTCCGGAACATTTCAGGTTTAAGATATTGCCGGACAGCGGATTGCACCTCATCGTTAGAGGGCCAGATGTCAGACAGAAAAACCGGGGTGCCATTTTTGTCGGTGCCGATGGGGTCAGTGGTCAGGTTGATATTCAGCGATCCCGCCAGCGCGTAGGCGACGACCAGCGGCGGGGAGGCGAGGTAGCTGGCCCGGCAATTGGGGTGAATGCGGCCTTCAAAGTTGCGATTGCCGGACAACACAGCGGCGCAAACCAGATCATTGCCTTCTATAACATCCCGGATTTCATCGTCGATGGGGCCGGACATGCCGCCGCAAGTGGTGCAGCCATATCCGGCGATCTGGAATCCCAGTGCATCCAGCGGTTTTTGCAGGTCTGCGGCCTCAAGATAGTCAGCGACAACCCTGGATCCCGGGGCCAGTGAAGTCTTGACCCACGGTTTTGTGGCCAGCCCCTTGTCGATGGCATTCCGGGCCAGCAGTCCCGCCGCGACCACATTCGCCGGATTGGATGTATTGGTGCAGCTGGTAATGGCGGCGATGACCACATCTCCGTCGCCAAGGTCATTGCCGCGAACAGGCGTCGAAAAACGCTGATCTAGGTCTTCGGGCGGGCGGTTGAAATAATTCACCGCCTGTTCGACAAACGCGGCGGGGACGGAATCAAGGGCAACCCGGTCTTGCGGACGGCGGGGACCGGCGATGGACGGGACAACGGCGGAAAGATCGAGCATAATGTCCTGATCGAATTCCGGTGTAGGTGCACTGGCATCGCGCAACAGTCCCTGCGCTTTGAAACAGGCTTCCACCAGATCGACATGGCTGTCGTCACGCCCGGTCATGCGCAAATACTCGATGGTACGGCTGTCGACCGGAAAATAGACACAGGTCGCGCCGTATTCCGGGGCCATGTTTGATATTGTCGCCCGGTCGGCCAGTGTCAGGTGATCAAGGCCGGGTCCATGAAATTCAACGAACTTGCCGACCACACCCAGTTGGCGCAATCGTTCGGTGATGGTCAGCACCAGATCGGTTGCCGTAATGCCGTCCTGAAGATTGCCGTCGAGGCGGATGCCGACAACCTCGGGAACGGGATATGCCAGCGGCAAACCCAGCATCGCGCCTTCTGCATCGAGCCCCCCGACACCCCAGCCGACCACGCCGAGCGCATTGACCATCGGCGTATGGCTGTCGGTGCCGATCATGGTGTCCGGATAAATCAGCAGGCCATCATCTGTCTCTTCAACAAAGGCAACCCGGGTCAGGTGTTCGATGTTGATCTGGTGCATGATGCCGCTGTCCGGCGGATAGACGGTCAGGTTCTCAAACGCCTGCTGACACCAGCGCAGGAAACGGAATCTCTCATCGTTCTGGGCAAACTGGATTTCCTCGTTTCTGCGTCGCGCATCATCCGACCCGGCATGAACGATTTTCAATGAGTGGTCGATGATAAAGTCGACCGGGATTGATGGATTGACGGTTGCCGGGTCAACACCGTCTTTTGCCGCAGCGTCGCGCATGGCGGCGAAATCAATCAGCAGGGGTATGCCCAGCAGGTCTTGCAACAGGACCCGCGCCGGGTGGTAGGTGTAGGTCTTTGCCCGGCGGTGAATGAGATCCTCAATTTCGGTCACGGAACAGCCATCATCACCCTGATGGCGCAGCATGTTTTCGATCAGGATGCGGATCGAGTAGGGGAGGTGAGACAGACCATCAACACCGACGCTTCGCGCGGCTTTGACGATGTTGTGAAACCGGTAGGACTTTCCGCCATGTTGCAGAGTGTCTTGGCAATCGAACGCAGGCATACACGTTAATCCTGAATGCTGTTTTAAACGCAAGCAGCTTAGGACGTGCAGAGAACGGAGACCATCTGAAAGATGAAGCGATTGAGCATCCCAACCAGCACCGGACAGGCCGGGGAGAGCTCAGGTCACGTCAGCACGCTGGCAGATCGTCGCTCGGTTGTTTTTGGCTTCACTAAACGTCGTCGACGGTCGGGACCAAAGAAGGATGAATTTCGGATAAACTGGCGCTGACGCTCAACCACTTCCCAAATCCGGTTATGAATTCGCTTGGCCGTATAGGGCCTGGCGACAAATTCCGTCATGCCGTGTCTCTGGCGGCGATGATATGGTTCGGCGTTGGCCGTGACCATAATGACGGGAATGAAAGGTGATGGTGTATCGGGGTGTAATGAGGCGTAATCGGGTGAGTAAAGTATTGTATAAGTTATTGATAAATAAAAAAATATGCCCACCATTCTGGAATCCCGACAATAGGAAATACGACGTCGGGTCACCGTGACCGACATCACAACGGTGATTTAATTCTGAATTTACTGATCAGGATCAGGCCGCGAAATAGCCGCCTTCGCGCCATGCAGACGTGCTTTTGCAATTGTTGCAGACGCGCTCGCCGACATGCTGGGAGGTGAAAGGCCGTGCGCACATCAGGCAGGCACGTTCTTTTACCAGGGGCGGCTCATCCGGTTCGGGTTTGCTGGTTTGGTTCTTTTCCGAAGTCATGGCATCGCTCCCTTTATTTGACAATCGCCTTTTCTTGGCCCTTGCAGGCATAGCTAGCTGGCCTGATTATCGGTTGTCCGTAAATCAGACACAGTTCGCAAAATATAACCCCAGTTGTGTTTCAGTGCAAGGGGTGGCTCAATCAGGATTATAAAACACAAGCGTTATCAGATAGTTAATGCTTTAAAAATTGTGTACAATCTTGCTGGATAAATGCCTATAGGCGCTCCAGAACGGCGGCAAAAAAGCCATCCGTGCCCGTGCTGGCGGGGCTCAGGCGAAGACACGGCCCGGATGGTGGGGTTGGTCCGCCGACCGTCTCTGCCCAGACCTCATCAATCGACAAGGCTCTGAACTGATCACTGGTTTCGAAAAACCGGGCCAGTTGTTGTTCGTTCTCTTCCTGCAACAGCGAACAGGTTGCATAAATCAGTCGTCCTCCCGGTTTGACCATCGACCCCGCCTGTTTCAGCACGGATTGCTGGGTCTCGATAATGTCATCAAGGTCGGTCGGGGCAAATCGCCATTTGGCGTCAGGATCGCGCCGCCATGCGCCCGTTCCGGTACACGGCACATCTGCAAGCACCCGATCCCAGCGCTGTTCGTTATGTCTGACCCATTCATCGCTTTTTGCAGAAATAACCTGTGTCCTGACGCCTGCGACTCCGGCCCGTTTCAATCTCGGTTCCATCCGTTTCAGGCGTTGTTCAGAGATGTCACACGCCACCAGTCGCCCTTGCAAATGCCCACCTTCAACCATTGAGGCGGCGAGCGCCAGCGTCTTGCCGCCGGCTCCGGCACAGAAATCAACGACGTTCATGCCGGGTTCGGCGCCGCACAGCTGGGCAAGAATCTGTGATCCTTCGTCCTGCACCTCGACAAGTCCCTGACGGAACGCCTGCGTCCCTCCAAGGCGGGGTTTTTTGGGCAACCGCAGACCAATCGGCGACAGCGGAGTTGCCTCGGTCTCGATAAACTCACCGGCCAGAGAGGCCTGCGCCTGTTCGCGTGTCGCTTTCAGCGTATTGACCCGAAGGTCCAGCGGGGCCGTCTGGTTCAGGGCTGAAATCTCCGTTTCCAGTCGATCCCCCCATAGCGCGCCAAGGGAGCGGTCCATCCAGTCCGGATATTCGAATGCCACTGACCGGGGCATGTCGGGGTGGGTCAGCGGTCGACCATAAAGCTGGTCAGCCAGTTCCAGTTCGACCGGACTGAGGGCCGCCGGGCAATGACTGGCACCGCTGAAAAGCGCGGCCGTCTGTTCGGGCGACGATTTGTCGTTTAACGCCAGGTCGGCGATGATCCGCGATCGGGGGGTCGCATCCAGGGTGCCGCCGGTGCGCTCGATCCACCAGTCGAGGCGTGAGCGCGAGCGGATGATCTGGTAAAGCCGCTCGTTGATTGCACGGCGGTCAGACGATCCGGCGTAGCGCCGGCGTTTGAAATAAGCGTCGACAACTTGATCGGCGGGAACCGTCCCCGACCAGATCTGCTCCAGCAGCTCAATCGTCGCCTGAATTCGTGCGCCCGGTGTCATGTTCGGTTATCCGTCAATGTTATTTCTGCAAATTAGCAGAACCTTGGCGCGAGGCAACATCCGACATCAGCGAGATTCAACTGGCCCCTCCGCTTGGTATGATTTATTCCGGTTGGCGTTGATCCACTGATTATGAGGTCGTGCCGTGTTTCATCCGTTTCAGGTTGAGCAATTTTTATCCGAATACGAACAGGATGTGGAATACCACGTCGCCGAAAGTGGTGTTCATCCGATGACGCTGAGCGAACTGCTGGAAATCGCGGGGATGGAACCGGACGGTCTCGGTGATGTCCTGCTGAATTATCCGGAAGTCAATGGAACCCTGGCGCTGCGTCAGAACATTGCCGCGCTTTATGAGGGGGCGACACCCGACAATGTGCTGGTCACCGTCGGCGCGTCGGAAGCCAATCATGTAGTGAGCAGTGCGTTGCTGGAACCGGGCGACGAGGTGGTCGCCTTTCGCCCGACCTATCAGCAACTGCCGGGCAATGCCGCCAATCTGGGTGTGCAGGTCGAAACCGTCGGCATGACGGAAGAAAACCATTGGGCGATTGATACGTCGGAACTGGAAGCCAGGGTATCCGATAAAACGAAATTCATTCACGTCGTCAATCCGAACAATCCGACCGGGCATATCCTTGATGAGGGTGAACGATCAGCGATCATAAGATGTGCCGAGAAATCCGGCGCGTGGATCGTTGCCGATGAAGTTTATGCCGGAACCGAGCGCGAGCAGAACCATGAAACGCCAGGCTTTTGGGGTGATTATGACCGGGTCATCGCCATCAATTCCATGAGCAAGGCCTATGGCCTGCCGGGATTGCGTCTCGGCTGGGTGGTCGCGCCCGAAGAACAGATCACCGCCTTCTGGCGTCGTCACGAATACGTCAATATCAGTGCCACCATGCTCGGCATGGTATTGGCAGAGAAGGCGTTAAGCGCCGAGGTTCGACCGAAGATCATCGAACGCTCACGCCGCCTGATCCGCGTCGGCTTTGATAACCTGAGAGAAGGACTTGGCGTCCATCCCGGTGTTTTTTCTGTCGTACCGCCGCAGGCCTCGGCCATGAGTTTCGTCAAATACGATTTGCCTGTCGATTCCCTGACCTTTGGTAAGCGCCTGATCACCGAGAAGAAAACCGTGGTCATTCCGGGTTCGTGTTTTGGTATGGAAAACCATTTCCGCATCAGCTCGGCCCTGCCGGAAGACTACCTGAACGAAGCCCTGAGACGGATCAACGAACTTGTCGCCGACGTTCTGTCCGGGCGATAGGATCTGATTAACCCGTCCCGCCATAGTTCGGCGCTTCGCGAGTGATGGTGATGTCGTGGACGTGGCTTTCGCGGAGCCCTGAAGAGGTGATCCGGCGGAACCGGGTGTCGTTGCGAAGATTGTCGATACTGGCACACCCGGTGTAGCCCATCGATGAGCGCAGGCCGCCGACCAACTGGTGAATGATGGTGCTGACCGGGCCTTTATAGGGGACGCGGCCCTCGACTCCTTCGGGCACCAGTTTCAGGCTGTCGGAAACTTCAGCCTGGAAATAACGGTCCGCCGACCCCCTTGCCATGGCGCCGATGGATCCCATGCCGCGATACGATTTGTAGGACCGGCCCTGATACAGGAACACTTCGCCGGGGCTTTCATCGGTGCCAGCAAACAATGAGCCGATCATCACGCATTCAGCGCCCGCCGCCAGCGCCTTGGCGACATCGCCGGAATACTTTATGCCGCCATCGGCGATCATCGGGATGTCTTCCTTGCCGCAGACTTCGGCGACTTCCATGATTGCCGAAAGCTGTGGCATGCCGACGCCGGCGATCATTCGGGTGGTGCAGATAGTGCCGGGGCCAATGCCGACTTTCACACAATCCGCACCGGAAGCAATCAATGCCCGTGCGGCTTCCGGGGTGGCGATGTTGCCGCCGATAACCTGAGCGTAATTGGAAAGTCCCTTGATGCGTTCGACGGTTTTCAGAACGCCGCTCGAATGGCCGTGTGCAGTATCGACAACAATCACATCGACACCCGCTTCAAGCAGGGCCTCGGCGCGGCCGACACTGACGTCACCAACGCCGGTTGCCGCAGCGACGCGAAGCTGGCCCTTGTCGTCCTTGCAGGCATTCGGGTGCCGGCTTTCCTTTTCCATATCCTTGACGGTGATCAGGCCGACGCAGCGGAAATCATCATCGACGACCAGCAGGCGTTCGATCCGGTGTTTGTGCAAAAGCCGTCTGGCTTCGTCCGGGTCGATCCCTTCGCGCGCCGTGATCAGCGGCCTCTCATCGGAGTGCACCGTCATCATTTCGCGAACCGGCGCGTTCAGGTTTTCAGCAAACCGGATATCGCGGTTGGTCAAAATCCCGACCAGTCTGTTGGTTTCAGGTTCGATCACTGGAATGCCGGAAAATCCACGAGTCTCTTTCAGGTGAATGGCATCGGCCAATGTTGCGTCAGGGCCAATGGTCAGCGGGTTGATAACCATACCGCTTTCGTATTTTTTTACCTTTTTGACTTCGGCGGCCTGTTCTTCCGGTTCCAGGTTCTTGTGAATAACGCCGATGCCGCCAGCCTGGGCCATGGCGATCGCCAGCGCGCTCTCGGTGACCGTGTCCATCGCCGCCGATATCAGCGGAATTCCAAGCTCGATATTGCGGGTCAGGCGGGTTTTTGTGTCAACGCCGGAAGGCAGCACCTCAGAGGCGGCTGGCACCAGCAGTACGTCGTCAAAAGTCAGGGCTTCAAGGATTTTTGTCATGTCAATCTCCCGCTACTGGCCGGTCGGCCGCTGGTTCGAGTTGACGATGCCTGATACAGCATTGAACGGGATTTGCCAAGGCAGATTGATGGATAAACGACGTCTATTTGACAGAATTTTCTGAAAAAGAATATCACCCGGAGTTCCGTGGGCAAGCGACCAGTGGAACTCCGGGCAGGGAGAGATTTTTACAAATCTTTCAATAGTTCGCTGAGGACGACCTGACGGGCCTTCCACATTTCCATGACCTGTGTGCGGTCAAGGACCCGAACCGGTGAGCCGCCATTTTTCATCTGTTTGGCGACACGCTTGTTCTTGAACATTTCAGGTATACGTGCGGACAGGAAGTCAACGACCTCTTTCGGCGTTCCCTTGCGAACCATGATGCCGCGAAAATTTACCGAAGAATCATCGACGTCATACCCCTGTTCCTTGAACGTCGGCACGCCCGGCAGGAAATCCGTATCGCGCTTGAGATCGGCGACGCCCAAAATCTTCAAACTGTCACGACTCCGGTAGGCGTCCGACAGGTTGTTGATGCCAGCCATGACCTGACCACCAAGTACGGATTTGAGAGCCGGTGCTCCGCCCTTGTGTGGCACGTATTTCATCTCCACCCCGGTTCCTTTCTGGACTTGCAGAAAGGCGATGTGATGACCGACATAAAGCCCGGCACCGGAAACCGTCAGTTTGCCAGGATTTGCCTTCGAGAACTTAACGACATCTGCCATGGTGTTGTATGGGCTGTCTTTTGAAACCACAAATACGGCGGGATCGGCACCCCAGTTACCAACTGGCTCCAGGTTGTCGATGTTGTATTTGGTCTTGAACTTGATCGACTGGGCGATGAAATGAGGCACATTGTAGGCGGCCATCTCGTAACCGTTGGTCTTGGCTTTCGAGGCGAAGTGGTTCCAGCCAACCTTGCCGCCTGCACCGGGCTTGTTGATAATCACGACGGGCTGTCCGAGATATTCTTCTTTGGCGGCAACCATGGTGACGATACGGGCCTGAAAGTCAGTTGCGCCGCCGGGGCTGTAGGCGACGGTGACGCTGATCGGACGATCCGGAAAAGCGTCGGCATTTGCCGCCCCGATCGGGGCGATTGCCAGCATGGCAATTAAAGGAGTGAATAAACGTTTCATTATTTTACCTCTCATATTTAGACATTTTTGGTTGGAGACGAGGTCTGGGTTACAGAAACAGTCCCCTCGGGATTTGGACTTTCAGCAATAGACTGAATAGCCCGTACATGACGGCCATGAAGCCGACCATGGTGGTGACCCGCTTTACCCAGGTGCCAATTTCGGCGTGGGAAGCGGGGTCGTAGAGAACAACGATGGCAAGAAAAGCGACTGCAGATGCCGTGTAGAATCCCAGTGCTTCGGCAGCAAAGAACGCGAAAATGATCATGACCGCCATTCCCGGCAGGATATTTTTGAGCAGGGAAAAATTGAAACCGCCGCCGGTCGCATTTTTCCCTGCCAAGGCGCGTACCAGAGCGAAAATCGAGAGCCCCAATAGCGCAATGGCGACCAGACGGGGAAACAGATAGGGTTCGGGGTCGTCAACATTAAAGCTGACGTATGAAACCCAAACCGCGAGAGCGACGACGAGAGTTGCGGGAATCGATTGTTGCCAGCGGCTCGCAGCGTTATCAGACGTGCTCATGCCAAGCCCTCCGCTGCCAGTTGGGTTTGTCTGCGTGAGCGAACTTCCATCACGACGCTGTACAGGATGGATGCCAGGCACAGGCCGATCAGGGTGAGGTTCAGCATTCCGGTGCCAAAGTAGGCAAAAAGGCCATCTCCGGCTTCGGCGATAATGCGACCCTGAACGTAATTTGCTTCGGCAATCGGCCCGAGAATGATGCCGAGCACCATGGGTGCTGCGGAAAATCCGAATTTTTCGAGAAAATACATTCCCACGCCGAGGCTTAACATAACAAAGACATCTGAAGTCGAGTGCTGAACCGAGAACGACCCAAAGACGGCCAGAACAAGGATGCCGGCGGCCAGCATGGGTGGCGGTACGAGCACCACTTTTGCAGCCAGTCTGGCAATATAAAGGCCGAAGATCATCATCAATATCTGACCGACCAGCATCGAATCGATGAACGTCCATACGACGGCAGGATGTTTTGTGAAAAGATCCGGGCCGGGGAAGATTCCGTGGATCAGCAACCCGCCAAGCAGCACTGCGGCAGTCGGGCTGCCGGGGACGCTTAACGTTAGCAAGGGCACCAGGGACGGGCCAACCATTGCATTGTTTGCGGCTTCGGCAGCGACCACACCTTCACTTTCACCTTTACCAAAATTTTCACGATTGGGGCTGAATTTTCGGGTTTGATCGTAAGAGACGATACCGGCGATCTGGCCCCCGGCCCCGGGGATCAGTCCAATGATAACGCCGACGATGCTGCCGATGGAAAGTGCGCGTGCTTTACTGATCACTTCACGGACAGAATCGAAAACGCTGTGATCCACAACCTTCATTAAGGTCATGACTTTTTCGTTGCGACCGATCTCAAGCATCTCGATGACCTGCGGAATGGCAAACAGGCCAATCAGCGCGGCGATGACATTTACACCACCATCAAGGTGTTCGGAGAATGTGAAGCGTTCAACGCCCTGAATGGAATCATAGCCAATGGTCGAAATCCAGAGGCCGATACAGCCGGACAACAGTCCCTTGACGACCGAATTGGCATCAAGTGTGGCAATGATCGTGACTCCCAGAATGGCGATCCAGAAAAGGTGTGAAGGCCCGAACCCGAGGGCCCAGGAAGCCAGAACCGGGGTCAGGAAGATCAATACAAAAATGCCGATTATGCCGCCGATGGCCGATGAGACAAAGCACATTTGTAACGCCTTGGTACCTTCACCACGCCGGGCCATGGCGAAGCCGTCAAGCGAGGTTGCGATGTTGGCAGGTGCCCCCGGTATCTTAAGCAGGATGGCGCTGACCGCTCCCCCGGCGACCGATGAGGTGTAGGCGGCGCCAAGTAAAATCAGGCCCTGCGCCGGTTCCATTTGAAAAGTGAAGGGGATCAAAAGGGCGACGGCCATGGTTGGGCTTAACCCTGGCGTAGCCCCGAGTATCAAACCGCCGATGGTCCCGATGCACAGGATAACCAGCGACCAGGGGGTAAACACGGCCCCGAAATATGAAAGAAATTCCATAGTGTCTCTCCATCAAAACGACCCTGTTGCCCCTTGTTTGAATTTTTAAAAAATGGGACATAGTGTCCAGATAATTATCAATAGTACAATGAGTCAAGTGAAATCCCCGCATTTTCCAAAAAAAAGAAGAATATATGCCCATTTTTTGATGTACTGAATTTTTTTGACCGCAATTACCCCAACCGTACCTGCGGCAAAGGCGGGGACCGACCTCACTGACGACGCCGTACCGAATTTTGCGAATAAGGACGTTTGGAAATGTTCAGGAAGATTTTAAAGATCGTGTAACAGGTGAATCGTCAGGGAACATGAGACGATTGAATGGCTGGATTCTCAGCTCCAGTAATGCCCGAGTGCTTCCGCCGAAGCCTCTATTTTGGGAACAAAACCTTTCAGTTTGTCCAATGAGGTTCGGGCAATAGGGGCGTGACAGGCAATGGCAGCAATCGCCCGCCCCGATTGATCAAGAATAGGCATCGCCACACCGGCGATCCCGTTTGTGTATTCCTGATCATTTGTTGAGTAACCTCTTTCACGAATGGCAATACACTCTGTCTCCAGACGGTCAGGATCGGTAATCGTCCTCTCGGTGTGTTTGTGAAAACTGTTAAGGCGGATCAGATCCCGGCGCAGTTCTTCAGGCAGGTACGCCAGCAATATCTTTCCGCCGGACGTGCAATACGCGGGGACATGTCGTCCGGCTTCCATATGGGCGCGAAGCGACCAGTCGCATTCGATCCTGTCGAGATAGACAAAATCCATGCCATCCAGAATGCCGATATTACAGCTTTCCTGAATATCATCGACCAACTGGCGCAAAATCACTCTGGTCGGCAGGTTATGGTTTTCGGAAAACAGGGCATTGATGGCAAGCCGGGACAGCTTCGGGCCAACGTAAAAACGGTCTCGGGAAGCGTCGCGGATAATCAAACCCTGTTCTTCCAGTTGCAGAAGAATCCGGTGCACGGTCTGGCGTGGCAACCCCAGCTTGGCGGTCAAATCAGGCAATCCGACAGCCTGACTTTGCGCTGTGATAAGTTCCAGAACAGCGATGGCCTTGTTCAGTGCCGACCCATGGCCGTTCTCCCGGCGACTATTCATTTATGTAAGCTCCTGTTCGCGTCAGCAAACCGATTTTCGACAAAGCCATGAAAGGTGTCCTCCACAACCAAACCGAACGGAAGGTATTCGGGGGCCTTTAGTCTCCGGCTGCGATCACTTCGTGTTCTCACCACGGTAACCTTGGGCAATAACGTAGGATTCACTTGAATCCTGGCGGCTGGAGGGCGGTTTGGCGTGTTTGACGGTTTTGAAATCACGTTTCATGTTGGCCAGCAGTTCGTTTTCCGTACCGCCCTTGAGAACCTTGCAGAGAAACACACCGTCCGGTGCCAGCACGTCGCGGGCAAAATCAAGGGCCACTTCAAGAAGCCCCATGATCCGCATGTGATCGGTTGCCGTGTGTCCGGTTGAGGCGGCGGCCATGTCGGACATTACAATGTCGGCGGGTCCGTCCAGCGCTTCTTTCAGCAGGTCCGGCGCATCGGGTTCCATGAAATCGTGCGTGATCAGGGTTGCGCCGGGGATGGCTTCCATTCCCTGTAAATCGATGCCGACGATTTTACCGGTCTGCCCCTTGCCGGCACCGAGCGCATTCACCCGGTCAACGGCAACCTGGGTCCAGCCGCCGGGCGCGGCACCCAGATCGATTACCCGCAGCCCCGGCTTGAAAAACCGGAACCGGTCATCCAGTTCGATGATCTTGAAAGCTGAGCGTGAGCGGAACCCGAGCTTGCGGGCTTCTTCGACATACGGGTCGTTGAGCTGGCGTTGCAGCCAGCGGGTCGATGACGTTTTACGTCCTTTTGCCGATTTGACCCGGGTCGTCAGGTTGCGCCCGGACGTTCGCGCCCCGCGCCCTTTGCCTTTGCCGGTTTTTCCGGGTGTGCGGGCAGGGGCCATGATCAACCGACCGTGGCGACGATGGTATCGTCACCAATGGACGCAGGTGTCTGGTGGTGATCGCCGTTAATCAGGCCCATTAGCAGCCCTTCGCGAATGCCGCGGTCGGCGGCGCGCAGCGTCGGCAGCGGCCAGCGGTCACAGATCGCACCCAGGATCGCGCAGCCCATCAACATCAGATCGGCCCGTTCCGAACCGATACACGGCATCTGGCGGCGGATGCCCTCGTCCATGCCGGCCAGTTTGGCAGAGATCGCGCGGATGTTGTCAAACGGGATGGTCAGGCCATCAACTCTCGAGCGGTCATAACGGTCAAGCCCCAGATAAATCGCGCCCAGCGTCGTCACCGTACCCGATGTTCCCAGCATCTGTACGGTATTGCCGGCGATGGCGTCGCGAATTGAATGCCGTTTGCAAAACGGGTTCAGTTGCCCGGCGATATCCGTCCGGATCCGGTCATAAATTTCCGGTGTTACCGTTCCGTGCCCATAGTCTTCAGCCAGTGTCACCACACCCATCGGAAAAGACAGAACACCCAGCGTTTGCGGTGCCCGATCGCGCGGCGTTTCGACCCACATAATCTCCGTGCTGCCGCCGCCAATATCAAACAGCAGCGCTCTTTTATAGCCGTTTCGCAGCAGCGGCGCGCAGCCCGATACCGTCAGGCCCGCCTCCATTTCCGGTGTAATGATTTCAAACGCCAGCCCCGTCTCGTGTTCGACCCGGGCGAGGAATTCAGCTCCGTTTTTGGCACGACGGCAGGCTTCGGTGGCGATACAGCGAATCTTTCGCGCGTTCAGGCGTCTGGCTTTGCTGGCACAAACCTGAATGGCCTCGAGTGTGCGGTCCATGGCAGCGGGGCTGAGGTAGCCAGTTTTTGAAACCCCTTCGCCGAGCCGGACGATTCGTGAAAACCCGTCGATCACGCGAAAACCCTGTTCGGCGGGTTCTGCCAGCAGCAACCGGCAGTTATTGGTCCCGAGATCGATAGCCCCATAGACAGGGCCATCGGCATGCCGCCGTCGGCGGGCCGGATTTCTGGCGTTCCGTCTGTAGATATTGCGCGACAACGTCGCCTCCTCGTTTCAATCCCGCCCCCCAGGCGACCATTTCAGTCTATGCCCTCCGCGCCCGAGAAGAAAGAGGAGGGTTTTTGCAAAAAACACATCAAAAACACATCCGGAATATGCAAGAAACGCTTTAACCCTGCCCACCGAACATGCTAGAACGCCGCGTCTTGGGCGTGTCAGCGGAAATTTTCGTAACAGACGCAATCCGGACTCCAGATGGGGTATGGTGTAATTGGCAACACAGCAGATTCTGATTCTGTCATTCCAGGTTCGAGTCCTGGTACCCCAGCCAACAAAAAGCTCCCGATTGGGGGCTTTTTTTGTGAGGTGAATGTAGCATAATCCCCTCAGCAACAGGAGCCTCCATGACCTTCAAAAACAAATGTGCATTCGTCGCCGGTGCCGGGGGTGGCATGGGGCTGGCGATTGCCAGAGCGTTAATCGAAAAGGGGTGCCGGGTTGGCATGGCCGACCTGAAGCCGGAACCGGAAGGTATCGGGGGCGGGGCGGATGGACATATCTATTTCGAAGGCGATCTTTCGGATCAGGCTTTTGTTGAACGTGCTGTCAACGCAACAGCCGACAGGTTTGGTGGACTGGATTTTCTGGTCAATACGGCTGGTGTTTTGTGGCTCGATCGCGACAAGTCTGTCACCGACATGGACATGGATGTCTGGGACCGGGTGATGGCAATCAATCTCAAGTCCTTCGCCCTGACCGCGCGTTATGCCGTTCCGCATATGAAGGCGAATGGCGGCGGGGCGATGGTGCATTTCTCATCCATAGACGCGACCGGTGGTGATGCGCCCGCTCAGGACGCCTACGGCGCATCGAAGGCCGCTGTCATCCGTCTGACCAAATCCCTCGCCATCCAGTTCGCCGGTGACGGCATTCGCTCCAACGTGATCCTGCCGGGACCGACGATGTCACCGATGCAGGAACGCTGGCACGATGACGATGACGCACAGGCCCGCGTTGCCGGGTTTGTTCCGCTCGGGCGGCTGGCAACCGTTGACGACATGGCCGATGCCTGCCTGTTCCTGCTGTCCGATCAGGCGCGTTATATTACCGGCGTGGAGCTGCCCGTCGACGGCGGGATTACGGCGCGGGTTTAGATCGAGATCAATTTCACCGCATTGGCACCGACAATTATAATGAAACTTAACCCGGCGGAGCTAAGCGCCCTGATAAATCGTTTGCGCTTGAGGTCCCGTAACAGGGATACCTTCATGATCTCGTAGGCGATTTCTGCCATCCAGTCAGCACTCGATGCCTTATTGAGAAATGTCTCAAGGTCGCCAGAGGAATTGGTATTGTAGTAATAACACTGCGTCACCGTCCCGGATGTGGTTCCCGTCGAAGGAGCGATCTTCCGTGTCGGAAACAAAACCGCTCCAAACAAAATGACCGGGCCAATCAGCAGAAGAAAGCCGACGATAAGATAGGAGATGCCATAGTCGCGCTCGATATCGATATTGCCAATCAGGTTACTCAGTACGCCAATCGAGAAGATGAACCCGATCCCGACAATCTGCGCCTTGGTATCATAAGACCGGATCGACGCATGAGCTTCGTCCAGTGACGACATCAGACATTGAAAAGCCCTAACATCATTTGCTGATGAAATCACTGAGGCGTCCTGATCCGCAGATATATCAGCCATATTCTGAGTCCTTCATTCTGGAGCAGTGGTGAGGCGACCAAATAGGTGTAACTTTTCAAGCTGCATACTATGGCGCGTTGCCGGTGCGGTAAACAGTCGGTGGCATGCGCTTTATCTGATCAGGATCAAAAGGCCAATTGATGTGTTGTCTGCCCTATCGCTTGACGTTCAGGCGATTTTACCCGAGACAGGGGCGCGTTCCGTTTAATGTCCGTTTGGGATAAAGTGGTTTGCGCCGAAGGCGCTGTGGAGAACAGGTTAATGAGCGATGAAAACAACTCAGGATCTGCTGACGAGGTCACCCGCGATTTTATACGCGAGATCGTTCATGGTGATGTCAATTCGGGCAAGGTGGCGTCCGTGGTCACCCGCTTTCCGCCGGAACCCAATGGTTACCTGCATATGGGCCACGCCAAATCGATCTGCCTGAACTTCGGGGTCGCGGCAGAAGTTGGTGGGCGCTGCAACTTGCGCTTTGATGATACCAACCCGGTCAAGGAAGAGCATGAGTATATCGAGAGCATTCAGGAAGACGTGCGCTGGCTCGGGTTCGACTGGGGCGCGCACATGTATTTCGCGTCCGACAATTTCGATCAGCTGTACGAATGGGCCGAACATCTGATCAGCCAGGGCAAAGCCTATGTTGATGATCTGAGCGCCGAAGACATGCGTGAATACCGCGGTACCCTGACGGCGCCCGGCAAGGAAAGCCCGTTTCGGGGTCGCAGCGTGGAGGAGAACCTTGATCTGTTCCGGCGCATGAAAGCCGGGGAATTTGACAGCGGCGCCCGTGCATTGCGTGCCAAAATCGATATGGCGTCGGGCAATATCAACATGCGCGACCCGGTGATTTATCGCATCCTTAATGCCGAACACCCGCGCACCGGCGATGCCTGGCATATTTATCCCAGCTATGATTTTGCCCACGGTCAGTCCGACGCCATTGAAGGCGTGACGCATTCCATCTGCACACTGGAATTTGAAGACCATCGCCCGCTCTATGACTGGTTCATCGAAAACCTGCCGGTGCCATCGACACCGCATCAGTACGAGTTCGCCCGTCTCAACATGACCTATACGGTGTTGTCGAAACGCAAACTGATGCAGCTGGTCACCGATGGCCATGTCAGCGGCTGGAATGATCCGCGCATGCCGACGTTGTCGGGGATGCGTCGGCGCGGAATCCCGCCGGAAGCCATTCGCGACTTCGCCGGGCGCATCGGCGTCACCAAATCAGACGGTGTTATCGAATACGCCTATCTGGAAAGCTGCATTCGCGACTTCCTTAACAAAAAGGCCGAACGCCGCATGGCCGTTCTGCGCCCGCTTAAAGTCGTCATTGAAAATTACCCGGAAGGGCAGACAGAAGAACTCGACGCCATCAACAACCCGGAAGACGAAGGCGCGGGTGTGCGAAAAATTCCGTTTTCCCGCGAGCTCTATATCGAGCGCGACGATTTCATGGAAGATCCGCCGAAGAAGTTTTTCCGTCTCGGCCCCGGTCGCGAGGTTCGTTTGCGGTATGCCTATTTCGTCACCTGCACGGATTTTGTCAAAGATGATACGGGTGAAGTTGTTGAGCTGCGCTGTACCTACGATCCGGAAACCAGAGGCGGTAACGCACCTGACGGCCGCAAGGTCAAGGCGACCATGCACTGGGTATCGGCCGACCACGCGGTCGATGCCGAAGTGCGGCTTTATGATCATCTGTTCAGGGAAGAAGCGCCGGGATCAACCAGCGATAATTTTCTGGATGATCTGAACCCGGAGTCGCTGAAGGTTCTCACCAATTGTAAACTGGAACCGGCCTTGGCCGAAACGGCAGCGGGGGCACCGGCTGTCCAGTTCGAACGCCTGGGTTATTTCTGTGCCGATCCCGACTCTACCCCGGACGCGCCGGTGTTCAACCGCACGGCAACGCTTCGCGATGCCTGGGTCAAGGCGAAGGCCAAGGTTAAGGGATAAATCTCGACCAGACGTGAAGCCCATCGTCACTTCGGAATGTTAAGATTGGCCAAAGCCGACATTTTCGGAACCGGGTCTAGATATTTACGGTTCGATCAGACGGGAATCTAACACTCACCCGGGTTCCGGCGCCGACTTCACTCTCAATTGACAATGTGCCGCCGTGCAGTTCCGTCAGTTTCTTCGATAACGACAATCCAAGGCCGGTCCCTTCGTGGGCTAACTCTGCCGCCTCCCTGATCTGTCCAAAGGGTTCAAGTGCCCTGTCAATATTCGTGGTCGCGATACCAATCCCTGAATCATCTACACACAGCACAATATTCCCCTCGGTATCTAGCTCTGCCCCTATCATTATATTCCCGCCTTCCGGCGTAAATTTGATCGCGTTCGATATCAGGTTGGTCATAATTTGCTGAACCATGCGGTTATCGGCGTGAAGCTGCGGGAGGTCTGATGGAACATTGACAGTCAATCTTTGGTTTTTCGACTCGCTGCGTATTCTTACAAGCACCAACACTGCGTCCATAGCTTCCTGAATATCAATCTCCGTTTCCTTGATATCAATCTCCCCGGCTTCGACTTTCGAGATGTCGAGGATATCATTGATGAGCATCAGTAAATGCTGGCCGGAAGAATTGATGTCCTTCGAGTATTCGATGTACTTGGGATTGTTGAGTTTTCCCATGACTTCGTCCCCGATCATCTGCGAGTAACCGATGATGGAGTTCAGAGGAGTCCGGAGTTCGTGGCTCATATTGGCGAGAAAATCGGATTTGGCACGACTGCCTGCCTCTGCGCGGTCTCGCTCCTGTTTGATAATCTTTTCTGCTTCGACAATTTCGGTAATATCTCGTCCAGCTCCACGGTATCCGGCAAAATTTCCGTCCTTGTCATAGATCGGTCGACCGCTGACGCTGATGAAAACCTTGCTACCGTCCGGTCGAATTCGGGAAAACCGAAAACCGGAAAACGGTTCCCTGGCCAGCAGTTGCTGCTCGTGTGCATACAAATCTTCTTCACTTACATCCAGCAGTCCCGTTTCCCGCCGGGTTTTTCCGTAGTGATCTTCCCGCCTTAACCCGGTAATCGATATATTCTCTTCGGAAACGCTGGTGAATTTGAGATCAGCATCCTGTTCCCAGAACCAGTCGGCGGCGGAAGTCGCGAAATCCCGTATACGGTCCTGACTTTCCAAGAGCTTGGCTTCGGCATTCTTAAGTCCAGTGATATCGGCGGAAAACGTCACCATGCTACCGTCAGGTAACCGTTGTTCGTAGACCATGAACCAGGTCCCATCTGGACGTAGCTGTTCAAACGGGCCGCCTGGATTACGGTGTTGTTCAAGGCGTTTGGTTAACCACTTTTCTTCACGGTCAACTGCTTCGGGAACAAGGTTATGTTCCAGCATCGTCTCGGCGTAATCCTCGTAAACGAGTCCCGACACCAGTTTTTCCTGGATTGCCGTATTAATGTCGCGAAAGCTCTGATTGCAGACAACAAGGCGGTCATCGGCATCCCACAAAACAAATGGTTCGGATAGCGCTTCGATTGCAGCCGCCAGACGTTCGTTCGCAAGATGTACCCGTTCTTCCGCTTCAATCTGTCCCGAAAGGTCGGAGCCGGTGCCAATGTATCCCTGAAATTCACCGTTTTCATCGAAAATCGGTTTTCCGCTCGACGACAGATAATGAGTTTGTCCGTCTGGCCCGACGCGATCATAACGGAAATCACGGAATGGTTTGTGATCCCTGAGGTCCTGAAGATGTTGTTGCCATTTCTCGGTAGCGACTTTTCCACCCGCAAGTTCTTCCCGGGTTTTCCCTATGTGGAAGGCAACGGGGATTCCAATCAATTCTTCGATCCGCTCGGAGAAATAGGTGAAACGTAAATCCGGACCCATTTCCCAAAACCAGTCGGAAGCGACATCGGCGTAGTCTTGTATCGTTCCAGCCAGTTTCGGTTTTGGTTTGGTCAATCTCAAGTCCACCCAATTGATATAAACAATTCTACAGCAATTATGAGCAACCCTGCATGTCGTCTTATTTCAACATATGTCCGTTTTGATGGAAGAGATAGACCTTATCCAACGGTACCTGGAGATCATATTTCCGGGCAAATTACCGGGGCGGGTTAAATCCGGGTTGAACTTACCGGTTAAGCTGGCGTTACCCGATACCCCATTCTTGGAAAATGCACACAGAGGTTGCCGACGTCCGAATCAATGCGGCCGAGTGCGATTTCATCGGCGGACAGGGCGATAATTTCCCCAGCGACTTCGGGGCTGCCATTTTTCGGTGCGACATTGACCCGGTCGCCGGGTTTCAAGCCTAATGGGTCTCCGGGGTCGGCCCGTGTCTCGGTTTGCGGTTCGGCATCACGGGCGATGTCGAGGGCATCAGTATCGCTCAAGTCTGACGGGTTGCCGTGACCGATGGCCTTCACGCGATCCGCCCAGGCCACGAGGTTGGCGAATTGCGACATAAATCCATCACTGTCGGCCATGCGGTCGACCAGAAACCAGACCAGATAGTAGGCGAGAGCGTCGGGCAAACCGGGGTCGGCACCGAGCATGAAATCACGCGTCGACAGGCGGTCATTCATCCAACCGAACTGGGTACGGACGGCGGCCAGACTTTCGTCGCGATGCATTTTCAGGTCATCAAGGTCGAAGTCCGGGCCGAAATAGAGCGGGCCCCGGTCGGCCATGAATTCGGCTGGCATGTTGGGGGCCATTTCGACCAGCGCCACGGCGATGACATCCTTGAACAATGGCCCATCCGTCCATTGTCCGACACCCCAGGCCATGCCGTGCGCGCCACCCGGAAACAGCGTCGGTTCCGGGAACCGGCGCTCCAGTTCGCGGATAATACATTGGGTATCACAATAAACATCGGCGCCGATCTGCATCACCGGTGTCAGTCGGTATCCGCCGGTCAGCGGCATCAGGTTCGGTTTTGGTGGCAGGCGGGGAATGATCACCGAAAACCAGTCCAGCCCCTTCATGCCGAGGACGACCCGGACTTTTTCGGAAACCGGGGATTGCGGATAATGATGCAGAATGACGTCGGGCAAGATATTCTCCTACGGGCTTCAGTTGACGATACGGCCGAGCCTTACGGCGGACTGGCCTTTGGTGAGGCGTCTGGATGGCATGATCAGAACGCAATCATCATAAGGGGTCAGAATTTCTTCGTCGCCATCCCAGCCAAGGACGGTTCCGGCCTTCTCGATGCTTTCGAACCCCTTGTAGGGTTCGGCAAAGCGGAAGACATCGTTCTTGATGGTGACAGGACCGGAAACCTCAACCAGTTTCTGGTCGTCCGGCAATTCAAGATGATCGTCCTGACCGAATTCCAGATCAATTGTCCCCAGCAATTTCAGATACCGGAGCGCGGTGTCGACCGAGACCAGTGCGCTGTTTTCTTCCCAGTGTTGACCGGCTTCGAGCAGCAATGAATTTGCCGGGCTGTCGGGGTCGCCAAACTGACCGTAATCGCGCATTCGCTTGCCTGCAGCGTGACCGGCGTCGCTGACGATATACTCCGGCGTGCCGAGGTCCTTGGCAAATTGCTGACCCTTGGCAAGCGGACCACAGATCATCAGGGCTGGAGTCTTGTGCTGCATGGAATGGATATCGAGTAAAAAGTCGGCCTGATCGATCAGCGGGCGCAATTCACGTGCGCGTCGGGTTTCGACTGTATCGCGATCCCCATCAAGCACATCCAGTCCCCATGTGCGGTTGAAATCTTCATCGACGAAGCGCGACGACAGAGGGTCGTTTGCGTCGAAGCTGTGATAGGCCTGATGGTTGGCGAAAGCGAGAGACAGCTTGCCGACCATCGGGCGGACATCGTTCTGGAACAGGTAATCAAGTGTAATCGCCCCACACAGTTCGTTGCCGTGAACCACCGCTGTTATCACCACATGCGGGCCGGGTTCGCCACTGTCAAAGGTGGTGACGTAGTCGATGGCCGTGTTGCCCGCCTTGTAAGGGGTGATGTCAACGGGTTCCAGTTCGACTGGATATTCGTTAGGTGTAATGGAGGTCATGTTGCTTTCCTTTGGTAGGGGTGACTAAGACTTAGCTGAGGATGTCTAATTGATCCAGAGATCATCAAATTTTTTGAAATCCACCAAAACGCATTGAACGGGGTGTAACCACTTGAACCGAATGGGCCTAAATGTCAGGATCACGCCCGGGGGCTCGAGTTCGGCATTTCAGACCGGATCGGCTTTGTATTTTTTGACAGGGAGATTAAATTATGTACCTACGCAAATCGTTTATGGCGATTGCGGTCGCGGCTGCTGTATCGCTGCCTATGAGCGCCGCCTTTGCCAAGGAACTGGTGGTTGGCCTGAAGGCTGAACCATCATCCATTGATCCGCATTATCACAA
>JAJFIJ010000042.1 GCA_021775105.1 Rhodospirillales bacterium | reverse complement strand
CGCAGATGAACACGATTCTCGAAAACATGGGGGCCAGAGTCTATATTGTCGGATCTGATTTCCGCTACCGTTATGCCAATCGCGAAGTTTGTGAAGCTCTTGGCAAAACGCCAGATGAAATCGTTGGCAGATCTGTCGAGGATTTGTTCACTCCCGACATTGCGCATGTTCTGATGGAAAATAACCGTGCGGTTTTCGAAAACGGTAAAACGGTTACCGCTGTCGAACGGGTTGAACACGTAGGCAGTGATGAAGAACGCTATTTCTGGTCTGTCAAAGTGCCGCTTTTTGATGAGAACAATGAGAATTATGCCTTGCTCGGTATGTCGACCGATATCACTGAACGAAAACTCCTCGAAGACAAGCTTCACCATCTTGCGATGGTGGACGGGCTGACGGGACTGTTTAATCGTCGTCATTTTCTGGAACTCGCGGAAAAAGAAGCGCGCCGTACGAGGCGTTACAGCCAGAAGATGGGATTTCTTATGGTTGATATTGACCATTTTAAGATCGTCAATGACACCTATGGTCACGCCAGCGGGGACCGTGCGTTGCAGGAGTTTGCCCGGGTCGTCGAAGGGGCGGTTCGTGAAGCAGATGTTGTAGCCCGTTACGGCGGGGAAGAATTTGTCGTGGCTTTGCCGGAAACCTCCCTGCCCGGATCAGGTGTTCTGGCCGAACGTATACGTGCAGCGGTCGAGGCGATCGAAGTCAGGTCGGATACTGATGAGATCGTCCGCTTCACAACAAGTATCGGCGGTACACACCTTCTTGATGAAAATGATACCGCCGAAAAAGCCCTTTCCCGCGCCGACAAAGCACTGTACGAAGCCAAGAGCAATGGACGCAATCAAGTGGTTTTCCACTGACGGGGACTCCTGTTTTGGTCGGTAATATTCTTACTTTCAGAGGGAAATCCCCTCGTGTTTCCGACAGCGCGTTTGTCGCTCATACGGCGACAATTATCGGTGATGTGGAGATCGGCACAGGCAGCAGCATTTGGTATCACTGTGTTGTCCGTGGTGACATGAACGAAATCCGCATTGGTGCGAACGTCAATATTCAGGATGGCACCATCGTCCACGTGGATCGTCGAACTTACGGCACATACATCCACAACAATGTGACTATCGGTCATCTGGCCCTGATCCATGCCTGTGTTCTGGAGGACGGCTGCATGGTCGGTATGCGGGCCACTGTCATGGACGGGGCCATCGTGGGAAAAGGCGCTCTGGTCGCGGCCGGATCGCTTGTCACACCGGGCAAGCGTGTGGGGGCCGGAGAAGTATGGGCCGGTACGCCCGCTCGTCGGCTACGTGAAATTGGAGATCGTGATCAGGACATGCTTGATTATATCTGGCCGTCCTATCGTGATCTTGGTGCAGAATATGTGGCAAACGGTTATGATTTGCGATCCGTTGAAAAGGCACCTGAATGAGCAAGATGCAGAAACCTGAAGATTTGCTGGCAGGGGTTCTTGATGGAAATCCCCGTGCTATCGCGCGGATGATGTCGTTGGCGGAATCAAAACTTCCTCAGGGCCGTCGGGCATGTGCGGACGTATACCATCATGCTGGCAAGGCGCATGTCATCGGCCTTACCGGTGTGCCGGGCAGCGGCAAGTCAACAATGGTGCGTGCCCTTACCCAGGAATTTAGGAAACTTGGCAAGCGGGTGGGGATTGTCGCCGTTGATCCTTCCAGCCCATTTTCCGGCGGCGCCATCCTTGGTGACCGGGTTCGCATGGGTGACCTGACCACAGATGATGGCGTTTTCATCCGCTCACTGGCCACACGGGGTGCGTTGGGAGGATTGGCGCGAGCATGTCTGGATACTGTCGATGTCCTGGATGCCGCGGGGTATGATCTTGTGCTGATTGAAACAGTCGGCGTTGGTCAGGATGAGGTTGATATCGCCGGGTCTGCTCACAGCGTCATCGTTGTTTCCGCGCCGGGGCTTGGTGACGGCGTGCAGGCAATCAAGGCTGGGGTGCTTGAAATTGCCGATATTCATGCGGTTTCAAAATGTGATCGTGCGGATGCCGGGGAAACCATATCTGATCTGCGGTCAATGCTGCACCTTGGTTTACAGGGGCGGGAACGGTTCGGTTGGCAAGTGCCGGTGATTGGCACAAGTGCCGAAACAGGCGAAGGTATCGAAGCACTGGCCTCATCCATCCTTAGCCATCGCGGACATCTTGATCAATCCGGTGAATGGCCCCATCGCCAACGCAAGATCGCCGAAACACGAATCCTGAAATCAGCCGAAGATATGGTACGGGATTCTCTGGAAAGTGGCCGGGATCAAAACCTGCAAGCCCTGATAGATCAAGCCAGAAAACGAAGTCTCGATCCGGCATCAGCGGCGCGCGAGTTGATCAAAAACCTCAAGATTTACTCATAAACGATTCAAAATATTCGGGAATTGGCAATCAGGTCGGGCTAATTTTTCTTTGCCGGAGATTTCGGTTTGGCGGGTGATTTTTTCCCCGCCGGTTTCGTCACCATTATCCCGGATTTGCGGTTCGTCACCAGATAACCGCCTCTCGGGAATGCCAGCTTTCCCGCGCTGACCAGCGGCTCAAGCGCTTCAGCAATAATATCTTCATTGCTTTTCTGGTCGCTGTCATCGGAGTTATCGAACGCAGCCCTGAACCAGTGCTCAAGGGTTTCCAGCGTCACTTTCCGGGCTTCCTCCCTGATCGCCGCCTGCTGTCTGGATTGCCTTTCGCGATCTTCAATCTCATCCAGAATCATGCGCTGTTTGTAAGGAACATAGTTGTTCAGATGCTGTTTCATTTCCGCGAGTTCAGCACCCGATTTGTCTTTCAGGGTATCTTCGAAGTTTTTAACCATAATTCATCTGAGTCCGGTCGTGTCGTTTAGGTACAGCATCATGATACAGCTTTGAAATTATGTCATCAGGCGCATGGTTCAAAGTGACGAAATCGTTTGTCAGGCGATGCGATACTGTTTTATGGCGTCCGGGCTGAAGGTGAAACCGGATCCTGCACGGTTGGGTATTTCCAGCATGCCATCGTGGACCTTTAGCGGTTCGGCAAATAGCGGGGCGAACCAGGGCATGTGTTCAACGGAAATGCAGTTTGTTGTTGAACCCGCGAGAGACAAACTGTGTTCGGTAAAGATATGTGTTGAAACAGGTATATCATAGGCCGCCGCCAGTGCAGCAGATTTGTGAAATTCGCTAAACCCGCCAATACGCTGGAGGTCAGGCATCAGGACATCGCAGGCGCGCGCTTCGATCATGGCTTTCATGCCATAGCGGGTGTATTCGGTTTCACCGCTGGCAACCGGTGTATCAAGGGCTGCGCGGACGTCGGCATGCCCGGTCAGGTCGTAGGCGGGAACCGGTTCTTCAAACCAGACCAGACCGAACTCTTCCAGTTTGCGACCAAGCCGTATGGCCTGCTTGGCAGTGAAGGCCTGGTTGGCGTCGACCATCAATTCGATGTCAGGGCCGACAACTTTGCGTACAGCGGCTACCCGTTCGACATCCATGTCGGCTTTGATGTTGCCAACGCGGATTTTCATCGCCCGAAATCCCTGATCGATAAAGCTTTGTGCTTCGTGCTCAAGTTCCTCAATACTGTAGGAGAGCCATAATCCGCCGCTGGCGTAGGTCTTGACGTGGTCACGGCATGCGCCGAACAGATGATGGAGAGGTTTGTCAGCCGCTTTGCCAACCAGATCCCAACAGGCGATATCAAGAGCTGATAGCGCCGAGATTGTTACGCCCTTGTGTCCAATGGGGTTGATTGCGGACCAGATGTCCTGCCAGACCGCTTCGACATAATGCGGGTTGCGGCCCTCAATCAGAGGGGCGAAGCTCTGGATCATTTCATCGAAGGCTTTCAGGCGGGCAGCATTGATTGTGAAAATATAACTTTCACCAGAGATACCCTCATCTGTTTCAAGTGAAACCAGAACGCAGCCGACTGAACGAATATCATGTATGGCGGTTGCGATGGGTTTCTCCAGCGGAACATTGACTGGAATAGTGGTCAACTTGGTTATTTTCATGCTGTCCTCAGTTCTGGTGCGTATTAGACTCGTCTGCGACTGATTTTAACCCATTTATCGCAGTATTGATCAAATTGATGTCGATCGGGGTTTCCTGATAAACGAGATAAGTCGGACGCTTGAATTTGGGGGCTCCGCTGACCCGGTGGATACGCCCTTCAGCAATCAACGGGGCGACGGTTTCTTCAAGGAAGTACCCTGAACCCTCAGCTTTCAGAATATGTTCAAGGCCTACAGCGCCGAGCCCCACGGATAGCTTTGGTGCGGGCGCTTCGGGAAAGGCCAGGCTGTGCTGTGCCCTGAAGGAATCACCCCAATCAACAAATATATAACCGGAAACCCGACCGGTTTTGATGTCGCGGGGAGTGGATGAGATCAGGATCAGGTTCTCAGTCAGAAAGGGTTCAATCACCAGTTCCGGTCGTTGTTGCGGATCATACAGGATCGCCAGATCAAGCAGGCCATCTCGTAAGCGATGCATTAAGGGTTCGGAATATTCCGAGACGACGTGGGTGGCTACATCCGGTGCGTGGGTTTGCATCCACGACAACCAGGGTTCAGCAATGCGATCCCAGTGATTCAGCTGAATTCCCAGATTGACGATAGCCTTCAGGTCATCTGGCAAGGCGATCTCCTGACGGGCCCTTTCCCAGGCACGCACGGCGGTTAGGGCGTGGCGATGAAAATGATGCCCGGCAGCGGTCAGTTCCGCGCCTTTGCGGCGGCGAATGAAGAGAGGACGATTCAATCGATTTTCCAGCGCCTTGATGCGCGCGCTGATGGTCGACTGGGTAACGTGCAGTTTGTCGGCAGCCAACTGGAAGCTTCCAGTCGCCGAAACCTCTAGGAAAGCGCGCATGTGTTCGATGTTCAAGATTGATACCTTAAATCGAGAAATTCGATATTAATCATTAATTATATTCGTTTGATTTGTCAAAGGAATTTGACTGAATATGCGCTATCCCTTGTTTCTGGAGGCGGACATGAACCAGATATTGCCCGGCCATAATGGCACGACCGGTTACACTTCTAACCACCCCCCAAAGCATATCATTGACCTCGACCGATACCCCATCGATCAGCCGGACCACCCGGATACCAGAAGGCTGGTAAATCGGTTGCGCGGAGAACTCGACGATGTTGGGTGTGCGGTTATCCCTGAATTCATCCGCCCTGACTCCCTGGCCAGAATGCTGTCGGAGGCCGGGCGGCTGATGGACAAGACCCATTGGACACGGGAAAGTCACAATCCGTATTTTTCAGGAGACGACTCGTCTCTTCCCGCAACTCACCCGCGTCGGATATTTGGCGACCGCTACAGCGGTTTCATCGATTCAGATATTCTGGAAGATACTTCCGATCTCCGCGCCGTTTATGACTGGGACGGTCTGACCCAATTCGTCAGTGCTTGCCTAGGCGTCGCTCCGCTCTATTGCTGGGCCGATCCATTGGGGCGAAACCCCTATGGTATTATGGAAGACGGCTCCTGCTTCCCCTGGCATTTTGACGGCAACGAATTCACCGTCAGTATTCTGGTACAGGCGGCGGAAGAGGGGGGAACCTTTGAATATGTCCCTGATCTCAGAAATCCGGGTGACGAGAAATTTGGTGAGGTTGGTGACGTGCTTAAAGGTAATCGCCAACGTGTCCGGACACTGGATTTGAGGCCCGGCGACCTGCAACTGTTCAAGGGGCGTTTTTCCCTGCATCGGGTGACCGAAGTGACGGGGGCAAGGAAACGCATCATTGCCCTGCCGTGCTATTCGAAAGATCCGATGTATGTGAACCGCCCGGAACACTCCAAACAGGTCTACGGCCGCGCGCTCCCCATCCACTATGAGCGTCAGGCCTGTCGGCCCGATACGCTTTCGGATTAGGGCCGGGTTATGCGGATTGCCTTCATCGGTCTCGGGAATATGGGCGGTCCCATCGCCGCCAATCTGGCACATGCGGGGTCTAATCTGATCGTTTGTGATATCGACCGAAGCAAGGCCAAGGCGCTGATCGGGCTCGGTGCAGACTGGGCGAATACGCCGTCCGAAGCCGTTCAGGATGCCGATATTGTCATGACCTCACTTCCGGGACCACAGCAGATCGAAAGTCTGGCAATGGGGGCTGACGGTATTCTCGCCAACGCGAGAGACGGTGCTATCTGGATCGAACTGTCGACGAATAACCTTGAGGTCGAACGACGTGTACGCGCAGCGGCGGAAGAGGTCGGGGTCCAAATACTTGATGCGCCTGTATCAGGCGGGACGGAAGGGGCCGCTGACGGGACACTCAGCATCATGGTTGGCGGTGATAAAGTAATATTTGACCAATGTTTGCCGGTCTTGAAGATGATTGGCGGTGAAGTCAGTTATCTTGGCGATCATGGTGCCGGATATGTCGCCAAGATTGCCCAGGTCGTGCTGTGCTATTTGCATTCGGTGGCGCTGTCGGAAGCCCTGATGCTGGGTGTCAAAGGTGGCGTTGATGTCGAAATCATGCTGGGTATTATCCAGAACAGTACCGGGCGCAGTTATGTTGCGGATCGCTACGGCCCCCCAATTCTGCGTGGCGATTATGATCCCGGTTTTACATTAGCACTGGCGCACAAGGACATGCGTCTGACACTGGAACTGGCGAACTCGGTCGGGGCAGACTTGCCAATGTGCAAACAGGTCGAAGATATCTATGCTCGGGCGACAGGAGCCTTCGGCGGTGAACAAAACCATCTGATGGCAGTTCGTCTTCTGGAAGAAGCCAATAAAACCTATTTACGGGCGAGACCACCGCAAATAGCAGATTAATCGAAGTGATATGATACGGGAGAGGTAAAATGAACAGGGAACTGAACGCTGGAGATTTCAAAAGTGTGGCTGGATCACATCAGATTTCGCCGCAAGAATGGCAGGCCCGTATTGATCTTGCAGCCCTCTACCGGCTGGCGGCGCTATTCGGTTACGATGATCTGATCTGGAATCATATCACGATGCGTGTGCCCGGTACCGATCACCAGTTCCTGCTCAACAAGTTCGGATTGCTCTACAATGAAGTTACCGCGTCCAATCTGATAAAAGTTGATGAACATGGCAATGTTCTGTTCGGCCCGGAAGACGTCAATACGGCGGGGTTTGTAATTCACAGTGCAATCCACCTGGCGCATCCGGAAATGAAAGTTGTTTTTCACGCCCATGCTCCTGAAGGCCTTGCTGTCACGGCGCTCAAGGATGGCCTTGATTATCTGGTACAGGATACCTCGATGCTTTACGGCGATATTGGGTATCACGACTGGGAGGGGTTATCATTGACACTGGAAGAACGCGATCATCTGGCAGAAAATATCCGTGGCAAGTCATGTTTGATCATGCGCAACCACGGATTCCTGACGGTCGGGGAAACTGCGGGCGAAGCCTTCATGAACATGCATTATCTCATTCGTGCCTGCAAGGTGATGCTACAGGCATATGGCACGGGGCTTGAACTCGATAAAGGGCCGCAGAATATCTGGGAGTTGTCGCGCCGACAGTACAAGGATTTTCCGCCGGGCAAATACGAATGGCCAGCCCTGCTGCGTCTGCTCGATCAACAAGACCCATCCTATCGAAACTGATCTTGTATCTGTGAACGGGGGTTTCATGACTAGTTCAGCACCCCGGATTAACCGCATATCGGCCTATCAGGTGACCTTGCCCGTTGTTGGCGGTGAATACCGCATGGCAATGAACAAGGTCATCCAAAGCGCTGTCAGCACGGTGGTGCGAATTGAGACAGATACCGGAATCGCAGGTCACGGAGAAGTCTGCCCGCTTGGTTCCAACTATTTGCCAGCTTATTCCAACGGTGTCGTGCCGGGCCTGGCGGAACTGGCCCCTTATCTGCTGGGACAAAACCCGGCTGAACTCAATTGCATCAACCATCTTATGGATGGCTGCCTGAAAGGGCACAATTACGTAAAGTCGCCAATTGATGTGGCGTGCTGGGATATATTTGGTCAGATAACCGGGCAGCCCCTGCATGTCTTGCTCGGTGGAAGCCACCAGCAAAGACTGCCTTTGTATTATTCACTTTCCAGTGTGTCGCCCAATGATATGGCTGATGCTGCAAATCTATACCGTGCCAAAGGTTATCGACAGTTTCAGATAAAATGCGACGGTGATGTGGAAGCTGATATTGCCCGCATACGGACCGTTTGCGCGACCCGTGAGCCCGGTGAGATATTCATCGCCGACGCCAATCAGGGGTGGAGTCAGCATGAGGCGATGAGACTGGTTCAGGCTCTGCAGGATGTCTCGGTCTATATCGAACAGCCATGCGAAACGCTGGAAAGTTGTCTGACGGTTCGAAAACAATCGCCTCACCCGTTCAAGCTGGATGAAAGTATCGATGGCTTGCAGACGCTTCTGACGGCTCTGGAAAAACAGGCAATGGATGTGGTTTGTATCAAGATCAGCAAAGTTGGTGGATTGACAAAAGCACGGCAGATCCGCGACCTGTGTGCGTCATCCGGTATCGCCATGACGGTGGAAGATACCTGGGGCAGCGATATCGTTACCTCGGCGTTATCTCATCTGGCGGCCAGTACGCCGCCGCATGCTTTGCTGAACACTGCTGATCTGAACCACTATATGGATGGCAGCATCGCCGTTGGTGCTCCGGAAATCGACCACGGGTACATGAAGGTGGCTGATCGTCCGGGACTGGGTATTGAGCCGCGATGGGACGTCCTCGATGAACCGGTCTATGCTATCAGCCGGTAAATCAATGGAGGGTAAAATGAGCGGATGGACATATCTGGCGATGGGCATCGTGATGGAGGTCGCAGGCACCTTTTGTATGAAGCTGTCTCATGGATTCACCCAAATCGTGCCATCGGTCCTGTTTGTCCTGTTTTTTGCGATCGCGCTGGCGTTTATCAATCTGTCCATGAAAACCATCGACATGAGCATTGCCTATGCGATCTGGTCTGGTGTGGGCATTGCCATATTGGCGGTCCTTGGGATTGCTTTTTTGGGAGAGCCGGTGACCATCGCGCGCCTGTTTTTCTTGGGGTTGATTGGCGTCGGCGTTGTCGGATTGCATGCCTACAGTTGAGATACCCGATTTACAGGGCTTACTTTTTACAGCTGGCGCACTAACTAATAAGGCAAGATTACATATGACCCGGCAAGTCGGATACAATACTCTATGGATAACCCACGCGCAGTAACACAAACTCTTGTCTCGCGACTAACCTCGGATGGGGCGGGTGTCACTCTCAGGCGGTCAATCGGCTCACAAGTGCTATCGGAACTCGATCCGTTTTTGCTGCTTGATAATTTCGGCACCGAAAATCCGGACGACTATATAGCTGGTTTTCCCGATCATCCGCATCGAGGGTTCGAAACTGTCACCTATATGATCAAGGGTCTGATGCGCCATCGTGACAATACGGGGGCAGAAGGGTTGCTGGGGCCGGGTGGCGTTCAGTGGATGACTGCCGGTCGCGGCATTATTCATTCGGAAATGCCAGAGCAGCGTGAAGGCGAGATGAGTGGATTCCAGCTCTGGGTCAATTTGCCGGCAGCAGAGAAAATGTGTGATCCCCGTTACCAGGATATCGATCCCGCAGATGTGCCATTGGTCAGCACCGAAGGCGGTGTCGATATCCGGATTATTGCCGGATCCGTAAATGGCGTTGAGGGACCGGTCAACGGAATTGCTATTGATCCGACCTATCTGGATATCGCGCTAGGCAAAGAAGGGGTGCACGAACAGGATATTCCCGAAGGCCATACGGCGTTCTTATATGTATTCGACGGGCAGGCGGAGGTCGCTGGGAAATCCATTTCGACACACGAACTGGCCGTCCTGGGTGTGGGTGACGGGGTTCGTGTGTCCAGCTCAAAAGGTGGTCGGCTGATTCTGGTTGCCGGACGGCCCTTTGGTGAACCGATTGCCCGCTATGGGCCGTTTGTGATGAATACCAAACAGGAAATTCATCAAGCCATAGAAGATTTCAAAAACGGTAATTTTTGATCATCGACCTGGGCGGCATTAACTGACCAGTGCTGCGACTTCAACGCGGGTATCGTTATAACACGCACCCTCGCAGATATCGGCTTTGGTTCCGGGTATCAGCGCAGATACCGTCTGGCCCGTATCGCTGGTTCTGAACCAGGCACCCTTTGGCGAATACAGGCTTCCCGCTCGCACAGCATCGGTGATCTCCAGCTTCAAATGAACTTCTCCAAGATCATTCCAGACCCTGACGGTCATACCATCTTCCAGACCCCGCGCTGCCGTGTCGTCCGGGTGCATTTCAAGTTCCTGCAGGCCATCACTCATGGCAAGGCCGCCGAATGTCGCGTTAATGCGCTTGTCCGAGGACGGGCTGATCAGAAACAGCGGAAAATCTGAACTGAGTCCCTTGTATTCCGGCAGGCCTTCGCCGTATTTCCGCTCCAGATCATCAGACAGGATTTCAACCCTGGCCGTTGGCGTTGTTGGGAAGACATTGACGAAGGGCAGGGCGTCTTCACCGTCAAATTCCATATATAGCGCCTGATCAAGCGGCAACTGGCTTGGGCGGATGCCTTGCAGTCGTGGATCGTTGCCATCTATTGCGTCGTCTATCAGCTCGGCGTCATCGGCCAGAAAGATCGGGTCGTTGTACCCAAATTTTGCCGCCAGCCTTCTGAAGATTTCCGTATTGGGCAGGCTGTTTCCAACGGGCGGGATAACCGGTTCTGCCCGTTGCAGGTATTGCTGACCATAGGCGCCATAAATATCGGAAAATTCAAAATGGGTTGATGCCGGCAGGATGATATCGGCATAGGCCATACTGTCGGTCATTGCCACATCGCAACCGACAATGAACACATCTTCGCGCGACAATGCGCGTCGCATGCGGTTCTGGTCGGGGTGTACTGAAACCGGGTTGTGATTATAGATGAACAGCGCCTTCAGCGGTGGGTCAAGGCTATCGTCGAGGACATGTTTGGCGACATCAATGATATTCAGAACCCGTGTGCCTTCTGGAACAAGATCGGTCCTTTGCAGGCGGTCGCCGGTGCTAGGGAAGGCATTGCCCGCTTTCATGATCAGTCCGCCGCCCCTGACACCGAATTTCCCGGTCAAGGCTGGTAAAACGGCAGCGGCACGGATTGAACTGCCGCCATTGCGGCTGCGTTCCATACCGTTGGCAACCGACATGATGGCGGGTGAAATATCGCGGTACATGTTGGCAAAAGCGCGGATGTCGTCGACCGCCAGACCACAGGTTGCGGCGGCCTGCTCGATTGATACTTCCCGGGCGCGCGCCATGTAGTCTTCAAAACCATGGACCCAGCGTTCGCAGAATGCCAGATCAATACCGCCTATGCGTTCCAGTTCAGCGGCTATCGCCATCGCCAGAACAACATCGGTGCCGGGGATGATGGCAAGGTGCAAATCAGCCTGTTCGGCGATCTTGATCCGTTTCGGGTCAATGACGATCAGTTTCGCGCCGTTCTTTCGGGCATTCTTGATAATCGATGCAAAATGCAAATTTGAGACAGTGACATTATTGCCCCAGACGACAATCAGTTTCGAATCCCGTGCCTGTTCAAGCGGGGTGCCGGGCATGCCACCATACAAACTGGAATAGGCAAGGCCGCGTACACCGCCGCAGAGTGGCCCGCGATCAAGTCCGCTGGCACCCATCTTGTTGAACAGACGGGCATCCATGGATGATCCTGATATTTTCCCATGCGGACCTGCATAGTTGAAGGGCAGAACGGCTTCCGGTCCATAGTTTTTGATGACGGTATTGAATTTTTCAACCACGGTATCAAGCGCTTCATCCCATGAAATCGACTCGAACTTGCCGTCACCCTTTGCGCCCGTCCGTTTCAGGGGCGTGGTCAGACGGTTCGGTCCATGGACGAATTCCGGGTAGCCGCGTGAAATCTTGTTGCAGATTACGCCATCCGTCAGGGGGTTGGCGTGTGATCCACGCACCTTGATGACTTGATCATTGTCGACCGTGACCAACAGACTACAGGTGTCTGGGCAGTCCATCGGGCAGACGCTGGGAAGTTCCGTAGGCATGACAGTTATCCTTGATGAATGATGTCTGGCGACAACCTAATTACAAAGCGGCTTTATAAAAAGAGCCGATATGATATTTTATATAGTACCAATTTTTCAGGAAATTTATCGTGCCCACTCGTGCCGCCCGATCCCCCATGTTGTCCATCGCCCTTGATCGCAAAGGGGTCGGATCACTTCAAATTCAGATATTTGATCAGGTCAGGGAGGCCATTCTGAGCGGACGACTGGCGCCGGGAACCCGGTTGCCTGCAACGCGGGTTCTGGCAGCCGAACTGGCGGTGTCCAGAAACACCATTCTCGCCGCATTTGAACGGCTTTATGCGGAAGGATATATCGAAGGCCGGACGGGGTCCGCCACCAGGGTATCAAAGGTATTGCCTGAAGACCTGCTCACCGCACGAAATCTTGCCGGAGCGAGTTCGCAACACACCACACCTGCCGGAAAACTTTCACGTTTGTCAGGACACATGAGTGATTTCGGGGGGCGTCATTCAGCTCATGGGACGCGGGCCTTTCGCCCGGGTTTGCCCGATCTGGAACAGTTTCCGTTTCAACTTTGGAGCCGGATTATTGCCCGGTTCTGGCGTCACCCGCCGCGAGAGCTTCTGATTTCCGGAGATCTCGGTGGTTATGGGCCGCTAAGAGAGTCCATCGCTGCCTATCTCGGTGCGGTGAGGGGGCTTAACTGTACGGGCAAGCAGATCATCATTACATCGGGTGCGCAGCAGGCACTCGACCTGATTGCCCGTGCGCTGATTGATCCGGAAGACGACGTTTGGGTTGAAAACCCGGGATACGCCGGGCTTCGCTCAACCCTGATGGCTGCTGGTGCAACGATCAATCACGTCCCCGTTGATGAGGGCGGCCTGTCGGTGGCTGACGGACGCAGGCTGGCCCCTCATGCGGTGCTGGCTGCTGTCACGCCGTCGCATCAGTACCCC
>JAJFIJ010000041.1 GCA_021775105.1 Rhodospirillales bacterium | reverse complement strand
CACACACACCGCCGCCGCCCCCGACGCGCCCCTGGCCAGAGCATCGGTCAGGGCTGCGGCCCCGGCAGGGGTCGAGGCGGCTTCGCCGGCAGCCGCGACAACATTCTCGCCGGACGCCAGCGCCGCCAGCACAGGATCGCCGCCGCCGGTATCCGCTTCTGCCGTCGCCTGCTGAACGGCAGCCGCCTGTTCGCTGGCCGCTTGCGACGCTTCCGAGACGCTGCCGCCGCCCTGCAGGGCGGCGTTAAGGGCTGCGGCAAAACCTTCGGAACCGCCAACCGCTTCGGCCACCCCCTGGCCAGACGCCAACGCCGCCAAAATCGGATCTGCGGCGCTGGGGTCATTGGACGCTTCGGCGGCCGCCTCAACACTGGCCTGCGCGTCGCTGGCCTGTTGCTGGGCATCGGTTGGCGATTGTCCGCTTTGCAGTGCCTGAACCAGAGCATCCTGAAAATTCGCGGAGTCTCCGACCACAGCGCCTACATTCTGCCCCGTTGCCAGTGCTGCCAACAGCGGGTCTGCGGCGTTGGGATCGGACTGTTGGGCTTCGGCCTGGGTAACCGCGTCTTGCGCTGCATTAGCTTCAGCCAGCGCCGCACCGACCGGTTGCCCGGTCTGGATTGCATCGGTCAGGGCATTGGCCATGGCCGCCGCACCGGCGCCATCACCGGTAACGCCGACGCCGGCCAGCGCCTGATTAGCATTTTCCCCCGACGCCAGCGCCTGCAACAGGGCATCAGCCGGTGACACCGCCTGTCCCGGCAACGGAGCCGCAGCTTCCGTGACACCAAGCGCCGCCTGATTGGCCTGGGCCAGCGCATCGCCTGGCAACACACCTTCCGCCAGCGCCTGCTGTAATCCATTGATAAATGCCGCCTGAGCTGCCGCCGACTGCTGGCCCTGCGGGCCGAGCGCATCAATGGCCTGTCCAACGCCCTGCCCTGTCGCCAGCGCTTCCATAAGTCCGCCCGCGCCCGTGGCGACTTCTGCATTGGCTTCAGCGACCGCCTGAAACACGGCTTTCGCTTCGGTCAGGGCTTCCTGCGCCGTTTCGCCCCGCGCCACACCGGCAATCAGTGTATCGATAAAGGCCTGCTGGGCCGCCGCCGCCGCTGCGGGCAGCAATCCCTCGCCAATCGCTTCCTCCGCCGACTGCTGGAAAACTTCCAGCATTTTGGCGTCAATCTCGACACCGTTGGAAATCGCAACCAGCAGGGCCTCAAGAGAGGTCAGTTGAGGTGCAGCACTGCCGGGCGTCACCGGCTGGGTCAGAGAGTCGTCAGATTGGTTAAGCAGGCCTTCCGGCAACACACCCGCCGGCAGGCCGGGAATTTGGCCCGTCGCCGCCTGGGCAACCTGAACAGCCTCGCCCGCTTCCACACGCAAAGATACCTCTGCCGCAGAGATCTCCTCTCCGTGCAGGGTAATCAGGGTTGGCGTCACATCGTTCGCAAAAAACTCGGAGACAACCAGTTTTTGTCCGTCCGGACCTGTTATGATCAGGTCGTTACCCGAGCGTCCAAAAATACCGCCGGCAACCCATTCCGGAACAAAAATTTCAGTCCCGGAACCCTCAAGAACAATCGAGTCACCGACAAATCCAGTGTCGTAACTGCGTGTCGACGGGCCGATCTGTTCTTTCTCAATGGCCATGTTCTATCAAACTACCGAAAAACCTCGGGAATTACCATAACTCTGGCATGCATAGACGTAATAAAGATTCTGGTTGAATTTACGTCTTCACTTGCACGAATCAACGCAAATCAATAGGCTGTCTACTCTTTATTTCTATCAGGCATCTTATCGTACGTCACTCGAAGTTGCATCAGGGAACATTAAATGAACATGTCGGTTAGCGATATGGAGTTCCGGCTCCTTAAACTGGCGACCCGCAAACTTCTCGATACATTCGGAAGCCTGAAGGTCGCCGCCGATCTCTGTCGCGTCAAACCGACAAACCTGTCCCAGTACCAGAGTTTCGAGCACACCACTTTCATGCCCATTGATGTCGCGTTGACGCTGGAACGACATGCAGGTGCCCCTATTCTGACCAACGAAATGAGCCGAATGCAGGAAAAGGGCATTGACGTTACGGGAGAACGCGGTGTCCGGGACGAAGCGCTCGATGTTCCCGTTGCCGTTGGCGAGCTTCTGGCTTTTGTCTGTGAAGCGACAACTGAACACAGCCCCGATGGCGCCGATCTGTCGGAAAACGAAAAACGCCGCTATATTGATTTGCGCCGTCAGGTTGAAGAAGAACTGCGTGAACTGGACGCCGCCGTTGAACAAAACGACACCCTTCGCCGCCGCCGTGTAACCGACTAGGGAATTTTCTTAATTGTCGCAAATACGTCGTCGCAAACTCAATTGGTTTGCTCGGGATTTTCATAATTATCGCAAATGCGTCGTCGCAAACTCAATTGGTTTGCTCGGGATTTGCTCTGGTCGAAGTTTCGGCAGGACCACTTCACAAGCATCGTCAAAACGCTGGAAATTCCTCTTCGCTATCGGATCAGGCACGGCCTGGACCAAATTCGTAGTCGTCGAATTCACCCCACAAAGATATAAAAACCATTGGCCTGCCCCCGGATATCTGTCAAAAAAAGAGTGGGAGAACCCATAACCAGAATAGTTGTGGCCCAGGGACAAAAAATTAGGTGGTTAAAAAACCGATGAGGAGTTTCCTCACCGCTTGTGCTTTTGTGGCCGGGTTGTGTGGCTGGTTGGCGGCATCCCCTCTGCATGCCCAGAGTCTTGATCAGTTGATTGAGCAGGCGCTGGACAAGCACGACCGTATTCTGAAAGCCCGTGCCGATGTCGACAAGGCGCGTCAGGAAGCGCTTGAAGCCCTTGGTGACTGGTATCCTGAACTCGATACCACAGCGACATACGGTTATCAGGGTATCATGAATCCGCATGACACAAACACCCGTCTGCCGATTTCTGAACTCGACCTTAAACTCACGCAAAAATTGTGGGATTTTGGCACTGCCAACGCCTCCATTGCCGCCGCCCGGCTCGACCTTGAAGAAGCGCGCCTCAAACTGATCAAGGTGCAGGCAAAACTGATTCGCGAAGCTGCCGGGATTTATGTCGGAGTGGAGGGAAGCAACGCTTTTTTGAGATTTTCTCACCTTCTGGTTGAAGCCGTTCGTGAAAAGATCAAGTTCCAGCGCAACAAGTACGCCATTGAAAGCGCTCCTGACAGCGCCCCGGAAACGGTCCCCAGACCAAACACCATTGAAAATGTTGAAATCCCCAGCGAATTCACACCCAAATCCGACGACACCGACAAATTCAGCCTGGAAAACGATGGTTTTGATTCGGAAGTGAGCGACAGCTTTTCACTAAGCACCAACGACAGTCCGGATTCTGTAAAAATCTGGGACGAGTTGACAAAGGCCCGTAAAAAGGAAGCCCAAGATGAGCTTCGGGTCGCTGAATTCGTTCACGGATTCAGAACATTTTTTGGATTTACACCAACGCCCGACAATCTGCGTCCCGCCCCGTTGTTATTGAACAATATGCCTGCATCAATTGACGAAGCGGTTTCTCTGGCCCTCAAATCAAATGTTGATATAGCACTGGCAAAATTGGCTGAAGTTCAGGCGCGCAAAGGCGTTGAGCAGACCAAGAGCGAGGAATTTTTACCGACCGTCGATGGCGTTCTTGAGCGAAAATGGAAAAATAACATCGATGGCACCACGGACCTGAAGGTCGACACGGTTGCCAAGGTCGAACTGAGCTGGACGATCAATCTCGGCATGACCGCGGTCAATACGCTGAAAGCAGCGGAAAGCGATGTCAGTTCGACGGCATATGATCTGGCCGACACCCGACTTGAAATTGAAGAGAAAGTCCGGGATGCCTGGCACAAGATCGAAACCAATCGCCGGGTTATGGAGATTACCCAGGAGCAGATCGCCATACGCGAATACCTGCTTCAACAAGCGGAAGAAAAGGCCGGTGCACACGGCACCTCCGGCACTGCTGGTCAATCTTCAACCAGCCTCGATATTATCAATTTTAAAAAGCAGATATACGAAGCCAACCGCGACTACGTAAAGGCATCCTATGACGTCCATATTGCAACCTATAAGCTGCTGGAACTGATCGGTCAGCTGAACGAGAATATTTTTCTTAAAGAAGACACCTATTTTATCGCCCCGAACATTCCGCCCGAAGTGACCGCTCTAGAGCTGGCAAAGCCTGCTCGTGTTCCCGCGGTTACCCTTCCCGCCGGAGAGATACCACCTTCCCTCCCCATGGGTTCAACACCAAAGGGCGGAATGTCCGGGGCACCCCAATCTGGCAAACCGCTGGTGATCGAGATCCCGCCCGGCCCGGCATCAGACCCGCAAGACGGACATATCTCTGCGGCTGCAAAAAAACCCGATGAAGATTTTTTCAATGCGGTTCGAGATGTTTTTAGAAACCAGTTCAAAGCCCAGAAAAACCCGGTTCCGCCAAATCAAGCGAATTAGGTGATCCTTCATTCACCCAACACAAATACGCTCAAAAGTTGCCATGAATCCCCAACTCTGAGATGATTCGCCCATGAAAGAGATGTTTCGACGGCTGAGTGCACGCCCGCTGATCACGGCGGAGCTTCTGCTTGCCTCATTTTTTGCCAATCTGCTGGCGCTGGCGTCACCGATGTTCGTCATTCAGGTGTTGAACCGCTATGT
>JAJFIJ010000005.1 GCA_021775105.1 Rhodospirillales bacterium | reverse complement strand
AACACGTTGTTCGCCTGGTTCACCGACAGGCTGCAAATCCAACAAGAGCCGCTGTCTGACTCATGACTTGTGGCAGGAACTAACCAATCATATTCAGTTGTTCCTGAGTTCCGTCACGTTGGGCGACATCGTGGAAAAACGGGTTTTGGGCAGCAGTGGACGTACCTATCAGGATGCCAAGCTTGCCGAAGCTGACTTGTCGTTTCTGGCAGCGCAATAAACGATTATTATCAATAACTTGTGATCTGCGGACACAGAGTATGACTGACGCCATTTATCTCGACCACAATGCAACAACCACTGCACGGCCTGAATCTGTACAGGCGGTTGTCGATGCCCTGTCGATGAACGGCAATGCCTCGTCTGTGCACCGGTTCGGGCGGCTGGCGAAACGGGTACTGGAAGACGCACGGGACCGGGTTGCCGCTCTGGTCGGGGCAAAACCGTCTCAGGTCATATTCACCAGCGGTGGAACGGAGGCCAATAATCTGGCGCTTCGCGGGGTCGCACGTGAGCCAGTGCTGGTTTCGTCCGTTGAACATGTATCTGTATTGAGCGCGAATGACAGGGTGACTGAAATTCCGGTCGACAGGGAAGGGCGGGTTGATCTTGCCGCCTTGTTTGCGCTGATCGATAACGGTCAGGAAGCGTCGCTGATTTCGGTGATGTACGCCAACAATGAAACCGGTGTCATTCAGCCAATTCGGGAAATCGCCGATATGGCGCATGCTGGCGGGGCATTGTTACATTGCGACGCCATTCAGGGTGTCGGCAAGATGGCGTTGTCGTTCGTTGACGCAGGCGTCGATCTGATGTCCTTGTCGGCGCATAAAATTGGCGGTCCACAGGGCGTTGGTGCCCTGGTCGTCCGCGATGGACTTGATCTTGCCCCGCTGGTCCGTGGTGGAGGTCAGGAGCTGCGCAAAAGGGCCGGGACGGAAAACCTTTCAGGGGTAGCCGGGTTTGGAGCGGCGGCAGAAGCGGCTTTGGCTGGTATTGAGGAATTTCAGCGTCTGGCAGTCTTGCGTGATCAACTGGAAGTGCGAATCAGGCAACTGGCCCCGGTGAAGATTTTTGGCGTTGGTGCTGATCGTCTTGTTAATACAAGTTGCCTTACCATGCCGGGGGTCAGTTCAGAAACCCAGGTCATGGGACTGGATATCGCCGGTGTCGCCATTAGTGCCGGTTCTGCCTGTTCTTCAGGCAAGGTTGAACCCAGCCATGTGCTTCGAGCCATGGGCGTCGATGAGGACGAGGCCGGTTCTGCCATTCGCGTCAGTTTTGGCTGGAACAGCAGAGACAGTGATGTCGACCGCTTCGTCGAAGCCTGGGGTAACGTCTATAGTCGTGCCGGAAGTGCATCCGGTGCGGCAGCGTTGACGGGTTGAGGGAAAGTCACATGAACCTTAATTCACATCCGGTGCAGGCGCTGCTTAAAGATCGCAAGGGCCCGATCTATCTTGATTATCAGGCAACCACGCCGACGGACCCGCGTGTGGTAGACGCCATGCTACCGTATTTCAGTGAAAAATTCGGTAACCCTCATTCCACCAGTCATGCCTTTGGGTGGGAAGCTGAAGACGCGGTCGAGATAGCGCGCAAGCAGGTCGCTGAACTGATTGGTGCAGAACCCAACGAAATTGTCTTCACGTCAGGAGCGAC
The DNA here is from genome assembly GCA_021775105.1 of Rhodospirillales bacterium. Lineage (GTDB taxonomy): Bacteria > Pseudomonadota > Alphaproteobacteria > Rhodospirillales > Casp-alpha2 > JAJFIJ01. The sequence goes on along the minus strand of JAJFIJ010000005.1, from coordinate 1,066 downwards.
TGAAGCGAACAATCTGGCGCTTAAGGGGGCTGGCCGCTTTTCCCATCGCAAAGGCAACCACATCATTACCACCAGTGTCGAACACAAATGCGTTCTTGAATCCTGCAAGCAACTGGAGACCGAAGGCCTGCGGGTGACCTATCTTGATGTTGATTCCAAAGGGCATTTGGATCTGCGGGCGCTGGAAAGTGCTATTGAGGACGATACGCTTCTGGTTTCGATACTGGCCGTCAATAATGAAACCGGTGTTATTCAGCCAATGGCTGAGATCGGTGCCATTTGCCGTGCGCACGGCGTCTATTTTCATAGTGACTGTGCGCAGGCCGCCGGCAAAATTCCACTTGATGTGACCGTCATGAACATCGATCTGATGAGTATATCCGGTCACAAATTATACGGACCGATGGGAATTGGGGTGCTCTACGTGCGCCGCCGACCGCGGGTGCGTCTGCAACCGCTATTTGATGGTGGCGGGCAGGAACGCGGGTTGCGGTCAGGAACCCTTCCCGCGCCGCTTTGTGTTGGGATGGGAAAAGCGTGTGCCCTGTCGACAACCGAGATGGCTGAGGAAGCGACCCGGCTGGAAGCTTTGCGTGATCAATTGCTGGGACAAATTCGCGCATCCGGATGCCCTGTTCTGGTCAATGGAGACATGGAACGTCGCTTTGTCGGGAATTTGAATTTGCAGTTTCCAGGAATTCGGGCAGAAGACCTCTTGACGAGTCTGCGGGGCGTCGCCATCTCCACTGGCTCGGCCTGTACGTCGGCTTCTGTTGAGCCATCTTATGTATTGCGGGCAATGGGACTAACGGAATTCGAGGCTGGCGCTTCCATACGTATCGGGTTTGGGCGCTTTACGACACAAGACGAAGTGGACCGGGCTGCGGCTCTGATTGCTGCAGCAGTCGCCGGGCAAACAAGTGGTGAAGGCCATCAGTATCAGTTGAACAAGGCGGCGCATGATAACGCGCCTGCGGCTTGACCGCGAATATAGGAAATAAAAACGGATGTCAGCGAAAGCACAAACGATTGAGCAGGTTAACGAACTGACGGATGACAAGTACAA
>JAJFIJ010000040.1 GCA_021775105.1 Rhodospirillales bacterium | reverse complement strand
ATCCGATTTGTTCACGTCCGGTGGCAGGGCTCTGGTTGAACTCACCGTAACCGGGATCGCACCAGATCCGGAAGGGTTGCGTCACATTTCAAAGTCCAGCGGAATTGCCATCATTGCGGGCTGCGGGTTTTATGTAGAGGCTTCCAGAGATGACGGACTGCTCAACGCATCGCTGGAAGAACTGGCAGAATATTTGATCGCGAATGTTCGGTGCGGAATTGGTGACAGCGATGTTCGAGCAGGTATTATCGGAGAGATCGGTTGCTCGGATAGCTGGACGAAAATTGAACGGCGCGTGCTACAAGCCGCGGTGATCGCCCAGCGCGATACCGGTGCAAGTATAAATATCCATCCGCCGCGCGATATAGAGGTGCTGCACGAGGTCGTCCGGGTTATTGAAAGGCAAGGGGGTGATCTGGAACGTTGTATCTTCAGTCACATTGATCGAACTATTTTTGGTCTTGATGAGCTGTTCCGTTTGGCGGATACGGGGTGTGTCATAGAATACGATTTTTTTGGTATTGAATCCTCATTTTACCCTTTTCAGGAAGTTGACCTCCCGAACGATGCGATGCGTCTGGACATGATCAGGGCCTTGATCGAACGCGGTCATCTTTCTCAAATTACGTTATCGCAGGATATTTTCACCAAAACCCGCCTGACCCGATACGGTGGGCACGGCTATGGCCATCTTTTCATGAATGTCCTTCCGGTTATGCATCGCAAAGGATTCAGCGATGCAGAAATTGACGTGCTCACGATTGATACCCCACGCAGATTACTGAGCATTTCCAATGGTTGAAGGCGTTGCCTCAAGGGGCGCACAGCCCGTTCGCGGGATCATGCTTATGATTGTTGCCGTCGCATCTTTAACGGTATTGGATAGTACGGCAAAATTTTTGTCCGGGGATTTGCCGGTCATCGAAATTGTCTGGGCGCGCTATATGTTCAGCCTGTTGATTTTCCCAATCGTATTCCCGCACGACAGTATCAGACAAGCATTTAGAACTGACCGTCTCTGGATACAGATCGGGCGCGCATTGCTTTTGATGGGGGCAACCGGATCCATATTCTTCGCAGTTCGATACCTTCCGCTCGCCGAAGCATATGCAATATCGTTTGTAGCTCCTTTTCTGGTGGCGTTGTTTGCGGTGCTGTTTTTGGGTGAGAAAGTTTCGGCAAAAAGATGGCTTGCAATAACACTCGGGTTTGGCGGCGCAGTTATTGTCATTCAACCGGGGGGCGAAGCTTTTAACTGGGCAGTTATTTTCCCCCTGACTATGGCTGTGTGCTGGGCGCTCTATCAGGTTGTAACACGACTTATCAGTTCCACTGAACCGCCCCTGACAACGCTGTTTTTTACAATGATGGTCGGCGCCACCGTCATGAGCGGTGTGGTGCCGTTCTACTGGGTTATGCCAGGCCAGCAGGAATGGATGTTGATGGTATTTATGGGTGTCGTTGGTTTGTTTGGTCAATTCCTGTTGATTAAGGCCTACAGTGCGGCGGCATCTTCTTTATTGGCACCGTTCGCCTATACCCAAATCATTTGGGCGATGTTAATTGGTCTGTTTGTTTTTGGAGATTTTCCCAACACATCAACAATTGTCGGAGTATTGATCATTATTTCAGGAGGGTTTCTGGTAACGAGTTCATCCAGAGAACCCGGATGATTTCGGAAAAGGGAAAAATATGGATATGATCTTGAAGAACGTCATTGTTCCGGGTGAACGTGACGAGACCCTAACAGATATTGGATTTGTGGACGGGAAAATTGCCGCAGTCGAATCCGGATTGTCGGCGGATTCGGAGATTTTAGATATGGGTGGCCGCGTGGTTGTCCCGGGGTTTATCGAATCACATATTCATCTCGACAAAGCCTGCATTCTGGACCGCTGCAAATCTGAAGAAGGTACGTTGGGCGAAGCAATTCAGGAAGTTTCGGCAGCAAAAAAATCCTTCACGATCGAAGATATTCGCGCTCGTGCTATTCACACACTGGAAAAATGTACCCTTCAGGGGACAACCCGAATGCGCGCCCATCTGGAGGTCGACCCAGTGATCGGCCTCAAAAGTATCGATGCGGTGCTGCCGTTAGTCGATGAATACGCATGGGCCATTGATCTGGAGATCTGTGTTTTCCCGCAAGAGGGACTACTGAACAATCCCGGCACAGATGATCTGATGATTGAAGCCCTGAAGCGCGGTGCCCGGGTGGTCGGTGGTTGCCCGTATACGGATACCAACCCGCGTGGGCAAATTGAACGTATTTTCGAAATGGCTCTCGAATTTGACGTTGATGTTGATTTTCATCTCGATTTCGACACCAACCCGGACGGCATGACCGTCGGTGATGTTTGTGAACTAACCGAAATGCATAATTACGGTGGTCGTGTTGTGATCGGGCATGTCAGCAAATTGTCAGCGCTACCACCCGAACAATTGGCGCAAATTACCCAGCGGCTGGAGAGTGCCGGCGTTGCCGTCACAGTTCTACCATCTACAGACCTTTACTTAATGGGTGCCGGACGGGACCATGACATTGTTCGCGGCGTCGCTCCGGCACACAGACTCATTGAGGGCGGCGTGAATTGCGCCCTGTCCACTAACAATGTTCTCAATCCCTTTACGCCGTTTGGGGACTGCTCATTGATCCGCATGGCAAACCTTTACGCCAACATCGGACAAATAGGCACCGGCGCGGGCTTTCGCGAATGTTTGAATATGGTTACCCATCGACCGGCACGGTTGATGCGAATTGACGAATATGGGATCGCCATCAACAATCCAGCCGATATTGTTGTTTTGGATAGTACAACCAGTATCGGTGCTGTCCAGGAACTGGCCGTGCCGCTTTTCGGGTTCAAGCGGGGGCGGCGAACCTTTACCCGTGAACCCGCCCAACTTCACCGACCCCAGGAGTAAACAAGCATGAGTGAATCAGAGATCAAGACGCTTCTCGAAACCCCTTTGAAAGTCATCAATATCGGTTTGGAAGGATTTGCGCAGGAGCTGGACCAGCAGGGCGTTGAAGTTTCTCATGTGGATTGGGCTCCTCCAGCGGGCGGAGACCCGATATTGGCAGACCTGCTATCCAAACTCGGGACATGAAAATCGATGGAAAAGAAAAATGAAATATATTGAAGAGGCCAATCAGGAGGCTTTGCAACGAATGCTGTCCGGGGACCCGGTCTTGATCGATGTCATCCCGGCCAATGAAGCGATCCCCGCGCTCAAGGATCACATGATCCTGCATGCGGGTCCGCCGATTACCTGGGAGCGAATGTGTGGTCCAATGCGTGGTGCTGTGACGGGGATCGCCGTATTTGAAGGTTGGGCACCGGATTTATTGGCAGCAACGGAGATGGCGGCGGATGGTGCATTCGAGTTTCATCCCAACCATCATTTTGACGCCGTTGGACCGATGACTGGAATGACGACCGTCAGTCAACCGATGTTGGTCGTCGAGAACCGAACCTTTGGTAATCGTGCGTATTGCGCGATCAACGAAGGACTTGGGAAGGTCATGCGGTTTGGCGGCAACGACAATGAGGTTCTGGACAGGTTGCGCTGGCTTCGAGATGTACTCGGACCGATCATGGGGTTAGCTCTGAGATCAGGAGACGGGTTATCGTTAAAAAATCTGGTTGCCCGCGGATTGACCATGGGCGATGA
>JAJFIJ010000389.1 GCA_021775105.1 Rhodospirillales bacterium | reverse complement strand
GGTTAGATTACAAAAATAGCCGAATTTCATGATGTCCTCCGTTGTCAGAAACAAACCAGGACACACACCGTTTAGACTCACTGCCTGTGGACTTGAGTACTGGTCGGCAAGACCAGATAACCCCATCTATCATTGAGTCGATTCAGAAATCAAGTAATTTTAAAGTGCAGCTTGCGAGCGCGGGCATTAACGGGGGGAAAAGCAATGCTAAACAGGGATTTGGTCAAGGTCGTCATTTTCGATACTTTTGGCACCGTTGTCGACTGGCGATCATCGGTTGCGACGGAAGGAAAATCTGCGGCCCATTCCATCGGGCTCACTGAATTCGACGGCGACGCCTTCGCTGATGCCTGGCGGGCAGGTTACCACCCGAAGATGAAAGAGGTGCGGGACGGCAAACGGCCCTGGACAACCAACGACGTCCTGCACCGCGAACGGCTGGAAGAAATCATCCCCGACTTTGGGCTGGATAAACTGGAGAACCCCGCCCGCGAAGACCTCAATCGTGCCTGGCACCGGCTAAATCCGTGGCCCGATTCTGTCGCCGGTATCAGTCGACTGAAAAACCGCTTTGTCGTTTCCACGTTTTCCAATGGCAGTCTTGGCCTTCTCGTCAATATGTCGAAAAACGCCGGATTGCCGTGGGACGCCATTCTTTGCTCGGATGTCTTTCGCGCCTTCAAACCGGCAGCGGAATGCTATCTCGGGGCGATTGATCTGCTGGGTGGCGAGCCGCAGTCGATCATGCTGTGTGCAGCCCACAATTACGACCTGTCGCGGGGCAGGAAATTCGGCATGCAGACAGCTTATGTCAACCGGCCAACGGAGTATGGTCCCGATCAGACCACGGACCTGAAAGCTGATCAGGATTGGGAAATTGTTGCAACAAGCATTGAAGAAGTCGCCGACAGAATGGACTGCTAAAACATCCCGTCGCCGTCATCGAAGCCGTCTTCATCATCGCCGAACAGATTTTCGACATAGCTGAATTCCTTACGAAAGCCGCGTCTGGAACGGAGTTTTTCCTGAGCGCCTTCGGGGAAGTCGGTAAACATGATGACATTCTTGTCGATCAGAATATCGATCAAATCCTCCATGACGCGCGACAGCGCCAAATCGGACTGGACCCAGTCGTCCTGTTTCAGGACAGAGGGGATATTCTTCTGGATGAAGGCCAGCAGGGTTGGATCGTTGGGTTCGACCTCTTCCGTTCCTTCTATATGATCTTCGTAAACGGCGAGGATATGTCCTTCCTCATCGCGATGTACAAACGGCATGTCGGTTTCTCACAACTGTTCCTGCGGGCATCACAGTTTACCCGACCCTTGCCAGAGAAGGGAAATAAATACCACCGCCCATCCATATTATGCTGCCTTCCCCCAAGCATGGTTAATCATTGTTAACCAGCTTTCTTAAATTCCCGTTCATCACTGCCGCGTAAGCTGGGGGTTCGTTCGGCTCTCGGGGCGCACCGGGAAATTGGGAGGAGCAGACTATGAACCTGAAAAAACATCTTTATACGCTGGCCTGTACAGTTGTTGCCGCTGGCGCAGCCGGAACCGCACAGGCGGGCGAAGCCACGCAGGCAAACTGGTTCAAGGTGCTTGATTGGGATGCGGATGGCAGTGTGTCGCTGGTTGAACTTCAGGCGGCGCGCAATACCCGCTTTTTCAATCTGGATGGCAACAAAGATTATGTGCTTTCGCGCCAAGAAACCTCGGGCAATGCCGACTGGCAAAGCCGTTTCCATCGCCTTGATGCGAATGAAGACGGGCAAGTTTCACTGGCAGAGTTCGAAACCAAGGGGCGCACACGTTTTCAGGCAATTGACGAAAATCGCGATGGCCGGATTACACCTCACGAGGCACTCGCCTTTCAACGCAAGGTTCGCCAGCATTGGGAACAGAACCTGAAAGCCCGCAAATCTGGTTAACTCTGCTTTCGCGCCAGCAACACAAAAACCAGCCCGACAACCAGTACCAGCGATACCAGGGCGAAGGCCGTCGTATAACTGCCAACACCTGAATAAATAGCGGTGAAAACCGCCGGACCGACAACCACTCCAAAGAAGGTCACAAACAATGCCGCCCCGGTGGCACTGCCGATCAGGTGCGATGGGGCCAGTCTGGCGACTTCCGCAAGGTAGACTCCGTTCCAGCCAACGGCGGTAAACCCGAACATCGCAAGCACGGCATAAACCTGAAAATCAGGCGTTTGCGGATCAAGAAAACTGGTTAATACGGCAGCGGTGATGGTAATCAGCGTGATTGCCGTCAGAACCTTGTTGCCATCCCGGAGACGATCCGCGGCCCACCCCCAGAATACACGGCCACTGGCCCCGGCAATCTGAAGCACGGCCAGTACAATCCCGGCTTCAACCAGCGTAAACTCAACATCCGTTACCAGCATCGCCACAGCAAATGTCGTCAGACTGACCTGCATGGCGGAAAACGCAAACGAGCCCAGCGAAATCATCCTGAGTCCCCGGTGCGCCCAGACCATGCGCACATCGCGAAGCGGGGCCGCAGTGAATTCAACATCCGGATCACGCTCCTGGTCCCATGATGATCTTAACAACTGGATCAGAACCATTACCGTTACTGTCACGGCTACCCCGGCCAACAGTGCCGCCTGCCAGCCAAATTCGATTGCGATCGTCGGCGCCAACAGCCCGGCGGCGATCCCGCCCAGAGGCACTCCCGTCTGCTTGATCGAAAAGATCAGGTTGCGGTTCGCCGGTGCAGTCACTTTCATCAACATATGGGCAGCGGGCGGATTGGTCAGGCCATATCCGAGGCCGATAAACAGCGCACCAATCGCAATCGCACTCAGCAGCGGGACAGCTGTCAGGGCACAACCCGTGGCGGCAAAGGCCAGCGCCACCTGTGAACAGCGAAGCGGGCCGAACCGCCGGACAATAGTGCCGCCCAGTACTGAAGTCGCCATCGCCCCGATATAGGCAAAACTGACCTGCACCCCGATCAGTGAAGTATCAACCCCGTGCGCATGCGCCAGTTCCGGTGCTATTGTTGCTGGCAGGATAACAATCATGCTGGCCAGCGCCTGCACCAGCGTCGTGATGCAAACGACGGTGACAAGGTTCAGATTTTGATGAGGTGAAGTGTTTTCTGACATGGTCATTTCAAATTTGACGAAAGAAAAGTGATGACCAATCGGTCAGGGTTTGTAAACATCACTTTTCACGAACATCAGAACAAGACCTGAGCCATCGGGGTCAAATTGATAATCGACAGTGAGGCGGAACGATGAAGCTGGTTAGCTATAATATTCAATACGGTATCGGCAAAGACGGCAACGTCAACCTTTCCAGGATCGCCGAAGAAATTGGTGATGCTGACGTTATCGCCTTACAGGAAGTAGAGCGATTTAATTCGGAAACCGGGATGACGGATCAAGTCGCCGACCTGTCGGTATTATTCCCTGAACACTACGTCGTTTATGGCCCGGGCCTTGATCTGGACGCCAGCTATCGAGATGACAACGAAAATCTGGTTAACCGACGTCGGCACTTCGGCAATATGCTGCTCTCGAAAACGCCGATCCTGTCGAGCCGCAACCATCTTCTCCCACGTTTTGGACTTGTCGAACAGCTGACCCTGCAACGCTCGATGATTGAGGGGGTCATAAACTGCGACCTTGGTCTGATCCGGATTTATTCCGTACATCTTGGCCACTCATCGGCGGAAGAGCGCGAAGGCCAGATTGGATACCTGATGGACGTATTGCATATCGCGCCGGATCAGGGGGGTGCCTGGTCCGGAACCTAGGCTCCGGCCCACTGGAAAGCCGACGGGCCGGGTGAACCGC
>JAJFIJ010000388.1 GCA_021775105.1 Rhodospirillales bacterium | reverse complement strand
CGTTGAAAGCGTTGGAAGATCTGGGCTACGAGGCGATTGACAATGTGCCGATCTCGTTGCTCGGACGGCTGGTGATCCCCGGCGACCTTCCGGTGAATATGGCAATCGGTGTCGACATCCGGACCCGTGATTTTGATGCCGAAGCATTTCTTGAAAAAATTGATACCCTGATAAACCAGAGCGGTATCGATGTCTCCGTGCTGTTTATCGACTGCGATGATGAAATTCTTATTCGCCGTTATGAAGAGACCCGCCGTCGTCATCCCCTGGCTCAGGATCGTCCAGTGTCAGACGGTATTCGTCATGAACGTGCCCTGATGGAGCCGTTACGCGGACGGGCGACGGTAATTCTGGATACCAGCGATATGTCGTTGACCGATATGAAACGATCGTTGGAAGGTAATTTCGGGGCAGCCGGCGAAGATGGTTTGTCGGTTTTTGTCACGTCGTTTGGATTTCGCAATGGTTTGCCTCGCGATGCTGATCTGGTGTTCGATGTCAGATTTCTGAAAAACCCGCACTACGATCTGAATCTTCGGCCCCTGACCGGTCTGGACAAGGCGGTTGGCGATTACATTGAAACCGATGCCGGATTCGCGCCGTTTCTGGACAAGTTGACAGATTTGCTGGATTTATTGCTCGAACGCTACGCGGCGGAAGGGAAAAGTTATCTGACCATAGCTGTTGGCTGCACCGGCGGACATCATCGTTCGGTCTTCACTGCTGAATCACTGGGGAGGTGGCTGGATGAAAGTGGTCGGACAGCACAAATTCGTCACAGGGACTTGGACAAACGCTGAATTTGAGTCCACTATCTCGGCCCTTGGTATAATCCTGTAAGTTAAGTGCTTTTTTAAAATAAGGTCGGAAAAATGATCGGAATGGTACTTGTGACCCACGGACGGCTGGCGGAAGAACTGATCGCCGCCCTGGAACACGTTGTCGGTCCTCAGGAAAATGTTACGGCCATCTGCATCGGCCCCGATGATGATATGGAACAGCGGCGTAGTGAAATTCTGGATGGCACGTCAAACGCTGATCGGGGTGAAGGTGTTGTCCTGCTTACGGATATGTTCGGTGGAACACCTTCCAATCTGGCGATTTCGATTATGGATAAAGCGAATGTGGAGATTATCGCCGGTGTCAACCTGCCGATGCTGATCAAGTTGGCCTCCGTTCGCGAAAAGGAAAATCTGGCCGATGCCGTCAACAGTGCACAGGACGCAGGGCGGAAATATATCAATGTTGCTTCAAAACTGCTGACCCAGGAACAAAGTTGAGCGACGCGCCTTTCAGCCGTACCGCGCTCATTAAAAATCAGCGTGGACTTCACGCCCGTGCGGCGGCCAAGTTCGCCAAAGTGGCCGGAGAATTTGAAGCTGACATAACCGTGTCCAGATCCGGGCAGACCGTTTCCGGGCGCTCGATCATGGGACTGATGATGCTGGCGGCGGCGGCGGGCTCGGAAATTGATCTGACCGCAAGTGGTGAAGACGCTGAAACGGCGCTGGACGCTATATGCGCGTTGATTAATGCAAAATTTGATGAGGATTGACCGGCGTGGCTGAACGAAAAGAACAGCAATACAAGGGGTTGGGGGTCTCTCAGGGGATTGCCATCGGTCCTGCGCATGTCCGTGAAAGCGGCATTGTCGATACGCCGGAATATGCCTTGAAAAAGCGTGAAGTAGAAACCGAACGCGACCGTTTGAAACACGCTGTTAGTCTGGCGCATCGTCAGGTGCGGCGATTGCAAACGCGCGCCAAGACGATGCCCGGCGCCGCGGCGGAAGAACTTGCCATCCTGCTCGACGCCTATCTTGGCATGCTTGAAGATTCCCGCCTTATTCGCGGAGCAGACCGAAGAATCATTGAAGACAGAATCAATGCCGAAGCTGCGGTATCGCGTGAAATTGCCGAAATTTCAGAAGCTTTTCAGGCCATGGCAGATTCCTATATTGCGGCGCGCGGGGATGACATTCGTGAAGTCGGTAACCGGATTTTACTTAATCTCGGCAAACATCCGGCGCGCCCGATGGCATCCCTGCCGAAAGGTTCAATTATTATAGCCGACAGCCTAAGTCCGGCAGATATGGCGCAGCTCGACCCGGGGCAGGTTTCTGGCGCTGCGACAATGATTGGCGGCGGCGAAGGCCATACAGCAATTATGGCCCGCGCACTCGGCCTGCCTGCCGTTCTCGGTGCACCTGACCTGATGGACGGGGTTCATTCCGGGGACCAGATCATCGTCGATGGCAATGCAGGCTGGATTATTGTTAACCCGACCAAACGGAGCCTTGCCAAGTTTACCCGTCGTCGGGCGGATTTTGAAAAAGAGACCAAACGTCTGGCACACCTCAAGAATCGCCGTGCTGTTAGTCGGGATGGCACCGAATTTTCATTGCAGGCCAATGTCGAACTGCCAATTGAAATGAACGCGGTTAAGCAGGTGGGGGCCGAAAAAATTGGCCTGTTACGTAGCGAGTTCATGTTTATGAACCGCTCCAGATTGCCGAACGAAGACGAGCAGTATGAGACCCTCAGCGCCATCGTCAAAGCCATGAACGGGCAGACCGTGACGATTCGTAGTCTTGATATTGGCGCGGATAAGGAATCCGATGCGGTAACCGGAGAAATGGATGATAGCGTGACGACGGCTCTCGGCCTTCGTGGTATCCGGCTGTCGCTGGCTTATCCCGACCTGCTTGAAACCCAGTTTCGCGCTATTTTGCGTGCCGGTTGCCACGGCGATGTTCGTGTGTTGCTACCCATGGTCACCACTGTCAGCGAAGTGCGCAAAGCCCGTACAATAATGAAAAGTGCTGCCGCCAAACTTAAACGCCGGAAAATCAGTTTGCCCGATCCATTGCCGCCAATCGGCGCGATGATTGAGGTTCCGGGGGCGGCGCTTGCCGCGGATGCCCTGGCGCAGGCCAGCGATTTTCTGGCCATCGGTTCGAACGATCTGACGATGTACACACTCGCCATTGACCGCGCCAACGAACACGTCGCCCATTTGTTTAACCCGTTACATCCGGCGGTCCTGCGTCTTATCCAGTTTACAGCTGGCGCCGCGCTCCGCGCCCGAATCCCGATCAGTATCTGTGGTGAAATGGCCGGGGACCCGCGTTATACAGCGCTGTTGATTGGCCTTGGTCTGCGCGAATTGTCGATGACCCCATCAAGCATCCCCAAAGTTAAACAGCGTCTGCGCGAAATGGATGCTGTGGCAGCTGCAACGCGGGCGAACCTGATTATGGATCAGGTCGACGCCGGACGGATTTTGACCCTGCTGGATGATTTCAACGCGCTGGCGTAACCTTTACAGATTATCCAGCACCTGAAACACCCGTTCGATATCGGCTTCGGTACTGAACAGATGTGGGGCAAATCTGATGCCGGGGCCACGGCGCGTGACGTATATGCTCTCTGCCTCCAATGCTGCGATCATATCGTCATCAACGGGAAATGTTGGGGTGATACCAATATAATGTCCGACCCTGTGATCGTCGGCAGGAGCTGACCAGCCACGACTGCGGGCCTCGGCGACGGCCCGTTCAATCAAGGGAGCCAGGCTCTCCTGAATGTCGGAAGGGCCCCAGGCGTTGATCTGATCAAGCGCCGCAATCGCCATCGGCAAATTGATAAAATTGTTGCGCTCCCCCATGTCAAAACGCCGAGCCCCATCCTTGAAACCTTCGTAATAGTCCAGCCGCCCATCAGGCATTGAGCCGAACCCCCTGTTCTGCCCATGAATTTCCAGTGGCCGATCCTTGTGCCGGTGCGGAGCCGCATAAAGGAAGCTGATTGTATAGGGGCAAAGCAGCCACTTGTATCCCGAGCACAACAGATAGTCCGGTTGTAAATCATCCACATCAATGTTCATTGCGCCGACGGCCTGGGTCGCATCGATAATAAAACAAGCGCCCAGTTCCCGACACCGCATTCCGATGGCGGAAAGATCAAGACGACTGCCATCAATCCAGTGACAGGGCGGCAAGGCAATGATATCGGTTTCGGAATTCATATGTTCGAGCACGGCGCTGGTCCAGTCCCAGTTCCGGGGGCGGGCAACGACCACAACATTTCCGCCCGATTCTTCAGCCATCCGCCTCCAAGCATAAACATTGGAGGGAAACTGATCTTCAAGAATGATAACATTGCGACCTTTCCCGAGTGTCATGTTTTCTGCTGCCGTGGCAACGCCGTAAGAGGTTGACGGAATGATCGCAATGTCATCGGCTCTGGCGCCAATCAACTGCCCGAAAAGGCCGCGCAGAACTTCGGATTCTTCAACCAGCTCCGATGGGCGAATGGTCCACGGGTGATATTTGCGATCCAGCCCGATAACGCCCGCTTCACGAACGGCCTTTAACAGAGGCGAATACGAAGCACAGGCGAGATAAGAGACTTGCATGGGGATGTCGAATAGATGTTTTTGATCGGGGATCATGATTGCCATATCCGTTTACAATGTCGATGGTTCAGGAAAACCGCAAAAATTGACGGCGTGCAAGGTTCAAATTGTTAGGGAATAATTTGTTGTCGGGGTTTAATTACCGGCTTTGCAGGCATTGACATCCTCTGCCCCGCCGCCTATGTTCCGCGCCTCGACGCCCGGAAGGTCCAGGCGCGACAGGTTCGAGGAAAGCGTTATGAAAGTTCTGAATTCGCTCAAATCAGCGAAACTCCGCGAGAAGGGCTGCCGTGTTGTGCGCCGCCGTGGCCGGGTTTACGTGATCAACAAGAAAAACCCGCGTTTTAAAGCCCGTCAGGGCTGAGGATAACCCTGGCGGCTTAAGCCGCCCGATTATCAAGCTGAAACCGCGCTTTTGCGCGGTTTTTTGCGTTTAGCCTGCTGACCTGATCATCTGTTCCAAAAATTCGAAAAAGTCCTTCTGAATGGAGGATTGCGCCCTACATCACCAAGAGACTAACCTTTTAACCTCTATGACCCAAGGAGCGCAGGCCCGTGACAGTTTCATCTACCTGGCGGACGCCTATGATCATTCTGACTGCCGGCGCGATTTGTGCCCTGATCGCTTTCGGTCTGCGAGCCAGTCTCGGGCTGTTTCTCAAACCGATGAGTATGGATCTCGGTTGGGGTCGTGAAACCTTCGCCATAGCGTTGGCCATTCAGAATCTGATGTGGGGAGCTTTTCAACCCTTTGCTGCGGCTTCGGCGGAAAAATGGGGGACCGGACGGATCATCGCCTTTGGCGGTATCCTGTATGCTTCGGGCCTTTATCTGATGTCGGTTTCCGTTGACCCGCTGGCATTCCAGTTAACTGCGGGACTGATGGTCGGCATGGCTCAAAGTGGTTGTGCGTTGGCCGTTGTGCTCGGTGCTGTCGGGCGGGCGATGCCTGAAAACAAACGTTCATGGGGGCTTGGAATCGTTACAGCGGCCGGGGCCGCAGGCCAGTTCACGGTTGTTCCGTTGGGCCAGATATTTCTCGGGTCTTATGGCTGGTCGACGTCTTATACATTGCTCGCGCTTATTGCGATCGCGATTCTGGTCTGTGCCATTCCCTTGCAGGGAAAAGTTGATACCGCCAGCAGAAACAAGGCCGGTAAAGATGAAAGCGCACCATCATTGAAAGTGGCCCTCGGTGAAGCCATGAAACACAGGGGATACTGGCTGCTAACGCTTGGCTTTTTTGTCTGTGGGTTTCACGTTGCGTTCATCGGCGTTCATCTGCCAGCCTACCTGACCGATCTCGGCATGCCGAGCGAGACCGGAGCGTGGTCTCTGTCATTGATTGGCCTGTTCAATGTTCTTGGCGCTTATGTGGCGGGGATGCTTGGCGACCGGTTCCGTAAAAAACACATGCTCAGTTATCTGTATTTTATGCGCTCAATTGTCATTCTGGTCTTCATAATGGTGCCGGTCAGTACGACGTCCGTGGTCGTGTTTTCCATCGCAATGGGGATTTTGTGGCTGAGTACGGTGCCGTTGACCTCGAGTCTTGTCGCGCAGATTTTCGGTATTCGCTATATGGGAACCCTGTTTGCAATTGTCTTTTTCAGTCATCAGATCGGCAGTTTTCTGGGCATCTGGCTGGGCGGTTATCTTTATGACGCTTACGGGACCTATATGCCGGTCTGGTGGGCGGGTGTGGCATTGGGGATCACGGCGGCACTGCTTCACTGGCCAATTCAGGATGAGACGGTTTTAAGGGTTCAGCCAGCCGAATAGGTGCTGGAATTTTGTATCCCACGTTAGGTGACGTATACGTTGTGCTGTGGCACAATACGATTGAGTAGAGTAGGGGTATAATCCATGCTGATGCCGAAACCGGATCGCGATATCATTGCCAGGCGCAAGGACATCATCGGCGCCATGCAGGCAATTGTGCCCGGCGAAGGGGTCATCGCGGATGAGGATGAGCTTCGTGCCTATGATTGTGATGGGCTTACGGCTTACAAGCAGTTACCCCTGATCGTTGTGCTTCCCGAAAATACCGAACAGGTCTCAAAGGTTCTCAAATATTGCCACAGCAATAACGTCAAAGTCGTGCCACGCGGGGCCGGAACAGGGTTGTCGGGTGGTGCCTTGCCCCTTGCCGATGGCATTACGCTGGGGCTCGGGCGGTTCAGCGAAATAGTGGAAATCGATTACCAGAACCGTTGCGTGGTGACCCAGCCCGGCGTCACCAATCTTGGTATTACCCAGGCAGTTGAAGACAGCGGGTTTTATTATGCCCCGGACCCGTCGAGCCAGATCGCCTGCTCGA
Organism: Rhodospirillales bacterium; assembly: GCA_021775105.1. Lineage (GTDB taxonomy): Bacteria > Pseudomonadota > Alphaproteobacteria > Rhodospirillales > Casp-alpha2 > JAJFIJ01. Next base: position 9,718 of record JAJFIJ010000388.1, on the reverse strand, counting down.
TCGGCGGCAATATCGCGGAAAACTCCGGCGGTGTGCATTGCCTTAAATATGGTCTGACCACCAACAATGTTCTTGGTGTTGAACTGGTTACCATGGATGGGCGGATTATTCGAATTGGTGGCAAACATCTCGACAGCGAAGGTTACGATTTGCTGGGTGTGGTCACGGGTTCGGAAGGGCTATTGGGTGTGATTACGGAAGTCACCGTCAGAATTCTCAGAAAGCCGGAAACGGCGCGTGCTCTTCTGCTCGGGTTTGAAACCAGTGAGAAAGCCGGAGATTGTGTCGGCGCGGTCATTGGCGCCGGAATTATTCCGGGCGGCATGGAAATGATGGATACGTTCGCTATTCAGGCAGCGGAAGATTTTGTCCATGCGGGATATCCTCTTGATGTTGAAGCGCTGCTGATTATTGAACTGGACGGACCAGACGTCGAGGTTGAGCACCTGATGGGTCGCGTTGAAGATATCGCCAGAGCAAGCGGCGCGGTGCATATCAAGATCAGCACGTCTGAAGAAGAGCGGTTACGGTTCTGGTCTGGACGCAAGGCGGCCTTTCCCGCGGTTGGGCGGATCACACCGGACTATATCTGCATGGACGGCACAATTCCGCGCGGCCAGTTGTCTTATGTGCTGAAGCGCATGGCTGAAATGTCAGAACGTTATGGCCTGAGGGTCGCCACTGTCTTTCATGCCGGAGAAGGCAACCAGCATCCGTTGATTTTGTTTGATGCCAACGAGGCAGGTGAGTTTGAAAATGCTGAAAAGTTTGGTGCGGAAATTCTGAAACTCTGTGTCGATGTCGGGGGGGTCCTGACCGGCGAACACGGTGTCGGTATCGAGAAACGTGATTTGATGGGGGAAATGTTTTCTGAAGATGATATGAAACACCAGCAGCGTCTAAAATGTGCGTTCGATCCTGAACAGCTTTTGAACCCGGGAAAAGTTTATCCGACGCTTCACCGCTGCGCGGAACTGGGTAAAATGCATGTTCACAAGGGACAGATGAAGTTCCCCGATATCCCGAGGTTTTGAATGTCTGAAGTATTGACACCAAAAAACGCCGAGCAGGTTCTGGATGCACTGAAATGGGCTGGCGCGGAAGAGAAAGCCCTCAACGTGCAGGGGCAGGGCACCAAAGCATCGCTTGGTCGGCTGGCTCCGTGTGATCATACCCTTGATCTGAGCGCGCTTGCCGGGATTGAAGATTATGCGCCAAGTGAACTGGTTCTGACGGCCAAGGCGGGCACATCCCTGGCGGATATCGAACGTGCGCTGGACGAACAGGATCAGGAACTGAGTTTCGAGCCACCCGACTTCGGACCACTGCTGGGCAAGGCACCGGATGAAGGAACTGTCGGCGGGTTGATTGCATGTAATCTTGCGGGATCAAGACGCATCAAGGCAGGCTCTGCGCGGGATCATTTTCTCGGATTCCACGGTGTCAGCGGTCGCTCTGAAGAATTCAAGTCAGGCGGAAAGGTGGTCAAGAACGTCACCGGTTTTGACCTTTCGAAATTGATAGCTGGATCTTATGGTACGCTGGCGGTGATGACCGAAATCACCCTGAAGGTGTTGCCGAAACCTGAAAAAATTCGCACCGTTCTGATCAGTTGGGCACGAGATGGTATTTACGATCATGGTGGCGTCCGCTCAATGACCGACGCATTGGGCAGTTCTCATGAAGTGTCGGGAGCTGCGTTTATTCCGGCCAAGGTTACTGAATTTTCCAATGTTGATTATGTCAAATCCATTGGTGGTAGTGTCACAGCCATCCGTGTTGAAGGACCCGGACCGTCCGTTGTGCACCGGACTGAAGAGCTCAAAAAACAACTTAAAATTTATGGTGAAGTCGAAGAGCTCCACACCATCAATTCCATCGCGTTCTGGAAGGAAGTTCGCGATGTGACTTTCCTTGCGGCTAATCAGGAGCGCGCCATCTGGCGGTTATCTGTTCCACCCGCAAATGGCTCAAAGGTGGCCCTCACCATACTGGAAGGCCATCCCGGTGAAGTGATATACGACTGGGGGGGCGGGTTGATCTGGTTGGCGGTAGAGGAAAAAGATCATGCCAGCGTCGCCAGAGTACGCGCCGCTGTGGGTCAAGTGGGCGGTCATGCAACCCTGTTTCGCGGATCCGCAAAGCTTCGCAGCGAAATTCCCGTATTTCAGCCACAGACCGAAGATATGGCCGAGATAACCAGGCGCATCAAGGAAGGTTTTGATCCTGGCGGCATCCTGAACCCTGGCCGCATGTATGAAGGGATCTGATTGAATTATGCAAACCCTGTTTTCACCGGCTCAACTGCAAGAGCCGGGGATAGACGCCGCCAACGAAGCGCTCAGAAAATGTGTCCATTGCGGGTTCTGCACCGCAACATGCCCGACTTATGTCCTGAGAGGCGATGAGCTGGATAGCCCACGCGGACGAATCTACCTGATAAAAGACATGTTGGAAGGCAACAAACCGGCGACAGCCAGGGTCACCAAACATGTCGACCGATGTTTGACCTGTCTGGCCTGCATGACAACCTGTCCGGCATCAGTCAATTACATGCATCTGGTTGATCATGCGCGGGTTCATATCGAGAAAACCTATTCACGTCCTTTGGGAGACCGGTTGCTCAGGAGTCTGCTGGCTTTTGTGCTTCCCTACCCCGGACGTTTTCGCCTGTCGCTGATCGGGGGCTGGTTTGCCAAACCGTTTTCCAGATTGATGCCCGGCCGTCTTCAGGGTCTGATCGGTGCCGTCCCTGGCGAAATTGCCAATCCTTCATCTGTCGATAAACCACAGAAATTTCGGTCGGAATCGGCAACAAGAAAGCGTGTTGTCCTGATGTCAGGATGTGCACAACAGGTTCTGGCACCATCGATTAATGAAGCAAGTGTGAGATTGCTGACGCGTCACGGCTGTGAAGTGGTCATTGCCGAGGGGGGCGGATGTTGCGGCGCGCTGGTCCATCACATGGGCAAGGAAAAAGATGCGCATGCTGCCGCCAGAGCCAATATTCAGGCTTGGGAACGTGTTGAAGCCGATGGCGGACTGGACGCCATCATCATCAACGCATCGGGTTGCGGCACGACAGTGAAAGATTATGGTTTCATGTTGCGTGGCGATCCCGAATGGGCGGAACGGGCAGCACTCATGTCGGCGAAAACAAAAGACATCACGGAACTCATGAGCGAACTGAACCTGAACGAAGTTTCAACGGACGAAAAACCGGTCATTGTTTATCATTCCGCCTGCTCCATGCAACATGGCCAGCAAATCCGTGAAGAGCCGAAAGCGTTACTGAGCGCGGCAGGGTTTGAAGTGCGGGAGCCCAAGGAATCTCATTTATGTTGCGGGTCTGCGGGCACCTACAACATCATGCAGCCGCAGTTCGCCAATCAGTTGCAGGCGCGCAAGGTCAAGAATCTCGAAGCGACAAATGCAGATGTCGTGGCGACCGGCAATATCGGGTGTCTGGTGCATATCGGTAATGGCATGAACCAGACACCGGTGGTCCACACGGTCGAACTTCTGGATTGGGCGACCGGTGGTCCCAAACCGGCGGCATTGAACTGACCGCGTTCACGCAGACTTGATCCGTCAAAAATCCGGAACTGTTGATGGACTGAGTGAAAAACGGTTACCATTCTCTAATGAAATGGTTCTCTGTCCTGCTTGTCTTTATCGGTGTATACGGTGCTGCGACACTGACGCGGGCCGATCAGACCGACCCGAAACTTGAAGAACTGTTCGGACGTCTGAAAACCAGTGCCAGCTATCAGGAAGCGACAGCCATCGAACAGGCGATATGGCAGATCTGGACCGTGCGCGGTGTTCGCGATGTCGATCAGGCGATGGCTTATGGTATAGCGGCGATGAATATGGGTGCGCTGCGCACCTCGGTTGCATCATTTAATCGAGTCATAAAACTGGCCCCCGATTTTGCCGAAGGCTGGAACAAGCGGGCGACCGTGTATTACATGATGGGACGCTTTGAAGAATCAGTCAGCGACATTCAACAGACGCTTTTGCTGGAACCGCGTCATTTCGGGGCGCTTTCCGGGATGGGACTGATCTATGATAATATGGGGCGTCTGCCCGCGGCCGCCAAAGTCTGGGAACGGGCATTGAAAATTCACCCGCAAATGCCGGGTATTCGTGAACGCGTCGAAGAAATCAAACGTGAAGAAAAAGGCAAGCCGATCTAGGCTCGGATTTATTCTGCTTTCGCCAGCACTTCGCTGAGGTTATCAACGGAGAGCGGCTTGGAAATTCGTCCGAGAATATTCAATCCCCGGTAAGATGCCAGGGTTTCTGCCACCTGGACCGTAAGTTCGTCGACACCACTGAGAAGAATGATCGAATTGGAGCACTCTCTGGAGGCCAGATTACGCAAAAATTCCACGCCGTTCATTTCAGGCATATTGAGATCAACAAGCAATACATCGGCGGACGAGCCAGTATTATCGAGCTGAGCCAACGCCTCAATGCCGTTCGATGCGTACGATATGTCTTCAATCCCCAGTCGCGACAGAATTTTTACTGCCATTTGTCTGGAAAAATCTTCATCTTCAACAATTAAAAAGCTGAAAGAGGAAAACTCAGTTTCCGGAATAGTTGCCATACGCCCTGTCCTCGCTAAAACCGCCAAGAGCTTAACATGACCGAGCACTGGATTTGAATAGACCAGATCACCCAGATTTGTCTGTTTTGGGCAAATGGAGTGAGATAAACTGCGGGCTGCTGTCAAAAGGACCCAGGATATGGACGCAATCCCCGTAGATTTGAGTAGTGATTTTCTGGAAGAACTGCGAGGTGTCGTCGAACAGCGACTATCGACGTCGAAAGCTGTTTGTTTTCAGCATGGCAAAGATGAATCCTATCATCCCTCCATACCGCCTGGGGCTGTTGTGTTTGCCCACTCGACAGAAGAGGTCAGTGAAATCGTCAAGATTTGCGCACGCCACAAGGTTCCGGTAATTCCTTATGGAACGGGAACGTCGCTGGAAGGCCACGTCGCCGCATTGCACGGCGGAGTTTGTATAGATATTGCCGAGATGAACGAAATTGTTGCCGTGAATGCCGAAGATCTGGATGTCACGGTTCAGGCGGGTGTTACCCGCAAACAGCTGAATGAGCATCTTCGTGATGTCGGTCTGTTTTTCCCGGTTGATCCCGGTGCAGATGCCAGCCTTGGCGGTATGACGGCGACGCGGGCGTCGGGCACCAATGCTGTGCATTATGGCACAATGCGCGAAAATGTACTGTCGCTGACGGTGGTGACGGCCGATGGGCGGATTATTCGGACGGCGCGGCGGGCCAAGAAATCGGCCGCCGGGTATGACCTGACCCACCTGTTTGTCGGTTCTGAAGGGACTTTGGGCGTAATCACTGAGGTCACACTTAAACTCTATGGTATTCCGGAAGCAATTTCCGCTGCCGTGTGTTCGTTCCCGGATCTGGAATCTGCCGTTAATACCGTCATATTGACCATCCAGAGCGGCATACCGGTGGCACGAATTGAGTTGCTGGACGATGTGCAGATGGATGCCATCAACAAATATTCGAAGCTCGACTATCCGGTAATGCCAACGTTGTTTTTTGAGTTTCACGGCTCTGAATCCGGTGTCGCCGAGCAGGCGGCTTTGGTTTCCGATATTGCCAGCGATTTGGGCGCCGGTGATTTTAAATGGGCAACCAAAACTGAAGACCGCAGCAGATTATGGCAGGCCCGGCACGATGCCTATTACGCGGCACTGGCCCTTCGTCCCGGCAGTGTCGGTATCGCCACCGATGTTTGCGTACCAATATCCCGTCTCGCAGAATGCATTCTGGAAACGCGTAAGGATATTGAACAATCGAAGTTGATTGCGGCAATTGTTGGGCATGTTGGTGATGGCAATTTCCATGTGTGTATGATTATCGATCCCGATGATGAAGACGAAGCTGCATGCGCCATGGGGGTCAACGAACGTATGGTTATGCGCGCCATTGCAATGGATGGCACCTGTACCGGGGAACACGGAGTTGGGTACGGGAAGATTGATTTCCTGACGGCTGAGCATGGTGAAGCGCTAAATGTCATGCGGACAATAAAAATGGCCCTTGATCCCGATAACATTATGAATCCCGGAAAAATTGTTCGTCTATAGGGGCGCATGAATTCGAAATGATCGGACCATCTGAAAACCCTGAAGTTTTTCTGCGCGAACTGTTCGACGCGGCAGTTGCTGCAGCCGATCCACTGAAATGCGTTCCACCTCACTTGCCGGAACCTCCGAAAGGCCGGACAGTCGTTCTGGGCGCGGGCAAGGCGTCGGCCGCGATGGCTAAAGCCGTGGAAGGCAACTGGCCGGGTGAGTTATCCGGGCTGGTAATTACCCGGTACGGTTTTGCGGTTCCCTGTTCGCGCATTGAAATTATTGAAGCTGCCCACCCGGTTCCTGATTCTGCGGGTCTGGAGGCGACTCGGCGTATCATTGATCTGGCAAATGGCTTAGGATCGAATGATCTGTGTATTGCGCTGATATCGGGCGGTGCGTCGTCGCTGTTAACCTGTCCGGTCGATGGTTTGACACTGGAAGACAAGCAGGATGTGAACCGGGCGCTGCTTCGATCAGGGGCAGACATTTCCGAAATGAATGCGGTTCGAAAGCATCTTTCCGCCATCAAAGGGGGGCGGTTGGCGGAGGCCATCGCGCCCGCACGGTTGGTGACTTTGCTGATCTCGGATGTCGTTGGCGATTTGCCCGCAGTGATTGGTTCGGGGCCGACGGTGCCGGATGAAACGACCTTTGCGGACGCTTTGGCCGTGATCGAAAAGTATGACATTGACCTGCCCGGCGCCATCGCCAGTCATCTTGCGAATGCGGCATCGGAAACGCCGAAACCGGGACACCCCGTATTCGAAAATACCTCAACCGTACTGGCGGGGCTACCCAAGGCGAGTCTGGCCGCTGCTGCAAAGGTTGCATTCGATGCCGGGCTTGAGGTGATTGATCTCGGCGACCGTCTGGAGGGGGAAACCCGTGATATTGCCTGCGAACACGCGGCCCTTGCACTTGATATCAGGAACGGCAATGGTCGTGTCAGCGCTCCCGCAATTCTGCTTTCAGGGGGAGAAACAACTGTGACGCTGAACGGCAACGGGCGCGGTGGTCCCAACGGAGAATATGCACTGGCGATGTCCCTCGCACTTGATGGTGCCAAGGGCATATACACATTGTCGTGCGATACGGATGGTATTGATGGCAGTGAAGACAATGCCGGAGCCTTTATATCACCGGATACTCTCGGTCGTGCGGACGAGGCCGGGATTGACGCAAAAACCTTTTTACAAAATAACGATTCATACGGTTTTTTTGAAGCCGTTGGTGGTCTGGTGGTCACTGGTCCTACATGCACCAATGTTAATGATTTTCGTGCGGTGCTGGTGTTGCCCTGAAATATGACCAGGATTACACTTAAATGATGTTTTAGGTGCTATAATGTGCCTGACTTATTAGATTTCGGAGAGTGCGCGTGAAGAAAATCCTCTGGGGAGGTGCTGGCCTTGTCGTTCTGCTGATTGTGTCTGTTGTTGTCGGGCCGGGTTTGATCGACTGGAATAACTACAAGAGCCAAATTGCAAGCTATGCCAAGGCTGCGACCGGTCGGGACCTGACCATCAATGGTGATATTCGTATCACCATTTTGCCCGCCCCCGCCGTACTTGCCAGCGACGTTACCCTGTCAAATGCAAAGGGAGCGTCCTCCAAAGAAATGATAAGTTTGAAATCGGCTGAAGTTCGTATCGCCTTGGCTCCTCTTTTGGGGGGTCAGGTAAAAGTAGAGACGATCGAACTGGTCGAACCGGTCATCAATCTGGAAATCCTGCCTGACGGCAGAAAAAACTGGGATATACAATCTTCAGCATCGCCAGAGAGCTCCGCAGTTTCGAGCGGAGAAACCAATCCATCCACCAATGCCGGAGGGTCGCAGGCTCCCGCCTTTGTTCTGGATAATCTGGTCATTAAAAATGGTTCCCTGGTCTACCGGGATTCGATCAGTGGACAGAACGAACAGATCGACGCCATCAATGCTGAAATTGCGGCCGCTTCCCTGAAAGGACCATTTCAGGTACGCGGCAACATGACTGCGCGTTCGATCCCGCTGACCTACGATATAAACGTCGGTGAGATTATTCAGGACCGCACACTGACCCTGAACATCAGAACCGGTATTGCGCCTGATCTCGCCACCCTGCAAATCAACGGAACAGTTCTCGGTTTGCCTGAAGACCCGCGCTTCAAGGGCAATATAAAAGGGGGGGGCAAAAATCTGGTAAGCGTATTGAAGGCGGTAGGCGTCGACGGATTGCCGCCGGTCCTGGCGCAGACCTTTGCCATTGAAGGAGCGGTGAATGGTTCTGCCAAGGGGGGTGATATCAAAGAACTGGCGTTGTCGATTGCCGGGTCAAAAATTGGTGGCGATATAGCTGTTGAGCAAGCCGAGAAAACCAGTTTTGCGGTGCGCCTGACAGCGAGCAGATTTGATATCGACAAATGGATGGAAGCAGAGGCGGTCGCCCGCAAACCACCGGCATCGTCGGGTACAAAAACAAGCAAATCCGGCGGCGCAATCTCACAGCAGCTTGAATCGTCTGGTCAACCCGGTTCCCCCGTCAGTTTTGAAATACCGGTTGATCTGAATGGATCACTGATTGTTTCCGTAGATGCCATCCAGTACCGGGGCGGACTGCTGCGCGATCTGTTGATCAATGCCGATGTTGCTGAAGGTCAGATGACGCTTAGCCAATTGTCGGCTCAATTTCCTGGCGGTTCCGATCTGGCGTTGTTCGGCACGCTTTCGGCAGATAAGGGCAAACCTAATTTTGTCGGTGAAATTGAGACGACGACCAACGATCTTCGCGGTGTGTTGAACTGGCTGGGGACTGATATCAGTGAAGTTCCTGCAGACCGGCTTCGTAAACTCAGTTTCAATACACAGATTAACGTGACACAGGAACAGGCCCAGGTTACCGGTCTTGATCTCAGCTTTGATAGCTCGCGCCTGACGGGTGCGGCAACCGTAGCCCTTCGTAAACGTCCGTCTTTCGGTGTCAATGTCGTTCTCGACCGAATCAATCTGGATGCTTACCTGCCGAATCCTAAAGGTAAGGAAAAACCCCCGGCGCCTGCGCCGAAAACGGCTGGGGGAACTGAGGGTGGTACAACGCCAAAGGCAGCACCGGCAACCGGCAAAAAACTATCTCCGATCAAGGGGCTTGCGATACTTGGAACCTTCGATGCCAATATCAAGGCGCGGATTAAATCTTTGGCTTATCAAGGTGAGCAAGTCAAAGATGTGACATTCGATGCGACGCTTTACAATAGCAACCTTGATATCCGCCAGCTTGGTGTCGCAAGATTGGCTGGTGCGTCAGCTTCGATTGTCGGCAAGTTGGACGATCTTGCCGGGTTGCCCAAGGCAAAAGCCCTGAAGATCAAGGTCAACACCAGAAATCTCGCGCCGCTTTTGAAGTTCGCGGGTGTTGATCCTGTGCTGGATGCAAAAAAACTGGGTAGCTTTGGCTTGAACGCCACTGTTGACGGCAATTTGCTAAAACCATCGCTCAATGCCTTGATCAATGTGGCAGGTGCCCGGGTCGGTGCGGCGGGGAAAGTGTCCATCTTGCCGATTTCAGATATGTTCGATCTGAACATCACGGCACAACACAAGGATCTTG
>JAJFIJ010000387.1 GCA_021775105.1 Rhodospirillales bacterium | reverse complement strand
TAGACGGTTGTTCTCTCCGATAAACCCAGCAACAAATGCATTATCCGGCTTCTCATACAACTCATCGGGTGGCGCCAGTTGCTGCACGATACCATCGTCTAACACGGCAATTCGGTTTGACATGGTCAGGGCTTCAGATTGATCATGGGTAACATAAACCATGGTTACCTGCAGATTTTCATGGATATGCTTGATTTCGTACTGCATTTCTTCACGCAGATTTTTGTCCAGCGCACCCAATGGCTCATCCATCAAAACAAGCTTCGGTTCGAATACCAGCGCACGGGACACAGCGACACGTTGCTGTTGTCCACCGGACAGCTGCGCCGGACGACGATCACCGAAACCGCCAAGACGAACCATATCAAGCGCCCGGTTCACCTTTGTTGTAATTTCGGATTTATCCATGCCGCGCACCTCAAGCGGAAAGGCGAGGTTTTCGGCCACGGTCATATGCGGGAACAGGGCATAATTCTGAAACACCATACCAATACCGCGTTTATGCGGCGGTACGTTATTGATCGGCACCCCTTCAAGATAGATTTCACCGTGCGTGGCAGGCTCGAACCCCGCCAGCATCATCAGACATGTGGTTTTACCGGACCCGGAGGGACCAAGCATGGTGACAAATTCACCCTTTGCCACATCTAGATTGAAATCTTTTACGACAAGTATTTCGCCATCGTAACTTTTCTGAACGGACTCGAACTTAACCAGAGGCTCGGACACTTCCGACATATGAAACCACCATCCCTGTTTATCATTTTCCGGCCTGACTTAGTGTCAGTACCGTTGCCTATCGGCTTATTTATCAAAACGTAACACGGATTTTTGTCCGAGTTAAACCGTTAAATTATTCAATGTCTCAAATATGTATGTTTCGCGAATAGAAAATATCCTGTTACCGACACCAATCGTCCCGCCAAACCCATGCAGTTTTTGCAGGGCAACTCTGCATTAATCGTGCATTACCCATCTGCCAAACCAGCGTATATGAAGCTTCAGAACAGTTGCGCAATTCACGTATTAGTATTAGTAGGAAAACGTCATGACCACTCAGACCAACATCACCACCTCAGCTCCACACTCCGCGCTGGTCATGGTTATCAGCGAAATCGTCGCACCGGTTGCAACAATCATCGCATCGGCACTGATTTCAGCTTTCAATCAATTTTCAAAACCGGGAAAACGCCGCGAACGCCTGCTTTCGAATGCTCCGGCACCACATGTTGCCATGGTCATGGTCCCCGGCAACTTTCTGACAGGGCCATTTCTGAAGCGCTAAATCACTCCTGATAATTCAATCCTTCATACAGAAGCCCGTCTATCCGGCGGGCTTTTTGTTTGTCTGTTTGTCATCAAAGCCACTGGACAGCTGAGCGCAATTCCGCCAAACCTGACCCCGTACGATCACAACGCCAGAGCGCTCCATGCAATATGCGATAATCCCTGTCAGGCCGGTATTCCGATGTGCGGCATAGCAGGCCTGTTCAGGACGGAAGGTGCCCTTGGCACCAACATGCCTCTCGGCCCGGCGCTCGATCAAATGAACCGGGCAATGGCCCATCGTGGCCCCGATGGCGATGGCATCTGGGTGTCAGATGACCAGCGCGTCGGCCTGGCACATCGGCGTCTGGCGATCGTCGATCTGTCTGCTGATGCGGCCCAGCCCATGTCGGATGACGCACATTCAATTTATATCACTTTCAACGGCGAGATTTACAATCACCTGAAACTCCGTGTCGATCTGGAAAACAAGGGCCATCGTTTCAACACCGATCACTCCGATACGGAGGTCCTTGTTCATGGATACAAAGAATGGGGTGTTGAAGGTCTGGTCAAACGACTGGAAGGCATGTTCGCCTTTGCCATCTGGGATACCAAACGCCGGGTTCTGACCGTAGCCCGCGACCGTATCGGCATCAAACCCGTTTATTTTACACGGGCTGGCGGCACTTTCCGCTTCGCCTCTGAAATCAAGGCCATTCTTTGTGATTCCGCTGTCACCCGCCAGATCGACCCGAACGCCCTCAACCACTACCTGAGTTTTATGGTCGCCCCGGCACCGCTGACAATGTTTCAGGGCATCTACAAGCTTCCCGCCGCCCATATTATGGAAATCAATGATCAGGGCGACCTGAAAGCCTGGCGCTACTGGGACGCACAGCCCGGTCAGGGGATTGATCCTTCCGAAATGGCCGGCCTGTCCGATAAGGCGCGGGAACAGTTCTATGTCGATGGCATTCGCTCACGACTGGAAGCGGCCATCAAGAAGCGCATGATGTCCGATGTTCCCTTCGGTGTCTTTCTCTCGGGCGGCATCGATTCTTCGGCCAACGTCGCGTTGATGAACCAGTTCACGGACCGCCCGGTCGAAACGTTTACAGTCGGCTTCAAGGACCATACGCACCTCAATGAACTCGACTACGCTCGATTAATCGCCGACAAGTTCAAAACAAACCATCATGAAGTGCTGATCGATGAAGGCGACATGATGGGTTATCTCGACGATCTGGTTCACCATCAGGACGAACCGATTGCCGACTGGGTCTGTATACCGCTCTATTTCGTTTCCAAACTGGCCCGTGATAACGGTGTCACCGTGGTTCAGGTCGGTGAAGGTGCGGATGAACAGTTCTGCGGTTACGATAGCTGGATGACATATCTCAGGTTTTTTGAGAAATTCTGGGATCCCTACACCAAAACCATGCCGGGTCCGATCAAAAAACTGATGGGTAGCCTTGGGCGCTCGCTGGCCCCTGCAACACGCGGCCGCTGCGGGCAGATTGCCGAAGCCCTGCACCGCGCCGGCACGGGTCAGGAACTGTTCTTCAGCGGTGCAAATGCCTTCTGGAACGTCCACAAAAACCGGTTGCTGAACATGAGCGCGGCAGGAGCCAGTAGAATTCATGATGATCTGGCGGGTTCCGGGCTCGATCTGACCGGTATTGCATCTCCGGAAAGCGGCGAGGTCATCAATGGTTATTTCCGTGATCTGGCGGACAACCACCCCAATGCCGACCACCTGACCCGCATGGCATTCAGTGAACTTCGTCTGCGCCTGCCCGAATTACTGCTGATGCGGGTTGATAAAATCAGCATGTCGACGTCTATCGAAGGGCGCGTACCCTTTCTGGATCACGATCTGGTCGAGTTCACCATGGACATCCCTCAGGCCTACAAGGTCCGGGGCGGCGTCAAAAAACACCTGCTCAAGCAAGCCGTTTCCGATCTGTTGCCGGATGAAATCATTCACCGCAAAAAAATGGGCTTCGCCGCCCCGGTCGAACAATGGCTGCAGGGGGATTTTGGCCGGGAAGCGGAAGAAAAGGTTCTGGCGTCACCGATCCTGCGCGATGGCCTTCTCAGTAAATCCTACATCACGGAGCGTTTTCGCGAGCACCGGGAAGGCAAGGCCGACCACGCGCTCCACCTATGGACCCTGTTCAACCTGACGTCATGGCAGGACCACTGGATGGGTTGATCGCCTATACTGCGACCGGCAGGGTTCTTTCGGCAGGGTCGCTCAATGTGCCATTTTCTTCCAGCAAATGCCCGACTTTAACATAGATCAGGCATCCTTCGTCAGAGAACGGCGTATGCTGGCTGCGGTCCGGACTGCGAACCCAGGTTCCGCTCGGGTACGTTCCGTGCTCATCCTGAAAAGTCCCCTCAAGGACAAAAATCTCCTCGCCGCCAAAATGTGTATGGCGGTTGAAGTGCGTTCCCGGCTGCCAACGCACCAACGCCGCACTCTCGGTCAGATACTGATGCAGCGGCAGCACACCGAGGCCATCGACCAATCCCGGCGCAAATACCGATGCCCGCGTATCGATATTTACAGGTTCACGATCGCCGTCCTGAAACTGCCACAGCTTAACGAATATCGTACAACCTTCTTCAGTAAACGGTGTATGCGATGTGCCGACCGGGTTTCTCATGTAGAACCCGGGGCCAAAATCTCCGTGCTCATCTGAAAACACACCTTCAAGTACAATGAATTCTTCACCGCCATTGTGAGTATGCATGGGGAATTTGCTGCCCGGTTGAAAACGAACGATGCTGGTCGCCCGGGCAACCTCGCCGCCAATCCGGTCCAGCATGATCCGTTCAACGCCCGAACTGGGTGAGGATATCCAGTCCGCTTTGTGCGTATCAACAACGACAGGAACACCAAAGTCGGCGTTAATACGCAAAGTTTCTTCTTTCATTCCGATCTCTCCGGTTTTGATCCCAGTTTGGCGTTATCCAAAACAATTTCTGGCGTAAGACCTCCATAATATATGTACGTCACAGGTCTATAACCAGACCATCGCCAACAGCACGCGATACACAGGTGCACATCAATCCTGCCTGATCATGCTCGGCATCCGAAAGCGCGGCATCACGATGAACGGGTGTCCCCTCAAGCACCTTTACCGCGCAAGTCCCACACGTTCCGGACTTGCAGCCATGATGAGCGCCCACACCTGCATCAAGCAGGACATCCAGAAGGGTCTGGTCATGGGCGACCGCCAGTTCAATTCCGGACTGGGCCAGTCGTACCTTGAAAGGACTATCGCCAGGTTCCGGCGATGCTGTCGAGAACAACTCGAACCGCACCCGTTTGGCATCAATGCCAAGATCGTCAGCGCTGTGACGGACGTCCTCAATTAATGACTGCGGGCCACATACATAAAAAACTGCGGTGTTTGGCGCGCCGGACAAAAGAGCCGTAATATCGATCCTTTGACCTTCATCACTGGCGTAGAAAGTGACCGCCTGCTTGAGTGCGCAGCTCAGTTTGGATTGGTAAGCCAATAACGACCTTGATCTCGCCACATAATGCAGATGAAAATCCCGGCCGTCGGCTTTCAGGACCTGCGCCATGGCTTTAAGGGGTGTGATGCCAATACCGCCTCCGATCAACACTGCCGGACGGTCGTCCTGATGAAGCGGAAATCCGTTTATTGGGGGGTTGACCCGAATGTGCTGACCCAATGTGTAACTCTGGTGAATGGCCCGTGATCCACCTGTGCCATCGGGGTCCAGACGCACTGCAATTTCATAAACATCACGACGGCCCGGATTGCTGGCGATGGAATAGGTTCGGGTATCGTCCGTAAACGGTACCGGGACTTCAATATGTGATCCGGCACTGACCGCCGGAAGGTCTTCAAAATCAGGTCGACGCAACTCGTACGCACGAACCTCGGGCGTGAGTTGGCGAATGCCGGTGATGATCAGTTCAAGCGGCCCCGCGCCGATGTAGCGGTCAGGTCCGATCAATGATGCAGCAGAGCTATCAGTGATGGCCTCAAGACTGGCAACCCGGTCCCGCAAGGGCGCTGTCAACTCGTCAACTTCAGTTTCGGTGAAGCGAGGCGTGATATGCTGAGGACAATTCCAGTCAAAGGCTTCAATGGTCATCACCACGGCGCGTTCAACCCGCGCCCGGTAGGTCGGCACCTCAAGTCGGGCCAACAGATCCGGGTCTTCATCATGATGAACAATTCGCGCCCGTGCCCAGATTTTTAGACGTCGCCTGTTCGGATAATCCATCAGGATCATCGCAATTCGATCATTTGCGGCTAGGTTCCCGACGCTGAGATACTGGATATTGCCCCGAAAATCGGCGTATCCGATGGTCCGTTCATCAAGCACCTTCAGAAATCCGGCGGGCCCGCCACGGAACTGGACATAGGGCCAGCCGGTTTCGCTGACCGTCGCCTGATAAAACCCGTCGCGAGCTTCTATGAACTGTGCTTCATTCGATCCCAGCGTATCACCCGACATCTCTCCGTGCTCGAAACTTTCATTAGCGGAGCGACTACCGTTGAGGGTCTGGGTTGCCTTGACGGACGGTGTAAATGTGATGTCGGCGAATTTGCGGGCCATAATTTAATCTTTCAAAAATTGGGGGCGAGCGCTTTTTGTGGGAAACAGCACTCGCCCCGTTGGCAAATGAGGGACGCAGAGGTTACGCCGCCTCGCTGTGCAGGGAGACTTTGGGGAAATCGATATCAACGCGGGTCGCTTTGCCGACCAGATTGGTCAGAATATTCATACCGACATGGGCAATGATTTCGACAATTTCAGCGTCGTAATACCCGGCATCGCGATTGGCATTGAATTCGGCCTGGGTAATTTCACAATGATGCGTGTTCATGGCCTGAGCAAAAACGACTGCAGCCGCTGCTTTGGCATTCTGAGACGTGCCGGCGCGATTGGCTTTGATCTCGGCATCACTTAATCCTGCCTTACGACCAATCGACGTATGGGCCGATACGCAATATTCACATGAGTTGCCCTGTGCGATCACCAATGCGATCCGCTCACGGGTCTGCGGGTCTAGGCGTCCTGCCTCGGAAATATGATGAAGGCCCAGAAATGATTTCAGGGCATCCGGCGACTGCGCCAGAACTCCCAGGAAATTCGGGACCATTCCGAGTTTGCCCTGAATGGCATCCAGCAGCTCTTTCTGTTCAGGAGCTGCGTTCTCCTGAGTAACGATATTAATTCGGTTCATGAATTCGTTCTTTCATAGGTTGGGGTTGATCAAATGTCTGAGCACCTGTCGCGCCAGACAGACAAACCATAATTCGTTTTCTAATTTGGTAGAATACCAGTAATAATGAATAAACTATTTCATTTACTGGAATAATTAGAGGTGACAATTATGGATCGTTTTCACTCCATTCAGGTTTTCGTGAAGGTTGCCGAAAACGGTGGGTTTGCCGCTGCTGCTCGCAATTTGGCGATCTCCCCCCCCGCCGTCACCCGCGCCATTGCCATGCTGGAAGATCGGCTGGGTACACGATTGTTTATTCGTACTACCCGTACAGTCCGGTTAACTGAAAGCGGTGAAAGGTTCCTTCAGGACGCACGGCGGATATTGCTTGAACTGGAAGAGGCCGAAGATGCAGCCATCGGTTCTCACGCCGCGCCGCGGGGTGAATTGCGGATAACCGCACCGGTATTGTTCGGGCGCAAATACGTGACACCAATCCTTGGTGAATTTCTTGATACATTCCCGATGGTCAACGCCCAAACATTGTTTGTCGACCGCGTCGTCAACTTGATGGACGAAGGACTGGATGTCGCCATCCGGATCGGTGAACTGCCGGATTCATCTTTGACGGCGGTCCGTGTCGGGTCGGTTCGCCAGATCATGTTCGCCTCATCGGAATATATCAAAAACCACGATCCACCCCGGCGACCGGAAGACCTCGGAGAGCACCGGCTTGTTCAGGCTGTGAATATGGGGTCCGCACCGGTATGGCCCTTTCAGGAATATGGGAAACCACTATCAATCCGCGTAGAACCCCGTCTCAGGATGAACACCAACGACGCCGTGATTGAACTGGTATCAGCGGGATGGGGAATTTCTCGTCTGATGTCCTATCAGATCGCCTCTGATCTGGCAGATGGACGGCTTCAGTCGGTGCTCGACGACTTCGAACTTCCTCCTTTGCCGATCCACGTCGTTCATCAGGAAGGACGGATGGTTTCCGCCAAGGTCAGGGCTTTTGTCGACTTTATGGTTGATCGTCTGAGAGCTGATGCGACCCTGAATTAGACAGATTTTACTGGCAATTTTGAACAATAGGCACATTTACATTCAATCCATTCGTTCAATAGATCAGAATTCGCAAGAGGTACAAATGGTCACCAACGACAACCAGAGAAAAGCCCGCGCTGTTGGCATCAATCACGTCGCGCTTGAAGTGGGTAATATCAAAGAGGCAATTGATTTCTATAGCAGCTTTATTGATTTCGAGATCGAAAGCCAAAGCGAAAAAGCGGCGTTTATCTATTTTGGCGATCAGTTTATCAACTTCACCTTGGGCCGTAATCAGGGTCCCGACGAAGAACGTCACTTCGGTATTGCCGTCGACGACAAGGAGCTGGTCCGCAATACGCTTGAAAAAATGGGGGTAAAAATCCTGAATCACCGGTTTCTCGACTTTTTTGACCCATGGGGAAACCGCGTCGAGATTACGACTTACGTGAACATTCAGTTCAGCAAGGCCGATCACGTTCTGAAAGGCATGGGACTTACCCATTTGACCAAGACAGAAGATGCAGTCGCAGAACTTGCCAAAAAAAACATGTCTCCAGTAAACTGACCCGATGGAGGAAAAATAATGCCTGAAACTGAAATCGAAGCACCCGTAAAAGTCTACTGGCAACCCGGTTGCTCAAGTTGCCTGAAAACCAAAGAATTTCTGATTTCAAACGGCATTGAATTTGAGTCGATCAATGTCATTGAAGATGAACAGGGGTTTCGTGATCTTGAAGCGTTCGGCGTCAGGCTGGTACCGATCGTCGCGCGGGGCGACAAATGGGCTAATGGTGCGGTTTTTCGCGACGTTGCCGAAGTTGCCGGGTTTGAATGGGGCGGCCACACGATGCTAAGCCCGCAAGAGATGGTCGACCGCATCGACGGCATATTGTCCGGTGCCCAGCGATTTATGGCCCAGATCCCCGAAGACAATCTTGATGATATGCTTCCGGGCCGCCCGCGCTCATACCGTCAACTGGCCTACCACATCGCCAATATCCCGGAAGTTTTTCTGGATTATCAGGAACACGGCACACCCTACACATACGAAGCCCTGCTCAGCACCCTGCCCGATGATCTCGTAACCCGGGATGATTTGCTGAACTGGGCCAGTGGCGTTCAAACACGTTTCAATGCGTGGTGGACACGTTCCGGCAAGGATATGGATTTTGCCAAACCCGCCGATGTCTATTATGGCGACGTTTCCCTGCATGAGGTTCTCGAACGTACCGGCTGGCATTCCGGGCAACATACACGGCAATTGATGCTAACCCTCGAGAAGCTGGGAATCACACCGGATGGCCCGCTCGGTGATGACGCCTTCGCCGGGTTGCCAATGCCGCAGAACGTCTGGGACAACGAACGTTCGTTTGATTAAAGGCCGTGATCAGGTGAGGATATTTTTGTATCCAGAGATCACGCGCGAAATATAGTCATCCCACGAACACCCCGTCGAAACCCGATTTGCCGCAGCTTCGCCCATCGTTCGGCGTAGCGCTTTATCTTCAATCAGGCTTGAGAGCGCGTCGGCAAGTCCGTCTTCATTCATTGCCGGGACGATCAGCCCTTGTTCTCCTGCTGTGATCAGGTCACAGGCTCCAACCGCATCAGAAATGATCACCGGCAAACCCGAGGCCATCGCCTGCGGAACAACAAGCCCGAATCCTTCCTCTACCGAAGGAAGGCAGAAAATATCGGCTTTGGTGTATTCATTCGCCAGCCTTTCCGCCGATACCGGACCGTGAACGAAAACACCGTCGGCGGGCGTTTTTGCCATCATCTCCTTGATCGCCGGGTCAACCTGTCCAAAAAGGTGAAGTTCAGCGTTGCCCGCGAACTTTGCAAATGCCTGTAGTAACCATGGTACGCCCTTTCTGATTCCGACACCGCCAGCAAAGATGATCCGCGGTCTGGCGTTGTCGG
This sequence comes from Rhodospirillales bacterium, assembly GCA_021775105.1. Lineage (GTDB taxonomy): Bacteria > Pseudomonadota > Alphaproteobacteria > Rhodospirillales > Casp-alpha2 > JAJFIJ01. The sequence continues at coordinate 2,955 of JAJFIJ010000387.1, read as the reverse complement.
TGCGTGAACTCGGAGCGTGAAAGCACGACAGATCAACCCCAAGCGTCGTCACCAGAAGTTTTTCCTCAGCAACGCCCTCGGCGACAAAAGAACGTGCGGCATCCGCTGAGGGAACGGAGATGAAATCGGCCTCAGCGTATTCCTGCTCCTCACGCTCGATCATTGCGGGGGCCGTCTCATCGAAGTCGAGACCAAAACGTTGATAAGCTTCTTTCAGCACTTTCGTCTGATGGGCGATATGCGTGGAGCCGCGCTCAATGACAACCTTCATCCCCCGCTCCCTTGCGGGTGCGATGGCTTCCAGTGTGGCTGAGCTCCAGCCGACCAGAAGGTCGCTGTCATCAGGCAGGTTATTGCCAGCAAAGTGGGCAAATTTCCGGGCGATGAGCAAATCAGGTTTGGTGCCAAGTCCAAAACGGTCATGGAATCTGCGTTGAAATTCCAACGCCGGAACCGATTTGACCGGGGCTTTGCCGCCAACGATTTTGCGGGCGGCAAATTCTGGATAGGTCGTCAGCAACTGTGACAGGCACCCATGCTCAAACAGCCCCTTCGCCAGTTCGAAAGCGTGGTAGCGACCATGAACGGAGACTGTCACTTTCATCTCCCTTGTCTCACTTTATCCAACACACGTTCAAGAGCGACAGCCTGCCCCTGCCAGGAATAAGCGTTCATCCGCTCAAGGTCGAGCGACCCTGATCCGTCGCTGTCGACAGAATTCAGAAACGCAACCACCTCATCGATCGACCCACAAGTGTTCAGGTTGCCGCCAACGTCTCTAGCGATATCAAGAACCTCCTGACATTCACCCGGGCAGGCCAACACGGGTCGCCCGGCGGCCAGAAGTTCCAGCGGCTTGTGCTGAAACAGCGAACGTGGACTGTACATATAGGCATTGACCCAGGCCCCCGCCTGCAATGATCGCAGCTCATCCAGAGAGAGATAATCATTGATCACCAGATCACAAAGATCAGAAAACCCGTTCGTGTATTGACGAACCCGTTCGCCATCACCTCCTGCGTAACACAACTCTATCTGCCCTGCACCCGCTTCACGCTGTTTTAACCACGCATGGATACCGCCAATCAGAATTTTTGTCTGATCTTCGGCGTACAAGCTTCCGGTCAACAGGATACGGGGTTTTTCCTCCAGTGGGCCGGCCACGACCGAAACCTCATCGAAACCACTATATATAACCTCGGCTTCGGTTCCGAACCATTGACGAACTTCCGCCTGATGTCCTCCGGAGAACGCCGTCATCGCCGACGCCGTCCTGAACCGGTTGGCGATCATCTGTTTGAAACCAGTGGGCAAAAAGGCAGACCAGTTATCTTTCATATCCGCGACCCACGGTCGGTTCGTCAACCCGGAAAGATCGCTTCCGATATTCCACACGTCTGTATTGCCGAATGATGCCCAGATCACTTCAGGCTGGAAATCTTCGGCCAATATTTTCAGGTATGGAAAAACGGCCTTGCGCCAGTTCCCATAGAGGCCCGAATTGCACAGGTAATACCCCGCAATCATCAATTGACGCCACCCGTTGGGCAACTGCCCCTGACGCAGTCTTGCAAGTGTGCCATTAGGTAAGGGCTTGACCGCCAGGGAATACGGCACCGCCCAGTCATGATGCGCGAGGTCTCCTGCAAGCGCCGTAAGGTCCTGTCCCTGATCGTCTTCATCAAGTGCCTCCGTCAGCAGCACGATCTGATGTCCACGCGCTGCCATGACAAGGGCAAAACTGGTCAAGCGAAGGCCGCAGACATGAGGCGTATCAGGATGACAATGGTTAATGAAAACGGCGCGCATGTTCAGGCCTCCAACATCATCGGAACACCGCAACACGGGGCGCATTGGCGACACGCTGAACGAAATGACGTTGCCAAGTTTCTGCAATCAAGGGTCGCCACAGCACCCACGCGAGATGCCCTTCACCCGCCTCAAACCGTTTCAGGACATTCAACCACCACGACCGGTTCCAGTATCCGCGAGATGCAAACTCTGGACTTTCCAACGTGTCGCGAACTCTCTGCAACAATGGTCCCCTGAACCAGCTGTCCTGCGGCGGCAGGAAACCCTGTTTGTTCCAGCGGTTTCTGATCTGCTCGGGCAGCACATCACCCATGGCCGCACGCAGCAAGTGTTTGGTTTCCGTTTGTCCCATCAGAATTTCGGGCTTAAGGGATAAGACGAATTCGGCCAGTCTATGATCACAGAACGGCAGGCGCACCTCCCTGGAATGAGCCATGGAATTGCGGTCACCATATCTCAGCAACGTCGGCAAGTGGGCATGCAGACAGTCATCTTTGAGAACCTGACCAAGCGCATTGAAACGCTTGTCAAATTCGCGATGGTTGGATTTTGAAACCAGATCGGCCATATCGCCCGACAAACCAAACAGAAAATCACTGCCTTTACCGGACCAACTGGCCAATTGCTGGCGAACACCTGTTGGCAATTTTTGCGCCCACCCGGAACGGGCAAATGCCATTGGATATCTCTCTTCAATGCGCGATTGTTCAGCCGCAACATCTGCGGCGGACCTTTGCCCTGCGAGGGCGTCCAGATATTGGACAAAATACTGCTCATACCCGCCCATCAATTCATCTGCCCCCTGCCCGTCCAGCAACACTGTTACGCCATGTTCTCTGGCAAGTCGAAACACCGACCATTGGGCAAACTGACTGGTCGATCCGACAGGAAGTTCGTTGAACCAGATGAAGTCCGAAAGTTCGGCCTCAAACTGGTCAGCGGTTGGTGAAACCGTATGTCCTGTGACCCCGTTCGCCTGTCGGACAATTTCGGCAAATTTTCCTTCATCCGTGGGTGCCCCCGGAAAGGTGCCAGTGAAGGTATGGTATTCAGCATCCGGCCCCAAAATTTCTCGGTTAAGGCAAACGATGGAACTGGAATCAAGACCGCCCGACAGGCATGAACCGACTGCCACATCGCTTC
>JAJFIJ010000386.1 GCA_021775105.1 Rhodospirillales bacterium | reverse complement strand
CAAGGCCGAAGACGTCGTTGTCATTGATCTCGAAGGTAAATCCGCAATTGCCGATTATCTGGTAATCGCATCCGGGTCATCCCAGCGCCACGTGAGCGCGATGGCTGACCATCTCCAGCGCAGCCTTAAAAAACAGGGACTGAAGCGCGTTGCCGTCGAAGGAGCCGGTCAATGCGACTGGGTGTTGATTGACGCCAATGACGTGATCGTTCATCTGTTCCGTCCGGAAGTGCGGGAGTTCTACGGGCTGGAAAAAATCTGGGTGACGCCTGAACCGGCCGCAGATAGCTTCAGTGTTTAGATAATTCTTGGCCGCAAGTTCGTCGCCGCGAAGGTAATACTTCGGTTGGGGTGAAGAGCTTGGGACGTCCGGGGGGCTTGGGTTATGCGCCTGACCATGATTGCCGTGGGCCGCGCCAAGGCTGGCCCTGAACGCGCTCTCTATGATCACTATGTCAGTCGGATCACCTTTCCGCTTGATCTTCGCGAAGTCGAAGAACGCAAACGCCTGAGCGGGGCGCAGTTGAAACAGCGCGAAGCCGAACTGCTTGCCAGACAAATTCCTGATGGGGCCATTGTCGTGGCTCTCGACGAGCGCGGCAAAAACCTGAGCAGCCCCGACTTCTCTGCGAAAATCGGAAACTGGCGCGACGACAGTATCCGCGATATCGCATTTCTGATCGGCGGTGCAGATGGCCTCGACGACAGTCTCCGCACCCGCGCCGATCTTTTGTTGTCGCTCGGCAAACTCACGTGGCCTCACATGCTGGTCAGAGGGTTGTTAGCTGAACAGATTTACCGGGCACAGTGTATATTGTCCGGGCACCCTTATCATCGGGTGTGAGGATCTCTTGATTTGTCACTCCGACAAACCCATATCCGCCACTTGGCGTACCTTAAAGATTGTATAATTCAACATCATTATTCCGTGGGTTGCGGGTCGTTGCAATGCTGTGTGGAAGGGCAATAAGAAGCTTGACACAAAATGACCTGTTTACTGGTTTTTTAATAGGTCTTATAATGATTGCGAATTTAACAAACAAAGGCTTCGTCATGCTCAAGGAAATTCTCTCCGGCGTATCGGTCAGTGTATCTGATCTGAAGAAAAACCCGATGGCGGTGATCCGGGAGGCCGATGGTGCGCCCGTGGCGGTGCTGAACAGAAATACACCGGCGTTTTATTGTGTGCCCGCCGGAACCTACCGGCAGATGATGGATATGCTGGAAGATCTGGAGCTGGCGGAAATTGTCCGCCAGCGCGACGCGGAAGAGGTGATCGAGCTCTCCATCGATGAGTTATAGGCTCGCCTTCAAAAAATCTGCGCTGAAAGAGTGGCGTAAACTCGGTGCGCCAATCCGTGAGCAATTCAAAAAGAAACTGGTGGAACGGTTGGAGGTACCCAATGTTCCTGCATCCCGTCTGTCTTCGTTGCCGGATTGTTATAAAATCAAACTGAGGTCTTCCGGATATCGTCTTGTTTATCGGATTGTCGATGAGACCGTCACCGTTGAAGTTATCACAGTAGGCAAACGCGACCGCTCGAAAGTCTATCAAATCGCAAAAGGGCGACTATAGGGTTGGTGGTGGGAAAAACCGCCGTCACTCCGACAAACCCATATCCGCCACTTCGCGTACCTTCGGGCGTTGTTTGAACAGGATGAAGGTGTTGCCGTGCGAGTTGGCGGTTAGCGCGTAGGCGCCATCGGGTTGCGGGCCGGGCTGACGTTCCGTATAGCCGACATATTCCCAGTTGCCGGGTGTCGCGCGGTCTATGAATTCGTGATTATCAGCTGTCCACAGCGAGGTCAGTGACAGCAGCAGTAATTCGATCATCCTGAAATCCTCCGGATCATTGAGTTGAGGATCAGGAGGATAAAACGGGGATGCGGCTAAATTCGGGTGAAATTAAGGTGTTTTCAGGGCAGTCAGCCGACCGTTTCCAAGATGCAGCACCGATAGCGTCGAAACGAAAGAGCCGGAGCGTTGTCAGGACCGGACCCGGCCAACGCCGGGTCAGCAGAATCTAGTTGGTCAGGCCGTTTGCCACTTCGTTGAAGGTGTTGCCGACGTCGGTGCCGAGCAAGGTGATACCGGCAATAATCACGACGGCGATCAAGGCTGCAATCAGGCCGTATTCAATAGCCGTGGCGCCAGATTCATTTTTCAGCAATTTATTCAGAATATTCATAGTGCACCTTGTTTAGTCTGTTTCCTAGTCTGATATCAGTTGCCTTATAGCATTTTTACTCCTGTACCGCCAAGTCCGCAGTACCCGCCCGGATTTTTGGCGAGATACTGCTGGTGATAGTCTTCGGCAAAATAGAACGTCCCGGCGATCAGGATTTCGGTGGTGATGTCACCCCGTCCATCAGCCGAAAGAGCTTTTTGGTATTCCTTCCTCGACGCTTCGGCGTTGCGGAGCTGCGCGTCGCTGGTGCAGTAAATACCGGACCGATACTGAGTGCCGACGTCATTGCCCTGACGCATGCCCTGGGTGGGATCGTGGCTTTCCCAAAAGGTGCGCAGCAGATCGGTGAAGTCGAGAGCCGCTGAATTGTAGACCACACGCACCCCTTCGTTATGTCCGGTCTTCCCCGAACAGACTTCTTCATAGGTCGGATTGGGGGTAGTGCCGGCAATATATCCGACCGCCGTGACGAAAATTTCGGGTAATTGCCAGAAACAGCGTTCTGCCCCCCAGAAACACCCGAGCCCGACGAATACCTCTTCATGGTTATCGGGCAGGGGGCCGGTCATCGGGTTGCCGTTGACATGGTGCAGCGCCGGAACCGACATGGCGGTTTCGCGTCCGGGCAGCGCATCCGCCGGATCGGGCAGATCAGATTTGAGTTTGGAAAAGAAGAACATCTCGCCGATCCCTGTTG
>JAJFIJ010000385.1 GCA_021775105.1 Rhodospirillales bacterium | reverse complement strand
AAGGCGCATGGTTCATGGTGTTCTGCTTGTCGGTTTCATTTCCACGGTCTCAACCAATGCAATTGCCAACTGCCGGGAAGATAGTACAGAAACTCCGGTGGCCGCTGGCCTGGATAAAGTCAGGTTTTTAAGCCCGGTATTCATTGATGACACGGTAACAGTGACTTATGAAATCAGTGAAATTGATCTGGAACGCCGAAGGTCCTATGCCAAAGTCGAAATTTTCAATCAGGATAACGTTCTCGTCTGCGTTGCAACTCATATATTGCAATGGGTCAAAAATGACTGACGTTTTTATAGAGTGAACTCCGGCATTACCGGGACACCGGTTTTCGCCGAACGTTTGACCGCTTCCGTCGCCGCCAGGGTCGCCAACCCGTCCTCACCACTGACGCATGGGGGCTGTTCACCGCGAATCAGATCACAAAAATGTTTCAACTGTTCAGCCATGGCCTGGCGTTCGACGGACTGCCCGTGCTCCACTTCTATGGAATGATGCCAAGAGCCGTTATCCTTGTCGGCATGACGCCAAAGTTGAATGTGTGGAAAACCGAATGAAGCTTTTGTGCCCATAAACTGGTAACAGTTTTCGCCTGACGCAGGTATTAACGGGTTTTCCCCTGTCGCCATCTCCCAACCCCACGGGGAAGGTGTTGCGTCTGATACCGTGATCGTCGCCAACGTTCCGCTTTTAAACCGAACAATTATTGCCGCCGTATCTTCAACTTCATGCCCTCGTGCCGCGGTGCTCATATCGGCATAAACCGTCGCAATTTCACCGCAAAGATGACGCAGCATATCGATGTCATGGATCAGATTGAGCAGCACCGGCCCCCCACCTTCGATACGCCGCCATTCCGCTTGATAATAGGTATCGTGTTTTCTGACGGCCCATGTTGCGGACACAGCCTGGAGATCCCCAATGTCGCCGGAGTCGAGGAGTTCGCGCGCCTTTTTGGCTGCGGGATCAAACCGGCGGTGATGTCCGACAATCATCTGAACGCCTGAGCGGCGCACCGCTTCAACCAGGCGTTTTCCATCTGCCACACTATCCGCGACGGGTTTTTCCATTAGAAAATGAACACCGTGATTGGCACATACCAGTCCAACAGGGACATGCAACTGGTTTGGCGTCGCGATGACAACGCCATCCAGATTTTGTTCGCGCAGCATCTCTTCAAAATCCGTATAACAGGGAACATCAAAATCCCGACCCCGCTGTTCAGCAGTTGGAGAGGGGTCGGCAATTGATACCAACTGGCAGTTGGTCTCGTCTCTCATCAGTTCCCCATGGCGCGTCCCAATCTGCCCCGCACCAATTATAGCTAACCGTACTGGCTCCATTGTATTTCCTTGGATTATTCTCCGGCTTCAAAAAGATTTTTGGCCATCAAGGCTGGCTCTCCGATCATCACGGGCACAAAGGTCATCCGGTCGAGAATATCCGTTTGCAAATCAATGCCCGGTGCAATTTCGCTTAAAACCACTCCATCAGATGTCAGTCGAAAAACAGCCCGCTCTGTTACGTAAATTACTTCCTGGTTACAATTTAATGCTTGTTCGCCACTGAACGTAATCTGTGCGACATCATCAACGACCTTCGAAATGCTGCCGTGCTGACGGATCGTCAAGATGGCGTTTGTTATGTCGATGTCAGTTCCCTTGGTATCAAATGTTCCGCAAAACACCATCTTTCGGGCGTTCTGGGCAATATCGATGAAACCGCCGGGGCCGACAGTGACGCCTCCGAGCTTCGATGCGTTAACGTTCCCCGCCCGATCCATCTCACCCATCCCGAGGAACGCAATATCAAGGCCCCCGCCGCTGTAAAAATCAAACTGCGAGGGTGCGTCAATCATCGCCGAAGCATTTCGCGCATAACCAAAAAGCGTCCCGTCCAGAAGTTGTCCGCCATACGTACCATGCTCGATCGTCTGATAATATCGTTCCGTCACGCCGCGCTCAGCAATCAGGCTGGCGACCCGGTCGGGAATTCCAAATCCGAAATTTATGACCGCGTCATCGTTGAGTTCAAGAGCGGCCCTTCTGGCGATAATCTCGCGAGCCGACAGTTTTGGCGCTTCTGTATACACATTCTCCGTTGAAGCCCGGCTCTCACCTGAAAGTGTCGGATCATGGAACATTTGGTGGCTCATTGGCTGATCCGGCACGACCACCACGGCATCAACAATTGCGCCCGGAATACGCACATCACGAGGGCGAAGTGTATCGCGCTCAACCAGCGTCCGGACCTGAACCAGAACCTTGCCACCTGAATTGTGCGCCGCCATGGCAAGGGCATAAGCGTCAAGGTTGGCAGGTTCCTGATCAAGACTTATGTTCCCGTCAGAGTCCGCATAACTGCCACGGATGATCGCAACGTCTACAGGATAGGGTTTGTAGCGAAGCCATTCCCGGCCATCGACCTCAACAAGTTCGACGAGATCTTCTTTCGCTCGGGAATTCATTTTCCCGCCATCCTGACGCGGATCGACGAATGTGCCCAGACCCACATGGGTCATCAGACCGGGACGTTTCGCGCCGATTTCGCGCCACATCTGCATGATGACGCCACCGGGCAAAACGTAGGCCTCAATCTTTTCGTCTTTCGCCAGTTCCTGCATCCGTGGTGACCAGACCCAATGTCCGCCAATAACCCGCCTGACCATCCCTTCGTAGGCGAAGTGATTAAGGCCACGACGGTCACGGTCACCAATGCCAAGTGCGTGTATAATTGATAACTGGTTCGGGTGCCCCGATGTCAGGAACCGCTTGCCAACAGCTTCCATCAGAGCGTCGGGTTCAACCAGCCCACCACCACCGCCAATCACGCCAATACCGGCGCCATCCGGAACCAGTGATGCAGCATCTTCAATCGACATGACTTTATTCGCGACCATTCAGTCTCCCGGACAAACCTTCTATATCTGCGGGCTATTCAAGACGCAGATTAATCTCACCGATATCTTTGTAAACAGCGCGTGCGTCGGCACCGACAGGAAGTCTTGTGGGTTCCGTCAAGGAACCCGTGGAGATATAATCTCCGTTCCTGAGATCCAAACCTCGCTCTGCCAGCTGATTTGCAAGGTCAACGACAACCATAACCAAATCTCGTTTGTTGGCGTCAGGAATCATGGGAGCGGGTTTGTTCGCGATCTCAAGATCAACCGCAATCGTGGAAAAATCAAGATCGCGCCAACCGTTCAATTCCGGTCCGATGACCAATCCGGCACCGCCTGAGTTATCCGCAATAATGTCGCGAACTTCCCGTTCATTGGAAGGCCCATGCGGCGCCCCGGCAACGCGACGCCCCGTCAGTTCGATAGCAGAGTATGCCTTCATGATTGGTGAATAATCTTCCCGCGTAGCGATACGGGACAATATCGGCGGATCAGCAGAAATTCGAAAAGCAATTTCACATTCAAGATTGGGTTCAGGATAGGTGACAGATGACAGGTTTATAGGTGACGAATGAAGGTTGCGGGAAAATACCCTGCCACTGATCGCACCAGACGGCGGGAAGCCGACTTTCCAGCCGGCAACCTCATCGTCAACTTCAGTCGTCAATAAATCTTGAATTTCATAGGCTTGTACAATTGACTCGGGGAAGCTGTCCTGCGGGATACCCGGACAGGGGGTTTTTGTGTTCCAGGCTGTAGCTAAAATTAAAGATGCCGTGCGAGAATTAAAAGTCATCACTTAAGGTTACTCTGAAGCCTCAAAAGCGGCTCTGATTTCCTCGTCATCCATCTCTTGACCGAGATAGGCTTCGATTACAGCGTGGTCATCTTTGACCTCTTCAGGCGATCCTTCGCCGATTTTCTGGCCATAATCGAGAACCGTAACGGTATCGCAAGTTTCCATCACCACTTTCAAGATATGTTCGACGATCAGAACTGTCAGGCCAAATCGCTCCTTGAGCGCCATGACAATCGACAGCAGATGATCCACGTTAACCGGAGACAACCCGGCAGCGGGTTCATCCAACATCAACAGTCTCGGACGCATAGCCATCGCCCGTCCCAGCGCCAACAAACGCCGTTGTCCACCGGAGAGCTCACTCGCAGGCATATTGGCAAATTCTGCCAAACCAATGAATTCCAGCAAATCCATCATTTCGTCCGTTGTCTCAGCATCAATCCTGCGGACAGCAGAATTGTTAAACAGAGAGCTTAGAAAGCCATAAGGAACATGGGTATGATAGCCAACCATCAAATTCTGCAAAACGGTCATTTCTGAAAACAGGCGTAGGAGCTGAAAAGTTCTGGCGATCCCCCGCGCACCAATATCATGGGAGGGAGACTTGGTGATATCGTGTCCATCGAAAAAAATCCGGCTTCCGGGATCTGGCTGATAAACACCGGTTACAAGGTTGAAAAAAGTTGATTTCCCTGACCCGTTTGGTCCGATTAATCCGTGGATTGAACCGGCTTCTACGTCGACATCCAGATTGGAAATTGCCCTGAGACCACCGAAACTTTTGGAGAGCCCAACGGTTTCAAGAAGTGCCATCGGACTTCTCCTCTTGAATTTTGATGAACTCACGGGTAACCAGATATTTGTCAATGACGCCGCCAATTCCGCGCGGCATGAACATTACAATCATGACCATGGTTATTCCGAACAGTAACGGTTGGATGAAATAAAATTCCAGGGTCTGGTCATATATTATCGTCACCACGATGGCCCCGATAATACCTCCCCAGACATGTCCGATCCCTCCCAGAACGACCATCAACAACAGCGTCACCATTTCGATGATGGTAAAGTTATTGTGGTGAATGTAGCCAGGCGGCATATGGGCAAACAGTCCGCCAGCCGCCCCGGCGTAAAGCGCGCTGATTACAAATGCCAGTAGTTTGTATTTTGCTACGTTGATGCCGTGAACGGCAGCAGCAATCGTGTCTTCACGGACAGCCATAAAAGCCCTGCCGGTGGCCGAACGAAGGATTGAGAACGACATGTATATACCAATTAACGCTGCCGTCATTACGAGATAATAATATTTGCTGTAACTGTCGAATGCGAAATCTCCGATTGTTGGTTGAGGGATTGATAACAAACCGGTTGAGGACCCGAACAGTGGCGTGACCGCAATCATGATTCGCACAGATTCCCCTAGTCCCAGTGTCGCCAGAGCAAGATATGCTCCTTCAAGCCGCACCGATGGCAATCCGACGATAACACCTGCCAATCCGGCAAATAGTATACCGATGGGAAAAGCGATCCAGAAGGACCACCCGAAATGCAAGGAAACCAGAGCGGATGAAACAGCGCCGATAGCATATAGGCCAACGTGTCCTACGGTGACCTGCCCGCAAAACCCCTTAACGATATTCAGCCCCACGGAAAGCAGTATAAAGATGCAGATTTTGTTGACGAGATAGACGTAATAGTCATTAAAAACCGCCGCCAAAATCTGCGGCAATGGCAATAACAGAACAAACGCCAATAGCCAGGGAAGCATCCTGTGAATAGCACTCAATTTATCAATAAAGTCAGAGGCCTGTTTAAAACTGGAATTTACTGCCGTCATCAAATCGTTGTCCGGTCAAATTGATTAAATCGTCAGGGGAGACCAATGATCGGTCTCCCCTGACATCGGTATTGAATTTTCTTACAGACCGAAATCGATTGGCATGGTGACGCGCGCAAGAACTTCCGTCTTGTAGTCTTTTCCGCCTTTCGTATAGGCGATCAAGACCGCTGTACGATTTCCGTCCCGGCATTGCGGTGTTGGAGCAGCGCAAAAGCTGATCGGACCGGATGCAAGCCCTTCATAATTTTTGACTGATGCAATAGCGTCCCGGATCGCCGTGCGATCTGCCGCCAAAGAACTGTCATCAAGTTTCAAGTTTGCGTTGCCGAGCGCTATTTCAACGATCCGTACCAGATCATAGGCCTGGCTAAAATCATGGTCAGGGGCGTGAATTCCGTAGCGTTGTTTGACCATTTCATTAAACAGTCTGGCAACAGGGCGAGTATCGGCGGCTGCATAAGCGGCCGCGAAGAATACGCCTTTTGCCGCATCACCGGCAATACTTGGCACAGGCGAGTTGGATGCTGAAGAGGAGCCAATCCGGCGAACGCTGGCCGGGATACCGGCTTCATAGGACTGGATCAATGCACGGGCCATTGTTTCAGCCAGAGCCGCAATCATGATTCCATCAACACCGGCAGATTTGATTTTTTGCATATGCGTGCGGAAATCGACTTCCTTTTCCTGCACTTGAGCAACATAAGCAGGATCAGCCCCATGTTGGGCCTTCATCTGTTTTTGCATGGCATCGCAATCATTTTGCGACGCCGCATCTGCAGCACAAAGATAGGCAACTTTTTTGCCGATATTTTCACCGACGTACTTTGCGTTCACGCCGGCGTAATAACGACCGGATACGGGAACCCTAAATACCCATTCACTACCCTTTTTGGTAATTTTACCATTGGTCGAGTGAGGGATAATTTGTGGTACGCCAGCTTTGGCCGTGACGTCGACAATCGGCAATGAGACAGAAGAGCACGTTGAGCCAATAAGAAGATGAACTTTTTGCTGGTTGACAAGCTTGACCGCGTTGGCGACCCCTTTGTCAGATTTGCATTCGTCATTCATCAATGTAGGTTTGATCATATTGCCATTGATTCCACCCGATTTGTTGATCATGTCAATTTCGTCCATGACCATCTGGCCGTATTTCTGACCATTCTCACTGACCATTCTCATCGTAATACCAACACGGATATCAGCGGCCATCGCTCCCACCGCAATACCGGCCAACATGCCGCCGGCCAAACCGACCGTCATAATTGTTCTTTTTAGACTGCTCATTTTACACTCTCCCTAATCGTTTTCGATTTTTCAGGCCTCTTTCATTCCTGACCCGATTGTCAGGCTTTAACTCGTGCGACGACGCCAAACAGGCCCGACGGTTTGAACATAAGCACGAGAATTAGTAACAAGAATGCATAGATGTCCTTGTGACTTGGCGAGATATAGGCGGCACCAAGATTTTCTGAAATTCCCACGATAATGCCGCCTGCTATAGCTCCCGGCAGGCTTCCGAACCCGCCAACAACTGCGGCGGCGAAGGCTTTCAGGAGCATCAGATAACCCATTTCGACCTGAACCGACTGCATTGGTCCAATGAGGACACCCGCGGCGGCGGCCAGTCCGCAAGCCAGTCCAAAAATCAATGAAATCATCATGGGGACATTAATTCCCATGAGATAGGCAATGTCCTTGTTGGCAGCGACGGCGCGGATCGCCAGTCCAATCTTGGTTTTTTTGAGGAAATAGTGGAGTGACGCCATCAACAACACAGACATCAATGCCGTCAGGGCATAACTTTTTGGCAGTGTGATATCGCCAAACTGATAGGGCATACCCAGATCGACATGGAACGGTTCAGCTCCCGCGCCCCAAATCAGAAAAGCAATGTTCATAAGAACAATGGACATCCCAAACCCGCAGATAATCATCCCCATCCCGGCGACCGTATATCCGCCACCGCCCTTGGTCAGGCGGCGATAGAAAACCCGCTCAACGAACATGCCGAGAATGGCCGCGCATATCATCGACAGGATCAGTGCGACCGGATAGGGAAATCCCATGACCTGCGAAAACATCAGACCAAAAAACGCTCCAAACATGTAAATCTCACCATGGGCGAAATGAACAATATCCAGCCCGGAGTAAATCAGTGAAATCCCCAATGCGACAATGCCGTAGACAACGCCAATCGTCACCCCGAACAGGACGAAAGCAAAGAGCGATGCAAAATCAAATTCCATAAACGGTTATCTCCAGCATTCAGGCTTTAATGTCGCGCGTTGTGTCTGCGACGGTACCCCCGAGGAACGACGCCTTTACATTCGGATCATTAATCATATCCCGTGCCCCACCTTCCATCAGGATCACGCCATCACGGATGATGTAACCGTACTCCGCCAGCAACAATGCCATCCTGACATTCTGCTCGACCATTAGAATCGATACACCGGATTTCCGAATTCGATTGATGGTCGAAAAAATATCCATGACCACCTTGGGAGCCAGTGCCGCGCTCGGTTCATCCAGCATCAACAGCTTCGGACGCGCCATTAACCCGCGTCCGATAACAAGCATTTGCACTTCACCACCACTCAAGGTTCCCGAAAACTGTTTTCGTCGTTCCAGCAATCTTGGGAAATAGGTGTAAACCTTTTCAAGATCGCTGGCGATTTCAACTTTGTCGTTTCGGGTATAAGCACCGAGCTTCAGATTTTCCTCGACTGTCATGGCCGGGTAGGCGTCCTTACCCTGTGTCACCTGGGTCAGACCAGCCCTTACAATTGTGTGCGGAGGAAGATTCTGGATGGGTTGTCCGTCAAACTCGATCATACCTTCCCAGACAGGCAACAACCCAGACAGGGCCTTCAGTAATGTCGACTTACCGGTGCCATTACCGCCCAACAGGGCGACAATACTGTCTTTTGGTACATTCAGGTTGATACCGCGCAAAATCTGGATTTTACCATACCCGGTTGCCAGCCCTGTCACCTTCAGCATGACGGCCCCTTTTCCGTCAGCCCGAATGAACTGGTCAGATGGTCAAAGCACGTCAGATATTCAATCTCAAAATACATTCTCATCCAGCCCGTCAATCAAATACATTTTCGCGGATAACAATTTCGAACGGCATGATCGTCACCTCGGAGACAATATCCTCCGGACCCGAAATCAGTTTGGAGATCACGAGATCCACCAGTTTTCTCATATCCTGATGAATAATTGCATCAATCGATCCGTTCAGAAGGTACGGGCGGGAAGTCGAAGTCAAGTGATGGCTGATGAATACCACCTGTTTTTCAATTCCCCGTTCATGCAAAGCCTTTACTATTCCCCGGTTACCCGATCCGATATTGTAGATTCCGATGATGTCATTGTGTTGATCAAGCAACTCACTGACTTTTGTGTAATTATCCTGAGAATCATCATTGCCGAGCACCAGATCGAGTATCTCAAGCTCTGGAAAATCTTCCCGGCAAACCCGCCTGAACCCGATTTCACGATCATCGTGGCTGCTATAGAGATGGCTGCCTGCAACAATCGCGACCTTGCCTTTTCTACCGCCAAGAAATCGACCGATAAGATAGCCGGCAGACCTTCCCGCCGCCCGGTTATCAATACCGACAAATCCCATACGTCTGGACCCGGACAAATCTGACTGAATTGTCAAAACCGGAACTCCAGCTTTTACTGCACGATCAACCGCCCATTTGACCGACGGATGTTCGAGTGCCTGCAACGCAATGCCGTCAGAGCCATTGTCGACGGCCATTTTAATATGATTGGCCAGACGTTCCGGATCAAAGCGGTCAATCTCATGGAATTTTATGGATGCGTTCTTTGCCCGGCCCGCATCTACCGCCGCGCCAAGCAAATTTTCCTCGACAGATGGTCCCGCGCCCGCTGGCACCAGAAAATCTAATGTCTTGCTGGAGTGAACCAGTTGCAGCGGGGTGTTGCCGGATTTGCCAGAATTGATTCGGGCAACCACAGACCAGACGCGTTCAGATGTTTCTGCGCGCACGCCAGCGCGCCGGTTTAGAACACGGTCAACGGTCGCCGTACTGACGCCAGCTTCCCTTGCAACATCAGTGATTTTGGCCCGGCCAAATTTCACCATCGCTGTTATTAGCCTCCCAGCTTGATGCAGGTCCGAACGCCGGATGTTGATCTCCGCTATTCCGCACCAGCCCCTCTTTTCTCGCCTGAAATACTTAACCCATCACTATAATAATAGGAAGAGATATCGAATTTTTATGCATCATTTTTTTGATGTTTTTGATGTGATATTAATTTTTTTTATTATTTTTATATTTAAATTCAAATACTTAATATGTTCATAAATGATGTCTTCTGATTAGACAAATGATGTTGAAGATAAATTTCAGTGGGTATACCCTGACCCAATTCGACGGGCAGAACAGACTTGAGGATGCCTTTCCTTTTGGCGCAGCCCTTCAAAAAATCAAAAAACTAACCAGCTTCCAATATCTTGAGACTCTGAAAGCCGTTTCCATCCGGGGAGAAACAGACAAATGAAAAAAGTTGGTGTCATCGGACTTGGCGATATGGGCAGTGGCCTTGCCAAGAACCTCATTAGTAACGGTTTTGAAACAACGGGCCTGGATTTGAGCCCCGAACGGATGCTGGCGTTTGCCGAGATGGGTGGGAATTCAGCAACGACGGCCCGCGAAGTTGGTGAAAACGCGGATGCCGTATTTGTAATGGTCATGAACGGAGATCAGGCAAAGGCCGTGATTCTGGGAGAGGATGGTTTGGTTCATTCTCTCAAATCCGGCTCCGCTGTGCTTCTGACCGCAACGATCATGGCCGGTGAGGCCCGGGATATAGCCAAAGACCTCATGGGGTCGGGCATTGAATTGATCGACTCCCCGGTCAGCGGCGGTTTTCCTGGTGCACAATCCGGGACTTTGACAATGATGGCCGCCGGGTCTGATACAACACTTGATGAGTTTCGCCCGGTTATGGAAGCGGTCAGCAAAACCATCCATCGGGTTGGTACCGAAGCTGGCATGGGACAAACTGTCAAAGCCTGCCTGCAATCACTAATTGGGTCCATCTTCACAGCAACCTTTGAAGCCTCAGCTCTGGCCGCCAAATCCGGCGTTTCAGGTCAGGTTCTTTACGACGTATTCAGCACTTCCGGTGCCGGTTGTGGCGTCGCCAATACAGCATTGGAGAACATTATCGACCGTAAATTCGAAGGCACTGGCAGCCATATTGCGACCATGTACAAGGACCTGACCATTGCTATGGATATGGCACGCGAACATGGCGTCCCACTCTTTACAGCGGGAACCGCCATGCAACTGTTTCAGGCTGGAAAAACCAAACATCCCGACGGCGACAATTGGGTCGTGACGCGGGTTATTGAAGACATAATTGGCGCTGGACTGGCGCGTTAAACAAATAGGGGAAAAACAATGAAACTGGGTGTAATCACGGACGGCATCAGCCGCGACCTCGAACATGCGCTGAAGGTCATGAAGGAATTCGATCTGGAATATGCGGAACTGCAATTCCTTTGGGACAAAGAGGTCGGTGATCTTGATGAAAGCCAACTGCAAAAGGCCCATGACCTGATCGAGGAATACGATGTCAGGGTTTCGAGCATTTCGCGTCATGTATTTGGTGGCGTCCCCATGTCGACCAAACCGGGCGATGAGTTGCACACAAAACACATGGATGGCCTGCAGCGATGCATCGACATGGCGCACAGATTTGACTGCGGCACTGTGCGTATCATGAGCGGCAAAAAGGAAATGATCCTGTGGGGATATAACGGTGCGGAAGACTGGAACGTTGCGAAAGGTGCCTGGGATTCTTTGCTGGCGATTGTTGAACCTGCTCTTCGGCTGGCCGAAAAAGAAGACGTCATGCTTATTGTTGAAACCGGAAACGGCAACATGATCAATTCCGCGTGGACAGCACGCAAACTGATTGATGACCTGGGTACCGACCGCCTGAAAGTTCTTTGGGATTCGGCGAATGCCTGTTTCTGCCACGAACCCATGTGGCCCGACGGATATGAAGCCCTGAAAGGTGGGTATCTTGGGCATGTGCACATCAAGGATGTTCAGGTGGACACCCCCAAAGCCACGCTGGAAGTCCGTGAAATGGGCAAGGGTCAGTTGGCCGATCAATTCCAGCCTGCTGCGGATGCAATGAAAGCTGACGGATTTGATGGCGTCGTTTCCTTTGAAAGTGTTTATCATCCGGGGAACAAAAACTATGAAGAAGGTTTCCGTACCTGCATCGGTAAATTTAAAGAGATTTTTGGCTGATAACTTCCCTGTGTAATACGTTGTGATCGGGGAGAGTTTGGTCACAACGCATTTTTTTGAAAGAGATTCTCATGGATTTCTCAATCAGCACAGAAACAAAACAGGTTCTTGAAACCGTGCGACGGTTTGTTGAAACGGAACTTCACCCGCTTGAAGACGATGTCAACAAGAGCGGCATATTGGCATCTGAAATCGCCACCGAGATCTTCAGTAAATCGAAAGCACTGGGGCTTTATGGCATGAACATGCCTGTCGAACTGGGTGGTGGCGGCTTGAGCACGGTGAATATGTGTCTGGTCGAAGAACAGATTGGTCGCACTCAGGACATTCTGATTCGTCGCGCCTTCGGCAACGTTTACGAGGTCTTGCTGGCATGCAGCGGCCCGCAGCGCGAACGCTGGTTATTACCTTCCGTCGCCGGAGAACGCGTTTGTTCGATCGCCATCACCGAACCCAGTGCCGGGTCTGACGCAGCGGGCATCAAAACGCGGGCGACAAAGGACGGCGATGGATGGCGGCTGAGTGGCCATAAACATTTCATCAGTGACGGCGCATTTTCAGATTTTTTTGTCGTTTCTGCCGTGACAGACTCAAATGCCGGAGCCAAGGGTATTTCGCTGTTTCTTGTCGACAAAGATGCGCCCGGGTTCACCATCGGCACGGATCAGCCAATGATGGGCCTGAGTGGCACCAGCCATGTCGAACTGTTTTTTGATGAAGTCCCCCTGGGGTCAGAAAACCTGCTGGGTGAACAGGGCAAGGGTCTCAAACTGGTGCTGGAAACAGTTGGCCGCATTCGTTTGGCGCACATCGGTGCGCGTGCTGTTGGCATGTCAAACCGGATTCTCGAGCTGATGACGGAATATGCAAACGAACGCCAGCAGTTCGGCAAACCGATCGGGCAGTTTCAAATGATGCAGACGATGTTGGCCGACAGTGCCATGGAAATCAGTGCCGCCCGACTGATGATACTGAATGCCGCCTGGGATCTGGACCAAGGCAAGGAAGCGCGTGAGAAAATATCAATGGTAAAGGTTTTTGCTGCCGAAACTTATGGCAAAGTCGCGGATCGCGCTGTGCAGATATTTGGCGGAATGGGATACTCAAAAGCATTACCCCTGGAAAGATTTTATCGCGACAGCCGGATCTTCCGGATTTATGACGGCACATCCGAGATCCACCGGACCGTCATTGCCAAAGGCCTGTTGGCACAAGGTTGCGGAGTCATCGATCTTTGACCCTCGTTTTTTCAAATCAACAAAACGGATTTTTTTCATGACTGAAACTCACTCTCCAAAAATTGTTGTGATCGGTGCTGGCGCCATCGGCGGGCTGTTCGGCGGCCTGCTTTGTGAGGGCGGGCTGGATGTCACGCTGCTGGACGTCAACAGGGAACATGTTGAAACCATCCAGGCAAACGGTTTGAAGATCGTTGGTTACGGCGGTGATCGAACTATCAAAATCAAGGCGACGATGGCCCCCGTGGAAGCAGGTGTCGGCGATGTCGTAATTGTCCAGTGCAAAGCGCTTCATACACAAAAAGCTGTACAGGATGCATCGGCTGTTTTTGGCGATCACACAACCGTTATCAGTTTCCAGAACGGTATCGGCAACGAAGAAGTGATCGCAGAAATAATTGGTGAAAACCGGGTCATCGGCGGCCTGACGGCACAGGGGGCAACCGTTGAAGGCCCCGGCATTATCCGCAACTACAGTGATCTACCTACCTACATCGGTGAACTGTTTGGCCCCGCCGCCGGGACAAATACACAGCGGATCAGAAAAATCGCTGACGCTTTTAGCGCAGCCGGGCTTGATACCCACGCCAGTCAGACTATCCGGCTGAACATGTGGAAAAAACTACTCGGCAACATTGGGCTGTCAGCAACGTCAGGAGCAACTGATCTGACGTCGGCCCAGATGGTCAGAATCCCGGAACTAAAAACCACAATTCATCGCGCCGTAGATGAAGCGGCGGCAGTGGCCCGCGCCTGTGGCATCGGAATCGATGATACGGAAAAACATGAAATTTTGAACCAACTGACGAGTACATCTGCCGGTACGGGCGATTCCAGATCTTCGTTATGTACGGACCTGCGCTCCGGTCGACCAACAGAGATCGAGCGGATTTACGGCACCGTTTCACGGCTAGGCAAGAAACATGATGTCCCGACACCAACCCTCGACACCTTGATCGCCATCGTCCGTGGTCAGGAAAGTCATTATCTGTCCATGGACAGTTGATCAGACCGGTTCTCTGATTATCAAGCGGGGAGTAATATCTGCGTCGTACTCTGAAAGATACGGCGTTGCTGACGGCGGCAATTCGCGCTTGAGAAACCAACTGTCATTTTTGAGCTGGAGCATGAGTGTCGGCCACAATTCACGATAGGCATCAAGGATACTTGTATTGGCTGCAGGAAGGTCATGTTTGATACGCTCATGCAGCTTGGGCAATGCATGATACGGCACCATCGGGAACATATGGTGCTCAACGTGATAGTTCATATTTCAGTAGATGAAACGGTTAATCCGGTTCATATAAACCGTGCGGCTGTTCAGTCGATGATCAAATACATCCTGTGCAAGGCCCGCATGTTGCAAAAGGCCCGTCATTCGATGATGCCGCGCCCCGTATAACCGGGGGGACCCGATCAGCATTACCGGCAATATCGAACTGGTGTAGATCGCCGTGGCGATCATCATGGTGTAAATCAATGTCCAAATCCGCGGCCAATACGCCCGTCCAAGTGGGCCCGCCTGGCGTCCTCACCCAACAGGGAATAATCGCGTCGTTTTGTTCTTGAGACAGGGGTCATATCTGGCCTCTGAATTGTTGATTTATATTATTTTTGCTGATTTTGAACGATCATTGAACCGCTAATTTCAATACCCGGTTTCTCAGCCTGACCTTTATAAGTTGGAGGCTAGCTGTATCCTTTGGCTCCACCACCATCTATGGCTATACCGGCACCATGAATGTGGCGCGCTTCCGGGCGGCACAGGAACGCGACAAGTGCGGCGACATCCTCAGGCTGACCAAGTCGTCTGATTCCTTCATCTGTCACTGCCTGCTTTTCTACGTCTTCACGGGTCTTGCCTTCCATTTCGGCGCGACGCTCGAATATCTCGTCCATTCGGCTGGTAACGGTCAGACCCGGATGTAGCCAATTGACGTTGACATCATCACGCAACCCCTGCCCGGCCAGCGCCTTGGTGAAGTTGGCCAACGCTGCGTTCACCGCGCCACCCACGGTAAAGTCCGGATCGGGTGTGCGGGCAAACCCGCCGGCGATATTGATGATTGTTCCG
This sequence comes from Rhodospirillales bacterium, assembly GCA_021775105.1. Lineage (GTDB taxonomy): Bacteria > Pseudomonadota > Alphaproteobacteria > Rhodospirillales > Casp-alpha2 > JAJFIJ01. The sequence continues at coordinate 1,888 of JAJFIJ010000385.1, read as the reverse complement.
TTACGCGCCACCAACTCAGGCCAGAACAAGCGGCACAAACGTACCGCACCGTGAAATTTCAGGGCAAATCCGTCGACCATTTCCTCATCCGGTTGCTCCGGAAACCTTCCGCCCTTGGTCGCACCTGCGGCATTGATCAGAACATCAACGTCGGCAGAGAATTTCCTGGCGGCCGCGTAAGCTGCTTCGCATCCTTCATAAGTTCGTAAATCCGCCGCATGGTATCCAGCTTGCTTGCCGGTTTCAGATGCGATCCTGGTAGCCGCTGCTTCCAGTCGCCCGGCATTTGACGCCAGCAGGAATACATCGGCACCATCTTCGGCAAACCGTTTGGCGATGGCATAACCAATCCCCTTCGATCCACCACTGATGATCGCCTTTTTGCCGGAAAAAATCTGCGAAGCCATAAATCACTCCTGATTGAAATTGCAGTTCTAGTAGGTTGCCCGCCCACCGGTCGTATCAAATACCTGCCCGGTCGTAAACGAACACCTCGGGCTCAACGCCCACGCCGTCATGTCAGCCACTTCTTCAGGGTGGCACAACCGTCCCATCGGGATACGGGATGTCTTGTCGGCGATATATTCATCCGACATACCGTTCAGTAGTTCGGTTTCGGCAATAGCCGGCGCAATGCAGTTAACAGTAATATCCGATGGCAATACTTCCCGCGCCAACCCCTTGGCAAATCCGACAACACCGGCTTTTGCAGCCCCATAGGCAATAGCGCCGGGGTTACCTTCCTTGGCGGCAACGGACGCCATAATAACGACACGCCCATAATTGCGTTCACGCAAATGCGGCAAGACTGCCATGACAGTCAGAAACACACCCGTCAAGTCAACATTAATGACATCGTTCCATTCTGCCAGCGTATAGTCCCAAGCGGGTTTGGTGGGGCCATTGATACCGGCATTGACAACAACACCAGAGATCGGTCCAAGGTGCTCCAGGGCCTCATCGAAGGCCACCCTGATAGAGTTTTCATTAGTTACATCCACCGTTGTGTAATGGGCAAATGCGGGATTTTTCGACATCTTGCTGGTATCCAGATCCCAACCAGATACCCTGGCTCCAAGTTCGGAAAGCCGATTGCTGACGGCCAGTCCTATCCCCCTGTTTGCACCCGTGACGATGAACCCTTGATTTTCCAGGTCGAAACTCATTGCTGGACTTCTCTTTCGTTGAATTTTGCGGCGTTTCGAGAAATTTTGCGGCAAAAAAGTGTGCCGGATCAGTGTTGTACATTCAAGTTGAATTCTGCTTGAATCCAGACAAACAACATCATGCCCCTTGAGAAACACCTCAGCGCCCACGCCAGACAGGTTGCCGCTTTTCTGCAAAGGCCTTTGGACCTTCAACGGCATCATCACTCGCCAGCATTTTACGATAGGCCGGGTATTCAACCGAAAATGCCTCTTCAAGGGGCCCATATTGCACCCCCTGCAATATCATCTGTTTTGTCGCGCGAATAGAAAGTGGCGCACATTCAATAATAACTTCCGCAGTTTGCAACACTTCTTTTCCAAGTTGATCCGGCTCGACAACCCTGTTCACAAGCCCATACTCCTGTGCCGTGCGGGCGTCAAACAACTCTCCAGTCAACGCAATCTCCATAGCGTGTTTGGTCGGGATCGTCCGCACCAGCCGGTGCAGGCCACCGCTCGCGACCAATCCAACCCTCGGCTCGGGAAACCCGAACCGCGCGTGGCTGACAGAAATCGCCAGATCACAAGCGAGCACGATTTCGAGCCCGCCATGAAGCCTGTGGCGCTCGGGAGAAAAACCTGGCTGTTCGTCGGCTCCGTGGGCGGTGGGAAAGCCTTGGCCATCGCCTTCACCTTGATCGAAACGGCAAAGCTCAACAACGTCGCTCCGCAAGCCTGGC
>JAJFIJ010000384.1 GCA_021775105.1 Rhodospirillales bacterium | reverse complement strand
GGCAAAAAGCCAAAGGTCGCCCTCACCGCAGTCATGCGAAAACTCGTCATTCTCGCAAACTCCCTTATCACCGAAAATAGAAAATGGAGCCCAAATCCTCCTTGACTTCAAACACAGATGCTCCCCCACAGGTGGGGAGGGAACTTAAAAGACGCACAATTCAAGCCGACAGGTAACACCATGACCACCACTTCACCGCCAGCACACCGCACCGGTCAGCAAATCAGTCTTCAAAATGACAATCATGCAACCCCGCCAGAAACCATAGGACAGGCAGCCACCGAACCCGCCCCGGTGGGAGGCAATCACAATGAGAACGGGACAAACTCAAACCTCAATTATGATATTGATCATATACATAACATTAAATAGGAAAAAAGTCAAGATTTTAAAAGAAAGAGAAACTTACGCTTTTGCGATCTAGCGCGGGCCCAAGGTCACAAACTCAAAGAAAAGAGCCACAAACACTGCCATAGGTAAGCTGATGACAACAGCTCCGCCCAGCTTTGTATTTTGATCAATTTGGGCCCTCAGTAAAATAAAGATGGAAAGAGGCCATAATAAACACAATGCTACGGTAGAAATTACAGCTGTCTGATCCCATACAAATTCATGCCATACAAGTCGGTCTGTCCTGTCAAAAAAGCCACCCATGTATCCAAACAGGCTTAAAAACTGGATGCAGCCCAAGATCACCATCACAGACGAACGTATACCGCCATGTGGTTGCAGACCCTTGAATCCACCAAATATCATCTAACCCTCCAATCCTGTATCGGCAAGACTATCAATGCCGCCGCCAATTTTCAAAACCTCTCGACAATTACAATTTAAAATAGTACCCGCCATCATACTACTATAAGATCGACAAGAGTTTCGGGGACGCCTTATTAATCTAAAACAATCTGATACTCTCACAGCTCACTACTTCCCGAAAACCGGGGACACGATCCCGATCCCGCTGGGATCACGTCATGTCCCCGTTATTCTCGCGTCGGGGCTTGCTTCAACCCTTGTCACTAACCCCGGCTTCAGCAAATGTCGCCATGCCGGTATGACAGGCAACCGCACCCTTGAGGATGCCGACAGCCAATGCTGCCCCCGACGCTTCGCCGAGGCGCATGTCCATCTCCAGCAACGGGCGCTGGTTGATGGCTTTGATGAGGCGTTGGTGGCCGGGCTCCAGTGACATGTGCGAGACCAGACAGTGATCGAGCGTGCCCTTGACGGTGGCCTCGAGGGTCGCGGCGGCGGCGGTTGAGATGTAGCCGTCGAGCAATACGGGAACGCGATATTGGCGCGCCGCGATGACCGCGCCGGCGATGGCGGCAAGTTCGCGGCCGCCGAGGCATCTCAGGGCATCAAGGCCGTCCTTGATATCGGGCTTGTGACGGGCCACGCCATCGCCGACCACCGAAATCTTGGTTGCCATTGCCTCGCCCTCGACCCCGGTTCCGGCCCCGGTCCAGACTTCGGCCGATCCGTCAAACAGGGCATGGCAGATGGCGGCGGCGGAGGTGGTGTTGCCGATCCCCATTTCGCCAAGGCAGAGGATGTCGGTGTCCTCAGGCACCGCAGACATGCCCGAAACCATCGCCGCGATACACTCATCTTCGCTCATTGCCGGGGTCTCGGTGAAGTCGGCGGTCGGTCGATCCAGATCGAGGGCGATGACATCGAGCTCGATGTCGAAGGTCTGGCAAAGCTGATTGATCGCCGCCCCGCCGGCTTTGAAATTATAGACCATCTGCCCCGTCACTTCGGCGGGGAAGGCGGAAACACCTCTGGCGACGACACCATGATTACCGGCGAACACCCGGGCGCGCGGCGTTGCCAGTTCGGGCGGATGATGGCCCTGCCACGTCGCCAGCCATTCCGATACCTCCTCAAGCCGACCGAGCGAACCGAACGGTTTGGTCAGCTGCGGTTCGCGCTGCCGTGCCGCATCGCGCGCCTCTTCGTCCGCTTTTGGCAGGCTCTGAAGCAGTTGCCTGAACTCATCAAGTGAAGATATGGTCATCCTGTTACCCACTGGTTTTCTTTCCTGTTCACCTCACCTATAACCAAATTGCGCCCGGCGCACGCGGAATTTTCAACAAAGGTCATCGAGATGGACGGCACCGGACCAGAGCACACGACCAGAACCAGCGGGGTTCGTGGCTGGGTGCGCGACATCGCCGTCGCCGGGCTGTTTCTGACGCGCCTGCCGTTCCGCCCCGGTGGCGTGGTCGGGCCGGGTGAGCTGGCCGATGCCGGGCGGGTCTATCCGTTGATCGGCTTGCTGGTCGGTGGCCTTGCCGGGGGCATGCTGATGCTGATGTCGGGGCTTTATCTGCATCCGCTGGCCTGCGCCTTTATCGGTCTGGCAGCAGGCGTGCTGGTTACTGGAGGCCTGCATGAAGACGGTCTTGCCGACGTCGCCGACGGGTTTGGCGGCGGTTCTGACCGCGACAGTAAACTGCGGATCATGCGCGACAGCCGGATCGGCGCTTATGGCGTTCTGGCACTGGTTTTCAGCGTCGGGATTCGCGTCTCCATTCTTGCCGGTCTGCCCGGTCCGGGACTGGCCGCCGTGTCACTGCTCAGCGCGGCAGTGCTGTCGCGCGCTGTATTGCCGGTGATCATGGTGTTTTTACCGCTCGCGCGCACCGACGGTCTGGCCGCCAGCGCCGGACGCGGATCCGTCCCGGCAATGGCTTTGGCGCTGGTTATCGGGGTCGTGCTGGCTTGGCCCCTGATGGGGTTAACGGGGGCGATTGTCGGCGGGCTCGGGGCATTGGCGGCGGCGGGCAGTGTCGGTCTGATTGCACAGCGCCAGATCGGCGGGTATACGGGAGATGTTCTGGGCACAACACAGCAAGTTGCCGAGATTACGGTCTTGATCATTGCAGGAGCGATCTTTTTATGAGCGCAGATGTTACAACATGGTGGTGGGTGCGCCATGCGCCGGTGGTCGACATGGTAGGGCTGATTTACGGATCAGATGACGTCGCCTGCGACACCACCGATACGGAGTCTTTCAGGGGCCTTGCCGCCATTCTTCCAGCTGATGCAGTGTGGTTGACCAGCCATCTTTCGCGGACCCGCAGGACCGCAGCGGCGATCCGCGATGCCGGTCTGAATTATCCGGTGCCGATTATTGAAGAACACCTGGGCGAACAGGATTTTGGTCATTGGCAGGGACAAAGCTGGGATGCCATGCGCTCAAGCGATCCTGGACTCTACGATGAATTCTGGCAACAACCGGCGCGTAACAAACCGCCCGGCGGCGAGAGTTTTCAGGACCTTATCGAACGCGCGGGGGCGGTCATTGAGCGGCGCACCGAAGAGCATGCGGGCGGCGACATTGTTGCCGTTGCCCATGGCGGCACCATTCGCGCCGCCATTTCCCACGGTCTTAATTTGTCACCGGAAACAGGCATGTCGTTTTCCGTCAGCACCCTGTCGATCACCCGTCTTGAGCACGTAAAGGGCGGCTTGCTAAACGGCAAAGGCCAGTCGTGGCGCGTCTCCTATATCAACCGATCGGCAAAATCATGACATTGGCGCGATCGACACTGGTTCTCGGCGGTGCCCGCTCGGGCAAAAGCCGCTACGCCGAAGAGCTGATTGAAGGGTGTGGCAAGGGCCTTTACCTTGCGACCGCCGAGGCGATTGCCGGTGATGGCGAAATGGCGGCGCGCATCGCCTTACATAAAGAACGGCGCGGAGAAATCTGGCAGACCGTTGAAGAGCCTCTTGATTTGGCCGGGATCATCACCAGTTCAACCGAGGCGGATCGACCGGTGCTGGTCGATTGCCTGACGCTCTGGTTATCCAACCTGATGTTTGCCAAACGCGACATTGAGGCGGCGACGGCGGAACTGGTCGCTGCACTGGAACAATCGCAAGGGCCGGTTGTGCTGGTGTCGAACGAGGTCGGCCTCGGCATTGTTCCGGAAAATGCGCTGGCCAGAGAGTTCAGGGATTGCGCCGGGCGGATGAATCAGGTAGTGGCTCGGGCCTGTGATCGCGTTGTGTTTATGGCGGCTGGATTGCCGCTGATACTGAAGGACGATAAGACATGAAAATACCTGCGACTGTGATCACCGGCTTTCTGGGTGCGGGCAAAACAACGCTGATCCGCCATCTGCTGGAAAACGCGGGCGGCAAACGAATCGCGCTCATCATAAATGAATTTGGCGATCTCGGGATCGACCGGGGCATGCTTGCCGGTTGTGGCATCGAAGGCTGTGATGACGACAACATCATGGAACTGGCCAACGGCTGCATTTGCTGCACGGTCGCCGATGATTTTCTGCCAACAATGGAAACGTTGCTGGATCGCGAGCTTGCGCCGGACCACATTGTTATCGAAACATCTGGCCTTGCCTTGCCGAAACCGCTGGTCAAGGCGTTCAACTGGCCGGAAATCAAATCCCGCGTCACGGTCGACGGGGTGGTTGCGGTCGTTGACGCTCGCGCCGTCCATGAAGGTCGTTTCGCCGATGATCCCGACGCCGTGCAGGCGGCGCGCGAAGCCGATGACGCGCTTGATCACGAATCGCCCCTGGACGAAGTTTTCGGCGACCAGCTTCTGTCCGCAGATCTGGTGTTGCTGAATAAAAGCGACCTGATGGACGCGGCATCGCTGAAATCGGTCGAGGCCGATATCGCACATGATATGGAGCCGGGGGCCAAGGTCCTTCATACCTCTCACGGCAAGGTTGATCCGGCGATCCTGCTTGGATTGAGCGCCGCCGTTGAAGAGGTCATCGAAAACCGCAAATCACACCATGATGGTGAAGAAGAACACGACCATGACGACTTCGATTCGTTTGTCATTGGCCTTGGTGATATCGACGATCCGGAGGCGCTGGAGGCGCGTATCCGCCAGGCGACGTCGGATCACGATATCCTGCGGGTCAAGGGGTTTGCACATGTGCCCGGCAAGGAAATGCGTCATGTCATTCAGGGTGTCGGTCCGCGCATCCAGCGCTACTATGATCGACCGTGGGCGGTGAATGAAGAGCGTCGCACGGCGTTGGTGATCATCGGTGAAAAGGGCATGGACGAAACAGCCATCCGCGCCGCGCTGGAGCCCGCAGCCTGACATGCATTTGCTGGCCGCCCAGCCCGGCGGGGTTTCGGATGGTTCCGAAGCGGTTGATCTGGGGCAATCGCCCGGCGACATCGTTTATATTTCTGCCGCCGATACGGAGCTGACGTCGCTGTCGCGGGCAAATGCCCTGCTTGCTGAAACAAATCCGCAGAGCCCGCGGCTCCGTCTCGCCAATCTGATGCATCTCGGCCACAACATGTCGGTTGACCTTTATGTCGACAGTGTTATCGCCGGGGCGAAGCTGGTTATTGTCCGGGTCCTTGGCGGTCGCGGATACTGGACCTATGGGGTCGACGAAATCGCCGCCGCCTGCCAGACACATAATATTCCACTGGCCTTTCTGCCGGGCGATGATCAGCCGGATGCCGAACTGGCGGAGCTGTCGTCCCTGCCGTCCGAGGCCCAGCATCGATTGTGGCAATATGGCGTGCACGGCGGTCCGGAAAATTCCGAGCATCTGCTGAGATACGCCGCCGATTTGATTGGCTATAATCAGGACTGGCAGGAACCCCGCCCGCTGGTGCGTGCCGGGCTGCACTGGCCGACGTTTACCTTGCCGGACATAGAAGACCTGCAGGCCCAGTGGACGGACGGGGCACCGGTTGTCGCTCTGGTTTTTTACCGCGCCCTTGTTCAGGCCGGAAATATGGGGGCGGTCGATGCGCTGGTCGAAAGCCTGCGGGCGGCGGGCCTAAACCCGTTGCCGGTGTTTACGCAAAGCCTGAAAGATCCCATCGCCGCCGCGATTCTGGAACAGCTGTTTGCCGCTGCGCCGCCGGATGTGGTGATCAATGCAACGGGATTTGCCGTTTCCGCACCGGGGGCGGCGCGCATCCCAACCGTGTTTGAGGCGGGCCGTGATAAGGACGCGCCGGTTATTCTGCAAGCGGTTTTCTCGGGCGGCAATCTGGACGGCTGGGAAAACGGAACCCGGGGTCTGGCGCCGCGCGATATTGCCATGAACGTCGCCTTGCCGGAAGTCGACGGGCGGGTGTTCAGCCGCGCCGTCTCGTTCAAGGGACTGGCCCGCCGCGACGCGCTGACGGAGACGGATATCGTTCAGTACACACCGGTGCCGGACCGGGTACGGTTTGTTGCCGATCTCGCCGCCGCCTGGGCCAGACTCCGGCGCACGCCTGCGGACAGCCGCAAAATCGCCCTCGTGCTTGCCAACTACCCCAATCAGGACGGGCGGCTTGGCAACGGCGTCGGCCTTGATACCCCGGCGGGTTCGGTGATTGTCCTGAACGCACTGGCGAAGGCCGGGTATCGGGTCGACGATATTCCGGAAAACGGCAATCAACTGGTGGCCCGAATGCTGGCCGGGCCGACCAACGATATAAGCGCGCTCACATCGCGCAACATCAGCGAAACCTTTTCCATGGCCGACTATCAGCAGTTTTTCGCCGACCTGCCGGATACCGTGCAGAAAGAGGTGCTGGAGCGCTGGGGCGCGCCTGAAACCGATCCGTTCTTTCAACCGGGTGACGTCGATTGCGGGCGCTTTATCATGCCGGCGTTTCGTCTCGGCAATGTCGTCATCGGCTTGCAACCGGCACGCGGGTATAACGTTGATCCGGCAGAAACCTATCATGACCCGGCGCTGGTGCCACCACACAGCTATTTTGCCTTTTATGCCTGGTTGCGTCGCGACGTCGATGTCCACGCAATTGTTCACATGGGCAAACACGGCAATCTTGAATGGTTGCCGGGCAAGGCGTTGGCGCTGTCGGAAACCTGTTACCCGGAAGCGGCGCTTGGTCCCGTGCCGCACCTATATCCGTTTATCGTCAATGACCCCGGTGAAGGCACGCAGGCCAAGCGCCGCGCCTCTGCCGTGATCATTGATCATCTGACGCCGCCTTTGACGCGGGCTGAAAGTTACGGGCCGCTGCGCGATCTCGAACAGCTGGTTGATGAATATTACGAAGCATCGGGTGTTGACCCGCGCCGCCTGAAGGTCCTGAAAAAGGACATCCTCGGCCTCTGTCAGGTCACCGGGCTGGATACCGATTGCGGCATTGCCAGCGACGATGATGAAGATCAGGCGCTGGCAAAGCTCGATAATTATCTTTGCGAACTGAAGGAAATGCAGATCAGGGACGGGTTGCACATTTTTGGTGCCTCGCCGACCGGTCATCTGCTCGATGATTTGCTGGTCGCCCTCGTCCGGGTGCCGAGAGGTCAGGCGGAAGCCGGCGATGTCTCGCTTCACCGCGCCCTCGCCAATGACCTGAAGCTCGGATTCGATCCGCTTGATTGTGATCTCGGGCAGCCCTGGAGCGGTCCGCGTCCCCAAGTGATGGCGACGCTCAATAATGACCCGTGGCGGACCAGCGGCGATACGGTCGAACGCCTGGAACTGCTGGCCAGTGAACTGGTCAGTGGACGGATGCCCCCCGCTGCTGACTGGCTTCAGGCGACCGCCGTTCTCGATACCATTTCAGACAGTCTGCGGCCCGCCGTTGAAGCCTGCGGGGACAGCGAAGTCGCCGGTTTATTGACCGGGCTCGATGGCCGGTTTGTTGAGCCCGGGACCTCCGGCGCACCGACCCGGGGACGACCGGATGTGTTGCCGACAGGAAAGAATTTTTATTCGGTCGATACCCGGACCGTGCCGACCCCGGCGGCCTGGGCGCTCGGCTGGAAGTCGGCGACCTTGCTGGTTGAGCGCTACATGCAGGATCACGGGGCCTGGCCGAAAACCTTGGCGCTCAGCGCCTGGGGCACATCCAACATGCGCACCGGCGGCGATGATATTGCCCAGGCTCTGGCGCTGATGGGGGTCAAGCCGACATGGGATGCGGCGTCGCGGCGGGTCACCGGGTTCGATGTGCTGCCAGCCTCCGTTCTCGGTCGTCCGCGGGTTGATGTGACTCTCAGGATTTCAGGATTTTTCCGCGATGCCTTTCCGGGCCTTATCGATCTGTTTGATTCCGCCGTCCGCGCTGTCGCCGATGCAGATGAGTCCGATGGCCAGAACCCGGTCCGCGCACGCATCAGGGCGGAAGTTGAAACACTCGTTGGTGAAGGAGTCAGCGAGAACGAGGCCCGGCGCCGGTCGGGTTATCGGGTGTTCGGCTCGAAACCCGGTGCCTACGGGGCCGGGCTTCAGGCGCTGATCGATGAGCGTGGCTGGCAAACCGACGCCGATCTCGCCCGGGCCTACGTCGCCTGGGGGGGGTATGCCTACGGAGCCGGGACGGAAGGCCGGGCTGAACATGCGTTGTTCGAGAATCGCCTGAAACGGGTCGAGGCGGTTGTTCATAATCAGGACAACCGTGAACACGATCTGCTGGATTCCGACGATTATTACCAGTTCGAAGGCGGCATGACGGCAGCGGTGCGCACCCTGTCCGGCGACCAGCCAAGCGTTTATCACAATGACCATTCGCGCCCGGAAACGCCGCGTATCCGCACGCTGGATGACGAAATTGCCCGCGTTGTCCGGGCCCGTGTGATTAACCCGAAATGGATCAAGGGCGTCATGCGTCACGGGTACAAGGGGGCGTTCGAAATGGCGGCAACGGTTGATTACCTGTTCGCCTTCGCGGCGACCGCGAAGTGTGTGCGTGATCATCACTTTGATGCGGTGTTCGATGCTTACCTCAATGATGACGACGTTCGCGCCTTTCTTGAACAGCACAACCCGGCGGCGCTCAGGGAAATGGCCGAGCGTATGAAGGAAGCCGAAGACCGCGGATTGTGGAAAACCCGGCGCAATGATACGCGGCCCTTGCTTGAGAGTCTGTCGGGGTAAGGTTGTCCGACCATATTGCAGGTTTCAGAACAGGGAGTGAGGGCAAGGCGTGGACATATTCGGTCCTTGCCGGTTTGGGCGGAACCCAGATTGGCAAATTACCATAAATGATGCAGGGCGGCGGCGACGCCGCGGGCATCGGCTAATCCATTATGGGCATTTCCGGTCGCGGGTAGCCCGATGTGAGCCGCAAGGTCACAGCTGTTAATGCCATATCCGGTAATCCCCAGAGCTTCCGAGAACAGCGGCCGCAGGTCTACGGCTTCGGCAGTGCGGGCCGGGCGAAGAATGTCATGAAGGTCGCAGTTCTTGTTAAGGATGTCGTCGTCTTCCCCGTTCGAGCAGACATATTCCGCCCCCTGACAAAACGTTTCAAACGCCTGAAATGCGGACGGGAAGGCGATACCATCGGAATCGATTTGCCGTTGGCTGAGGCCGGTCAGGGACATAATGTACTCGCTGAGGACAGGATTGATCAGGGGTTTGACCAGCAGATCGAGAGAATCAATTTCCTCAAAGGCCTGCCAGCAATCCAGTTTTATTGCACCGATCTGGATGATTTCGCAGTGTTTGCCGGGCATTGACCAGCCGCTTTCAAGAAACCCTTCCCAGGATGTAAATTCGAGATCATAGACGACGATCTTGTCGGCACCTGACAACGACGATCTGAACACTGATGGTGTGGCGTTCATCCTGCACTTCCCAATCAACCGGTAAACCCTGCTTGATGCTACCGGCTCCCAGTCCCTTGTGAAACGCATTTTTCCCGAAACAGTGTCTGTGACTACCGCCCACCCTGTCTTCGCAGGTCTTCTTTTCCGCCATTGAAATGTTTAAGCGGCCTTCCTTGGTAAACTACCTGGAAGGCGGTTTTGTTGTCGCGGAGATATTTGTGTTCCGGCGCATGTCGCGTATGATCGTGAAAATTTTGAGGCTGTAAAAGTGTAGGGGATCGTTATTCGTGGAATTGACGGTCGACTCCTGAGCGAGGTTAGAGTGCGTCCTGTCAGATTTGCAGAAATCCGGGGTATCGTTTTTGCGGTTCTGCTGGTTGCGATTCTGATTCCGGTATCTTCGCCCGCTTTTGCGACAGACCCACCAAAACCCCTGACCGCGACAATTGCCTCGTTCTCTTTTCCGCCAATCCTTCATACGGGTGTGACCGGAGAGTTTTCGGGGACCATGGGCGAAACCGTGAAAATGTTATGTCAGGACGCCGAGCTTACCTGCGATTTCATGGTCACGCCCCTGAAGCGGGCCTATGCCCAGCTTCGCGACGGTACGGTCGACGCCCTGATCACAATCAATGTTAACCAGTTAAACGACTGTTGTATCCCCAGTGACTGGTCTTCTCCCTGGACAGCGGGGTTTTTTTCTTCAGACGGGATAAGTGCAATACCTGAATCTCGGGAAGGGCTGTTTGGCAAGGCCCTTATCGTTGTAAACGGAATGAAATCGCCCTACCTGTTTGCCAAGGACCTCGACAAGCTGCATGCAGAACGTCGCCTGACCCTTCACAAGGCGCCGCACATTCTGTCGTCGGTAAAAATGTTTCTGGTAAACCGCGCGCCGCTATTGTGGGGCGGAGAGGATTTCAAATGGTACATCAGGAAACTTGATGCTGACGCCAGATATGATTTCAAACCCTTCGTTAAACTGCCTGTCGTCGTCTGGGTTCGCAAAGACAAACCGAAAATCCTGAGCCTGATAAATGAGGCCTTTCCCAGGCTCAGGGAATCGAAAATCCTGGGGGATAAAAATCTCCTGAACCCGACCCTGATGGAACAAAGGTACATTGACGCTCCGTTTGTAAAATAGGTGACGTCAGGATTACTGATCGTGATCTTGCTGTTATTCCAGATGCCAGATGCCTGTCGGTCGGAAGGCGGCGAAGGCGAAGGCGAAGATGATATCGTAGAGCGCATCACGGCGATCTTCGCCATCATAACGCTCGACCGTAACGTTACCGACATCGCGACCGAAGGGAATCCAGCGGGTGTCGTGGACTGAATTCTGTCCCTCGCTCCAGGACAGGATCAGCTTGTCGGTAACAATCCGTCGTCGGTCCGCCAACAGGCTCAGCGGCCAGGCCTCATTGCCGACGACAATGACGCGCTCCAGTGGCTGAATCCCTTTGGGCATGGTGTAGGGGTAGCGGGATGCCTTGTCGTCCCGGCTATCCATCCGCACATAAGGCGTGGTGCCGTAAGGGCGGGCTTTCGGGTCGTTGGGAACAAGCACGCGCCCGTCTGGCGTTGTTGCCTTGAACAGTTCGAACGATTCGATTTTGGCGATGACGGGTTTCAACCGCCGTCCGCTAAGTTCGCCGATGATGGCATCGCCATTGAACTGCTGCCACCAGCTTTCGGTTTTCAGATCATACATGACCATGTCGAAATGACGAAGCCGCCCCGTATTGCCAAAGACCAGCGCCTCGCCATCAACTTGCCGCTCAAACACCACGGCGGAATTGCACAGCGGGCAGTAACTGATCAGCACGGGCAGGCCGCCGACGGTATCATTGACCAGTTCGTGCCAGAGCAATATACGGAGCGGGTAAGCGCGGGCGTCGCCATTGATTGCAAAGCTGATGACCGGCTCGAGCGCGCCCATGCCGCTGATTTCGGATACGGCAACAAATTTTGGCGACAGGATTGGCGGAATGGAATCGCGTTCCGTCCCGTCGGAACGGATTTCCGTGAAATCAACGGTGTGTCTGGAAAAGTCGGTTTTCGAGAATTCGCGCAACCACTCTGCCGGATTGGCGCTGAGCGATGAGGACAGTGCAACGCCGATCATGACACTACAAGTAATTGCACGCCATTTCCCGGAAAACCCTGATACGATACTTGCGATACCCATATCAGGGATGGTACCGGATATAGTGCACTTTAGACAAATGCAGGAATGAACACATGAGTGACGACGACAAGCAGCCCGAATCCGCCCCCGAACCCGGTAGTGATGAAGCGCTGGACAAACGCCATGCCGAAAAAATGGCCAAGAAAAAGGCGGCGCGTGACAAAATCCTCGCCACCAAGACCATCGAAAAAGGCTTGCTGATTGTCCATACCGGCAAGGGCAAGGGCAAGTCGACCGCGGCCATGGGCCTCGCCGTTCGCGCCATCGGCAACGGCATGAAGGTTGGAATTGTGCAGTTTGTCAAAGGCGTGTGGGAGACAGGCGAGCGCCACGTTCTCGACCAGTTCCCTGATCTGGTCTCGATCAAGGCCATGGGACAGGGCTTCAGTTGGGAAACCCAGGACCGTCAGCGTGATATCGCGGCGGCGGAAAACGCCTGGGAAATGTCCAGGGACATGATGAACGATCCGTCGTTCAAGCTGGTTATCCTCGATGAACTGAACATCCCGCTACGTTATGGAAATCTCGATATTGACGCCGTTGTCGACTATCTGAAAAATAAACCGGAAGACCTGCATGTTGTTGTCACCGGCCGCAACGCCAAGGAAGAGCTGATCGAAATTGCTGATCTGGTTACCGAAATGACGATGATCAAACATCCGTTCCGTTCCGGCGTCAAAGCCCAGATAGGGATTGAATTCTGATGCAACACCTCCGTACCTTCATCTGTATCTTCTCCATTCTTGCCCTGAGCGCCTGCACGACCTGGCAGGAGCCGCCGGGACTGACAGCGAGCAATCTGATGACGACGGCGTCGCAGACGGTTGAGCGGTTTCGCCAGCACAAGGACCTGAAAGAATTCGCGGGCATGCTGGATGAGGCCCATGCCACCGTCATCCTGCCAACCGTGATCAAGGCCGGCTTCTTTGCCGGTGGTGAGGCGGGCAACGGTGTGCTTGTTCGCCGCAATGGCGACGGGTCATGGGGGTATCCGGCGTTCTATACGCTGGGTGCGGCGAGCTTCGGGTTGCAGGCGGGCGTTCAGGATACGGCGATTGTGCTGATCATCAGAAGTGAAGGCGCGCTGCAGTCGATCCTCAAACATCAGGGCAAGCTGGGTGCCGATACCGGCGCGACCGTTGGCGGCAGGGGGGTCGGCATGGAAGCGTCAGTGACGACCAACCTTGGCGCTGACATCGTTGCTTTTGCCAATTCCAATGTCGGGGCCTACCTCGGGGCGACGCTGGAAGGGGCGGTTCTGGCCAAACGGCGCGACCTCAACGAAGCGTTTTACGGTGAAGGGGCAACGCCCGATACGATTCTCGCGGGCGGCCTGAAAAACCCCAAGGCCGATCAACTGAGGCAGGTCCTTGCCCGAAAATAGGCGCGCTGCGGTCTTGATGTTTCAGGGCACGGGATCAGATGTCGGGAAATCGCTGCTGGTTGCCGGGCTTTGCCGGGTGTTTAAAAACCGTGGCCTGAATGTGGTCCCGTTCAAACCGCAGAACATGTCAAACAACGCCGCCGTTACCGATGACGGCGGTGAGATCGGTCGCGCCCAGGCCTTGCAGGCGCGCGCCGCCGGGGTGCCGCTGAGTGTGCACATGAACCCGGTCTTGCTGAAACCGCAAACCGATATCGGCGCGCAGGTTGTCGTTCAGGGCAAGGTCGAGGGCACGGCCAAGGCTCGTGATTACCACAAACTGAAACCGAAACTGCTGGCGCGCGTGCTGGAAAGTTTTGAAATTGTTGCCGAAGATGCCGACCTTGTTCTGGTCGAAGGGGCGGGCAGCCCGGCAGAGGTCAATCTCCGCGATGGCGACATTGCCAACATGGGGTTTGCCGAAGCCGCCGACGTGCCGGTTATTCTGGTTGCCGATATCGACCGGGGTGGCGTGATTGCCAGTCTGGTCGGCACTCATGCGGTTCTGTCTGATGACGAGCGGGCGCGGATCAAAGGCTACATCATCAACAAGTTCCGCGGTGACCCGACATTGTTTGATGATGGTCTGAAAATCATTGAAGAAAAAACCGGCTGGCCCTGCTTTGGTGTAGTCCCGCATATCGCTGCTGCGCGCCGTCTGCCGGAAGAGGATGCCATGACGCTGGATCATCGTCGGACAGCGGCAAACGAAGCGGGTAACATCAAGATCGCCGTCCCCCGTTTGTCACGGATTGCCAATTTCGATGACCTTGACCCGCTGGCAGCGGAACCGGATGTATCGGTTGTCATTGTTAACCCCGGCGAAGTGATCCCCGCCGATGCCGATGTTGTCCTGATCCCCGGTTCCAAGGCGACCCTGTCCGACCTTAAGGATTTTCGTCAACAGGGATGGGACATCGATATCCTTGCCCACCACCGTCGCGGCGGCATGGTCATCGGCATTTGCGGCGGATACCAGATGCTCGGCCACAGGGTTGAAGACCCGGATGGCATTGAAGGCCCGCCGGGTGGCGCGGATGGTCTGGGACTGCTTGATATCGCAACCGTGATGGGCGGCGACAAAGCACTTCGAAAAGTCACCGGCACCGTCACCGGATCGGGCGCAACCATCGTTGGGTATGAGATGCACATCGGTGATACCACCGGACCGGATACCGAACGCTCATGGTTGATGCTGGAGGCAGACCGCCCCGATGGTGCCTGTTCAGTCGATGGTCGGGTCAAAGGTGCCTATGTCCACGGCCTGTTTTCGTCCGACACATTCCGCCACACCTTTCTCGCCGATCTTCGTGCAGGCCGATCTTCAATTATGGCTTACGAAACGGAAATTGAGGTGGTGCTGGACGAGTTGGCGGGAGTATTGGAAAAATCGATTGATGTCGTAGCCCTTGAAAATTTTTTTAGCTCAGATCAAACCGGATCACGGCAATCGCGCCGATCCAGGCGACGTTGATCAGGTTGGCGACGGTGTACATATAAAGCCCGCGCTCGATATCCTTGACGGTCACCTTGGCGCTGCCGTCGCCCATCCACGGATCGTCAACGACGGTGTTGACGTATCGGCGCGGCCCGGCCAGTGCGATATTGAGCGCCCCGGCCATCGCCGCTTCCGGCCATCCGGCGTTCATCGATTTGTGTTTGCCCGAATCCCGCATCATGGCGCGAAACGCCTTTGCCGGGTTGGCCGTTGGTGTGAACAGGGCACCAAGAACAAGAAACAGACCGGTCAGCCGGGCCGGGATGAAATTCAAGGCATCATCCAGCCGAGCCGCCGTCATGCCGAACGCACGGTATTTTGTATTTTTGTAGCCGATCATTGAATCCATGGTGTTGACGGTTTTGTAAATCAGCAATCCGGGGAAACCGAACAGCAGATACCAGAAAATCGGCGCGATTACCCCGTCACAAAGGTTTTCTGCCAGTGTTTCGATAGCGGCCCGGGCAACGCCATGTTCGTCGAGCTGCGTCACATCGCGCCCGACGACATGTGAAACCGCTTCGCGGCCCGGCTCCAGTCCGATATCGAGGGCTTTGGCGACGTCTTTCACATGATCATAAAGACTGCGCCCGGCCAGCAGGACGGTGATCAGGATCAATTCGATAATCCAGCCCATCTGATGATGCAGACTGAGCCAGGCGATACCAGCACCGATGATGCCGGTTGCCAAAACCATAATCAGAACGGTGATGGCGCCGCGGATCGCACGGGCGGCCTCGCTGCGTTTTTCGCGGTTGAGTTTCTCATCGAAAAAGGTGATGGCGTCGCCAATAAGGACAATCGGATGTTTGACGAAGCGGAACAGGAAGTTCATGTCGCCAAGATAGGTGTCGAAGATGATCGCCAGAATCAAAAGAATCAGCGGATCGAACTCTTGCCCGGACCCAGCCATGCCGAATGTAAACATGCGCCGAATTTGCCCGTCCTGCCCGTGGTCGTCAACGGAAATAGGTGCGAAAAATTAAAGGTTTGGAAACGCTTGAAAAGCTAGAGTGGCCTGTATTTCCGGGGGTTTTTTGGGTATCAATTGAAATTATGGCAAGCGAACCTGACCTGACCGGCAAAACTGAAGCCGAATCGGACCCCGAGATCGATATTGAGCAAGGTCTTGAGAACGAGATGCTGTCCGACCCGGAAGGCAATTCTGAAACGATTGTCGAGGGTGTGCCGGAGATTGAGGTCGCGCCCGAATCAGAAATGCCGATCTTGCCAGAGTTGAGCGCCGAAACAGAAGCCGGTCCTGAAACCATGCCGGAAACACAAACAGAAACGGAAATGGATGCTGAGCCGTCCGGCGAGACCATGGCTGAGCCGCCGTCTGAAATGACCCCGGATCTGGCACCGGAACCCGTGACGGAATCGCCAGCCGAGGTGGGCGACGCCCTGAGCCAGGTGGCAGAGGCCTTCACGCGCTTGATTGACGCCTTGCCAGCCGGTGCGCTGATTGGCCTTGTCGCCGTGTTCGCCATACTTGCAGGCATCATTATCGGTGCGCGTATGAACCGACGCCCCGCAGCCGAACCGCAGGCGCAACCTGTTGAACCGAAAATAACCCGCCGTGCCTTGCCAGCACCGGAAAGCCCGGTGTTTGTCAAATATCAGGAATTCCTTGAGCAAAAGGGCGTATCGGCCAAGGAGTTCGACACACAACTTCGCGCCTTCACCGAACGCTACAAGGAAATGCGCCAGAATCTCCGAGACCTGATGCCGGGAGACAAAGGCCTCGATGGCGCTGTTGAGGAGATCAGGGATTCACTCGACAGCGGAGATTTCGATCATGCCCTCGGCCTGCTTTCCGAAATCGGCAAGCGTGAAAATGCGGACGGTGTGGAAAAACACAATGCCGCGCAAAAGCATCTGATGGCGGCAGCGATCTCGAAAATTATCGCCGGCGATTTGCAGATGGCCCGAATGGCCTATCCGGAAGCCGCGGACTTTTACCGCGAAGCCGTAGAAGCCCTGCCGGACTTTCAGGAAGACCTGCATGGCGAATACCTCAACAAATATGGCACGGCATCCTATCAGGCGGGCGACCATGAAACGGCAATTGCCGCGTTTGAACGCGCTCTGCAAATCCTTGAACGCAAGCTCGGGCGGAACCATCCGGATGTTGCGACGGCGCTCAACAACCTCGCCCTGTTGCATTATTCACGCGGCAATTACGATGCGGCAGAGCCCTTGTATCAGCGCTCGCTGGCAATAGATGAACACACCCTTGGTATTGATCATCCAGGCGTTGCGACAGACCTCAATAATCTGGCACTTCTTTATAAAAAGCAGGGAAATCTTGAGGCCGCCGAGCCGCTTCTGAAGCGCGCGATGGAGATCAAGGAAAAGCAGTTTGATCCGGGGCATCCGTCTCTGGTGACGGGCCTCAAGAATTATGCCTCTCTTCTTCGCGCGCTGGGCCGCGAAGAAGAAGCGGAAGTATTCGAGCGCAAGGCAACCGTATTGCCGCCAAAACGGACGGCGCGGCCGGCAGATTAATTCCGGCGGTTCCGTCAACATGCATCAACGCCCGAATTGATCTGGATTAAGGCCCCCTTCTCCATTCAGTGCGAAAATGTTACGTCGTGCGGAGTGGTACTTTTATTTCTGCCTGCACCGATGCGTATTGAGCACGACCTTCACGTTAACCCAATGGGACGGGAGGTAAGCAAATGTCTGTTGTTCGTTTAGCAAGTCTACGGGTTCTTGCAATAGCCTTGGCGACGTTGGCCGCAACACTTTTTTCGGCGTCTGTGTCGGCGGCTGAAAAGGTCAGTTTCAGCGAAGATATTTACCCAATCATCCAAATCCGCTGTCTGGAATGTCATCAACCTCAAGGTGAGGGTTATGAAAAGAGTGGTCTGGACCTCAGAACATACGAAGGGCTGATGAAGGGAACGAAGTTTGGCCCGATGGTAATTCCAGGGGATGCTTTCATGAGCAACCTGATCGTTCTGATAGATGGCCGTGCGAGGGCCGGCCTCCGGATGCCACACGGCAAGAAAAAACTGAACAGCTGTGACAGGCGTCTGTTCAGAAGCTGGATCAATCAGGGTGCTAAAAATAATTGATCGCGCGCCGAATACGGGTCGATCGGGAATTGGCCCGGTTATGGGTATGCCGTCGGAATCCCGCTTCTGACAAGGTCACTTGCGCCTACAAAAACACCGTCATCATGACAGATGCAACAAGCAGGAACGCAAATCCCTGATTGACGCGACGGCTGGTTTTTTCGTTGTGCAGCAGGTGGCGAAGCGCGCTGCCCATATAAAGCCAGACCGGATTGACAACAAGCGGACACAGGAAACCGATCATGATTTGCAGATATATCGACTGTACCGGATCACCCGGAATGATTTGAAAACCGGAAAACAGGGTTGCGAAGGCGGCGTATGCTTTGGGGTTGGTCAGGTTGACAATAAGACCCGACCAGAAGCCGGGAGCATTTTCCATTGACGACGGTTCCCCGACCGGCGGGGCAGTTGCAATTTTGAATGCAAGGTAGCCGATGTAGGCAGTGGCGATTACGGTCAGGACCCCGGTTGCGTGGGGAATGGTCATGATGGCGGTAAACACGC
>JAJFIJ010000383.1 GCA_021775105.1 Rhodospirillales bacterium | reverse complement strand
GTATGGAAGTTCAGCTGAACGCAAACGCCTTCTCAAAAAATGGGATGACGAAGTCAAGTCACTGGCAAAATAAGGATGATCATCAGGTAACGAACACACCATGAACCGGACCGTTCTGCTTTGGCTGACCGTTGGGTTGATTGGATTTCTGATCCTCCCATGGTACGTCATTGAAGACGGCTTCTGGGGATTGGATTGGGTCGTTGATGGGTATCCACTTGATCCGGACTACGGTCCGGGTTGGGCGCAAATTATGGAGGGGGGAAAGGTGTGGCTAACACCGATCCCCTTTTTCCTTTTGTTGCCGTTGGCGACGTGGGGCCGGGCAAAAATCGATCCGCTCTATTCCCTAATTCTGCTCATTTCTGGCTGCGGTGGCCTTGGGTATGTTTTGCTCCAGGGGTTTACCATCGGTATCGACGGTTGGGAATTCCAGACACTTGAGGCGTTGTTAGGCCCCATGGAGGACCGGCAATTCGGTATGGGATATGGCGCGTTTCTGGTGTCTGCATCCTTCCTGTTCATGTTCACCCAGGGGATTGCCGCCAGAGGGGTTATCAACGGCGATGTGTTCGTTGTTAGCAGCATTGGCATGGTCATTGCCGTTGTCGGTGCCTTTATCTTTTTCCCGGTATCGCGCATCCTGATCAGCGCCCTTCAGGACAACGACGGTCTGTATTCACTGGTCGCGTTCGCGTCCAAGATCACACACAAGAAAATCTGGGGACTGGATTGTCTTTACAGCACGGTGGGCTGCGGGTCGGCATGGAATTCACTATTTCTTGCCACAACGGTCGGCGCAGTAACGACAGCGCTCGGACTGGTATTTGCCCTCGTCGCAACGCGATCAGGGTTCAAGCATCGCAAATTGCTGCGCGCCCTGACCGTGTTGCCCATCATTACCCCACCCTTCGTCATCGGTCTTTCCCTGATCCTGCTGTTTGGTTTGTCCGGAGTGGTTACCCAGTTTGTCGCCGACATTCTGGGCATCCCTGCCGGACGCTGGCTATATGGATTGCCGGGCGTTGCACTGGCACAGATGCTGGCATTCACGCCAATCGCCTTTCTGGTGATGATCGGTGTCGTCGAAGGCATAAGCCCGTCGATGGAGGAAGCCGCGCAAACCCTTCGTGCCAATGACTGGAAGACCTTCACAACGGTCTCCCTGCCCCTGATGCGCCCCGGCCTCGCCAACGCCTTTTTGCTGGGTTTCATTGAAAGCATGGCTGATTTCGGCAATCCGCTTGTCCTTGGCGGTAATTACGATGTCCTGTCCACGGATATTTTCTTTGCCATCGTCGGGGCGCAGAACGATCAGGGCATGGCAGCCGTACTGGCACTGGTGTTACTCGGTTTTACGCTCAGTGCATTTTATGTCCAACGCCGCTGGCTTGGTAAAAAGTCATACACCACAGTCACCGGCAAAGGTGATTCCGGGTTCCATGCCGCATTGCCCAACCGTTTGAAATGGTCGGTTTATTCAATCGCCGGCGTTTGGACGTTTTTCACCATTGTCATTTATTGCATGATCATGTTCGGTGGGTTTGTCGAGGTCTGGGGGCTGAACCATTCGCTGACCTTCAAGCATTACATCACGGCGTTCTCCGTCGGTTTCAATGAATACGGTATTCACTGGTCGGGATCAGCCTGGAATTCGTTCTGGACGACGATCACCATCGCCACCGTCGCCGCCCCCCTGACAGCTGGCATCGGCCTGCTGACCGCCTACATTCTGGTGCGTCAGAAATTCACCGGTCGCGATGCTTTTGAATTCGGCACCATGCTGAGTTTCGCCATTCCGGGTACAGTTATCGGCGTCAGCTATATTCTGGCGTTCAATGTCCCGCCAATCGAATTGACCGGTACCGGTGCAATACTGGTGCTCTGCTTCATTTTCCGAAACATGCCGGTTGGCGTTCGCGCCGGTGTCGCCGCCATGTCGCAGCTGGACAAGAGCCTTGATGAAGCGTCACTGACACTGGGTGCCAACAGCTGGTACACCTTCCGCAAGGTTGTCCTGCCCTTATTGCGCCCGGCCATCATTGCCGCGCTGGTCTACAGTTTTGTTCGGGCCATGACCGCCATCAGTGCCGTTATTTTTCTGGTCAGCGCTGAATATGATATGGCCACCAGTTACATCATTGGCCGTGTCGAGAACAACGACTATGGCCTTGCAATCGCCTATTGCTCGGTGCTGATTCTGGTCATGTTGAGTTCGGTGATCATATTTCAGTATGTGGTCGGTGAACGGCGTCTTGGTCGTCGCCACCAATCGAAGGCGACCGCACCCGGCCCGGTTATTGAGGAAAATCCTGTATGAATATTCAAAGCAAAGCCGCCTCGGTCAACTTCGAAAATGTCACCAAGATTTACGGCGCTGATGTTGTCGCTGTGAACAGTGTCTCGTTTGTCATTGAGTCCGGCACGCTGGTTACTTTGCTCGGCCCGTCCGGTTGCGGCAAGACAACAATACTTCGCATGATCGCCGGGCTGGAGATGTCCAACAGCGGGCGCATCCTGATTGGAGATAACGATGTCTCAACCCTTCCGGCGACGGATCGTGATGTCAGTATGGTGTTTCAATCCTATGCCTTGTTTCCACACATGACGGTTGGCGAAAACGTCGCTTATGGCCTCAACGTCAGCGGCGTCGAAAAAAACGAAGCGCGGGACAAAGCCATGGACAGTCTGAAACTGGTCGGCCTGGACGGTTACGCAGACCGCCTGCCAAGTGAATTGTCCGGCGGTCAACAGCAACGGGTCGCGGTCGCCCGTGCGCTGGTTCTTGAGCCCGAGGTTTTGCTGTTTGATGAACCGCTGTCCAATCTGGATGCTAAACTCCGCCGTCAGGTTCGCGAAGAAATACGCGATATTCAGCGCAATCTCGGCCTGACAGTCGTCTATGTTACCCACGATCAGGAAGAAGCCCTGGCCGTATCTGACCGCATTATCGTGATGAACGAAGCGACAATCGCCCAGGAAGGGTCCCCGCGAGACCTTTATGAATTCCCTACTGATATTTTCGTTGCCGACTTCATCGGCGATGCGAATCTTCTGGAAGTTGAAATCACGGCCATAGAAGGTGATTTTGCAAAAATCCGGTTTGGTGGCGTAGAGGTTCCCCTTCCCCATCGCAATCTCAAGCCCGGTATCTCTCATATTGCGATCCGCCCGGAATCGATCATCATGTCCGGCGATACAACCCAACCCGGACTGGCTGGAAGCATTGTCAAGACGAACTATCTCGGCAGTCATATGGAGTACACAATTTCAACTGAACTTGGTGATTTGTTCGTTATCGGCAGAGATGTTGTCTCTCCCTTCGCCGAAAATACACCTGTCACTGCGACTCTTGCCAATCACGGTGTAACACTGGTGGGAGACTGAGTTAACCGGGTCTGGCGTAAACCGCAACTGACTAAATGTCGACGTTGTTAACCGGACTGACGTTTGGTTTTTTCAAAATACTCAGCCGCTTCATTGATTCGCCCGGAAGCCATCAACAGGGCATTCAGGTGTTTGGACATAACCAGAGCGTTCGAAATCGGTATACCTGTTGTTGCACGCTGGGTTTCCTTGGTCAGTTTGACAGCCGTTGGGTCCAGCCAGACCAACCCCGCAACGAACTTGTCCGTTCCTTCAACCAATGCTTCTTCGCTATCATAAAGCTGATTGATCAAGCCGATCCGGTACAGATGGTCGGCATCAAAAAGATCGGCAGACAGCAAAAGCTCCAGCGCCTGACGTGGCCCCAGAAGGTGATTGAGAATGGCCGTATTAACCGCTGCCGGAAAGCCACCCCGCATCTCCAACGCGCCAAACCTGGCGCTGCGGTCCGCCAACACAAAATCGCAGCCCATGGCCAGCGTGAACCCGCCGGCGACCGCATATCCCCGAACAACGGAAACCGACGGTTTGGACATGTTGCGAAGCGCTGTGAAGATGCGGGTATAAGCTTCATCGTTGGCCAACGTCTCATCCAGTGTTGCGTCGGCGCTCGCTTCGTCAAGATCACGCCCGGCAACAAAATGTCCGCCATCGCCAGTTATCAGCAGGCATCGGCAATCGGGATCAGATTCAGCACGCCCTATCCCTTCAGCCAGTTCACCGATGGTTGCCCAACTCAGAGCATTTCTCCGCTCAGGACGACTGACGACCAGGCGCGTGACGTGGTCTTTGTGGCTACGCTTGATCATTCTGTAATTCAACCTTCCAATAGCATGCTTGCCAGTTCTCTGTCTTTTTTCATTTTCAGATTTCGCCGTACAACGACATAAATTGACAGAACGGTCATCGCCAGAAACGTCCAGCAAATCGGATTTCGAATGAAAATTGAAAAATCACCGCGGGTTAGTTGAAGCGACTGACGGAAACTGTCTTCCAGCAATGGCCCGAGAATAAAGGCAATCAGGAAGGGGGCAGCCGGAATATGGAACTTGAGCATGAAATAACCGACCAGACCCATGACGATCATGACCACCAGGTCAAACATGGTATTGCCAACGGCATAAGCGCCAAACACACAAAGCACGAGGACAATCGGGTAAAGGAAACTGTTTGGCACATCCGAAATCCGCGCGAACAGTCTGATTCCGACTTTGCCAACAATTAGCAGGTAGATTGAGCTCAGCATAATCCCCATGAAGATGGCGTAAACAATGGTGATATTCTGCTCAAACAGAATTGGTCCGGGGCGCAGACCGTGGATCATGAACGCGCCCAGAATAACGGCGGTGATAACATCTCCCGGAACCCCCAATGCCAGTAGCGGGATCATGGTTGAGCCGCAGACCCCGTTGTTACCCGATTCCGCGGCAGCGATACCTTCCAGTTCGCCTTTGCCAAAATTATCAGCAACCTTGGACGTCCGCTTGGCTTCGCTGTAGGACAGAAAGGCCGAAGGAGCTCCGCCAATACCGGGAATTGCCCCCATGACAACGCCGATCAGACTGCCACGAAAAACACTTTTGAAACAGCGTTTCCATTCAGCCATGGTCACCCCTTCATTACCCAGTCCGGCAAAGCGTTTGTGGGTTTCATATTTTCGGGTGTAATGGTCGATAATTTCCGGAATAGCGAACAGGCCGATCAGCACAGGGATAAATTTAACGCCGCCCATCAGTTCCGGTTCGCCAAAAATCATGCGTTCGGTTCCATAAATCAGATCAAGTCCGATCGTAGCAAGCAACAAGCCGAAACAGGCCGAAATCAGGCCGCGCGCCAGATTGTCACCGGCAACCCCGGCGATGATCGTCAGAGAAAACAGAATCAGGGCAAAAAATTCAGGCGGACCGAACTTCAGGGCAAATGATGCAATGAAGCCCGTGAAAAAGATAAGAGCAATATTCGAAACAAAGTCGGCAAAGCACGATGAATAAAGTGCCATGTGCAGTGCCTTGTTGGCCTGCCCTTTCTGGGCCAACGGGAATCCGTCAAGCACCGTGCAGGCGGCCGCCGGTGTCCCCGGTGTCTTGATCAGGATCGCCGGAATGGATCCGCCATAAATACCGCCTTTGTAGACTCCGATTAGCAGCAGAATTCCGGTCACCGGCTGAAGGTAAAAGGTAAACGGCAGGGTCAATGCGACGCCCATAGTTGCGGTCATGCCGGGTATGGCACCGACCGTGCACCCGATGACAACCCCGATAAACAGGACAAGTACGTTATCAAATGAGGCAAAAAGCTGAAATGAGGCAGCGAGAGTATCGATCATGACAACGGCCCTTTAAGCAAAGATGCCAAGGGGCATCGGGATACTCGCCACCTTGAGGAAAAAATAATATAGCCCGACCGGCAACAGCGCTGCGATCGGCAGAATGATTTTGAACCGTCGTTCACCGCAAAGCAGGGCAAATGTAACGACGGAAATTGAAGAAGCCAGAACCATGCCGAGCCATTCAATAAGGAAAAAGTATATAAATAAATTGGCAATCGCGACGAGCACCATAAATACGGACCATCCCATCGAATGATGGTGGGCTTTATCATTTTCAATGGCCGCAATTTGCTCTTCGGGTAGCTCTTCCTTAGCCGTCTTGAGCCCCTGAATAAAAAGATACACGCCTATAATCAGGGCAAACCAGACAATAATCTTGATCCAGAAATCCGGCGACAGGGCCAAAACTTTATTGGATTTTGGAACCTGGACACTAATGGGGATAATGACAAATAGCATCAACAGAGAGCCTGCTGAGATGACTGCACCCAGAATGGCGTCAGAAAAACGGGCGAAAAACATAATCAACCCTCTCAATAAATTTCCGTTTAGGGAAATGGCCGGAAGGGAATCACTTCCCTTCCGCCATTATTGCTGTTTCCAGCGAGAGAACCCGTCTATTCGATCCTCATACCCAATTCACTAACCAGGGTATTGAAGGCATTGAACTGCTCATCGACGAATTTCTTGGTAGCCGGTCCATCAAGGATATAAGGAACCGAACCCAAAGCCTTAGTGAATTTGTTCCAGGCTTTATCTTTTTTCACCTTCTGCAGCGCTTCACGGAGTTTTCCGGCAACGGCAGGGTCCATGCCTGGAGGGCCGTAAATTCCACTCCAGCCAACCAGAACTTCTACTTCTGGGAAGCCAAGTTCGCGCGCTGTCGGAGCATTTGGTGCAACTGCCTGACGTTCCTTGGTGGTAATCATCAGCGGGCGAAGCTTGCCACCGGCAATATGACTGGCCAGTGCTGACGAGTTTGTGCAAACCAGATCAACGTGTCCACCAACGGCCGCAGTCGCTGCATTTCCGCCACCTTTATACGGAATATGGTTCATTGCTTCTTTCGGGTCTTTAACGCCCATCAGTTTCAACACAAGTGGAACCGCAACGTGCAGCATTGAGCCGACGCCAGCTGAGCTAAAGCTCATTTTTCCCGGATTGGCTTTTACGGCATCAACAAGTTCCTTCATGGATTTATAGGGCTTGCTGGATGCCGTGGCACAGATCACCGGGTTCAGTTCGATAACCGCCAGCATGGTGAAATCATCATATTTGTAAGGAATGTTCGCCTTCATCGCCGGTGACACAGATTGCGATCCGATACGCGCCAGCAACAATGTATATCCATCGGCTTTCGATTTGTTGACGTAAGTTGATCCGGTTACACCGCCGGCACCGGTCCGGTTAACAACCATAACCGGTTGACCAAGATAGCTTGGCAATACGGATGCCATCGTCCTGGATGCCATGTCAGAGGCCCCCCCGGCACCATAAGGCGCGACCAGGGTAATCGGTTTGGATGGGTATTCTGCTGCATTTGCCGTCGCCATCGAGACCGCGCTTGCGAATGCAAACGCAGAAGCTCCCGCGATCAGAGAATAAGATGATTTTTTACCAAGTGTCATTAGATACGTCTCCTACATAAAAATTCTTAGATCAGGAAGTCTCCAGTTTGGACTTTTGTGCACAGGTTTTACCGGTGTCATTTTTATTGATTGCCGACTATTGCACGAACACATGAGGGGTGTCAATATTTCAAAACTGTGTTTTGCATAGCGAAACATTGTCATATTCACCCAGAATGATCGCCCTGTATACGGGCAAGCTGATCGGTCAATTGAATAAGCTTTTCACCCATCCGGGAAAGCAGATCAGGATTAAGTCGCTTGGCATAACCGCCACAGTTGAACGACAGGATGGTTCCGTCCTGGAGAGTCAAAGGTACACCGACGGCATTGTACTCAGGCACCCAGTCCCCTGCCGACAGCGTATATCCATGCTCGGCATATGATTCCAATGCGCCATCGATTCCCTGCTTGATCTCTTGCCACCGGGCCTCATCGTCGATCCGGACTTCATCCAGCACCTTTTGGCGCCCTGGCTCGTCAAGCGCAACAATATAGGCACGACCAAGTGCCGTGGTTGCGATGTCACGGGCAACACCAATATCCAATGGCCAGGTCGCCATTGTTCGATGACGCGCCCTTTCGACAATAATCATGCTTAATCCGTCACGCATACCAAGAACCACGGCACCGCGAACGGAATCCGCCAGCTCCTGCATCAACGGACGAGCAAGTTCCCGAACCGAGAGTTGACTCAAAACCGGATACCCCAGGGTCAATACGTGCGGATGCAAAAAATACCTTCCGGTATCTTCATCCAGATACAAATACCCCAAAGACAGAAGCGTGAATGTCAGCCTCGACAATGTCGGTTTGGGGAATCCTGTACGGCGTGCAAGCTCGGCGTTACTGATCCCGCGATCTTCCGCTCGAAATGCGTGCAAGACTTCAAACCCGCGTGCCAGTGATTTGATGAATTGCCGGTCCTTGTACGCCTCTGAAGAACCCGCCAGCTCGGTATTTTTCCGCGATCCCACATTTCCCTCCTCATCGTCACCCAACTTCAACAGTCAGCACGACCTCTTGACAAGGGAGCATGACATAAGGAATAGTGCGTGACCAATTGCAAAACATTATTTTGCATAGCAAAACATATATCAATAATGTTTCCCCGGCAACCTTCTTTTGATTGTTGCCACAAGTGAGGTCCTGAATTGTCAAACGCTTTGTCCTTAATGCTTCATCCCAAGTCTATTGCAATCATCGGTGCCTCGCCCGATGCCAACAAGCTCAATGGGCGACCGTTTCACTTTTTGCGGCGCGATGGCTACACCGGAACACTATACCCGGTAAACCCAAAATATGCCGACATTGACGGTGTTACCTGCTATCCGGATGTGGCTTCGTTGCCGGAAACACCCGACCTTGCGATTGTTGCGGTTTCCCAGAAACTGGCGACTGCGGCGATCGATGCCCTGGGCGAAAAGGGTACACCCGTGGCGATCATTTTCAGCTCCGGATATTCGGAAACCGGTGCCGAGGGCGCGCAGTACGAACTGGAACTCCTGCAAACAGCACAAAAACATGGCATGCGGATTTGCGGCCCTAACAATCTTGGCCTGATCAATGCGTTCGAAAATATTACGGCGACCTTCAGCCAATATGCAGACAAGACCCCGATCCCTGGCCCCGTCGCATTCGCCAGCCAATCCGGTGCTTTCGGTACCGGGATTTCCGCTCTGGCCCGCAGCCGCGGCATTGGACTTGGATACTTCATCAACACCGGCAACCAGGCTGATATCACGCTGGTTGACGCCCTGATGGAGATTGCCGATGATCCCCGGATCTCTGTTCTCTCAGCTTATATCGAAGGTATTCGGGATGGAACGGAACTAATCCGTCTCGCGCATAAGGCGATGGAGGTCAAAAAACCGCTGATTATTACCAAAGTCGGACGCAAAGCGGCTGGAGCAAAAGCCGCGGCCTCACATACCGGGTCTCTGGCCGGTGAAGACAATGTGTTCGATGGTGTGCTCAGCCAGCACGGAGGCATCCGCGCACGCAACGAAGAACACATGCTTGATCTGGTTTCGGCGTTCACCTGCTGCCCGATTCCGGAAGGCAACGGTATCGCCCTGATTACACAATCAGGCGGTGCCGGGGTTTTGATGGCCGATCGTGCTGAAGAACTGGGTCTGGAAGTCGCTGTCCCGACATCTGAAACCCGTAAAAAACTGGAAGCTGTCATCCCGTCATTTGGCTCAACATCAAACCCGATTGACGTAACCGGACAGTTTCTGGCCGAACCCAAAATTCTCACGGACTCAATCACGATTGCCCTTGAAGACTCCGGCATCCACTCCTGTATTGTCTGGTTACAGTTGATGCACGGTCATGTCGATCTGCTGGTCGATATTTTCAAGAATGTCAAAACCACTGTTGAAAAACCGTTTGTCGTATGCTGGCTGGATGCGCCGGAAAGTGCCCTTCAGCAACTGCGTGCCGCCGGGATTTATGTAATCGGTGCCACAGAACGCGCCGTTGATGTGATTGCCGGTCTGGTTCAATACGGCCAGGCATGCGCTCGCCATGACGGGCAAGCGCCTCTTCTTGCGTCCTCAAAAATCCATTCTGAATATACCCCGCCCGTTGCCGCTCCATCGATGTACGCGGCTACGCTGTTGCGTGAAGCCGGGATTTCGCTGGCACCCGCAGAAGTGGCCAATGACCCTCGGCAAGCCAGCGAAATCGCCGGGCGACTGGGCTACCCGGTAGCCGTCAAAATCGAGTCGCCCGATATACTTCACAAGACGGAAGCAGGTGGCGTTCGTCTCGGGCTTGTCGATGACAATGACGTCGCTGAAGCCGCAGCGGATATTCTTGCTTCCGCGCACAGCCATGCGCCCGATGCCTGCATTGAAGGTATTCTTGTTCAGAAAATGAAAAAACCGGCAACGGAACTTGTCCTCGGTGTGCGACGCGACCCGGCATTCGGTCCCGTCGTCATGGTTGGACTTGGTGGTATATTCATTGAAACCCTGGAAGATGTTTCATTTGCTGCGGTCCCCATCAATCCGGCTCAGGCTGCATTGATGCTGGATGGCCTTCAGGGGCGGGCCGTTCTTGACGGTGCGCGCGGAAAGGCACCGGTCAATCGATCCGTGTTGATACAGATGATCTGCAATCTTTCCGAATTTGCTGCCGCTCACCCTGAAGTGGTCGAACTGGACCTGAACCCAGTGTTCGCCGATGGTGATGATATTGTTGCCGTTGATTGGTTGATGATGGTTGATCAAAACTGATCCGTATACTTAGGTACTGATAATCAGTATTTCGTTTGAAAAGAGGAAATAACGCCTTGTCTCTCGTGCTTCTTGAATACCCCGGCGACGGTATTGCCCTGTTACGCATGAACCGCCCCGAAGCCATGAACGCCCTGAACACTGCAACCCGCATTGAACTGGTCGATCATTTCCGCAAGCTGAGTGAAGACGACAGCGTTCGCTGCATTGTAATCACCGGCAATGAAAAGGCCTTTGTCGCTGGAGCTGATCTGAAGGAAATGTCGGAAATGAGTACCATCGACATGACACTCAGTCTGGCACGGGAACGCTGGCGGGTAATTGCCGGCTGTCCCAAACCCGTGATCGCCGCCGTCAACGGATTCGCGTTTGGTGGCGGATGCGAACTTGCTATGCACGCCGATATCATTATCGCCGGCGAAAGTGCCAAATTCGGTCAACCTGAAGTTCGCGTCGGCATCATGGCCGGTGGTGGTGGCACCCAGCGCCTGACCCGCGCAGTTGGCAAATTCAAGGCCATGAAAATGTTACTGACCGGTGAACCGGTGGGTGCTGAAGAAGCCTTCCAAATGGGCCTTGCCAGCGAAGTCGTTGCCGATGACCAGGTTGTTGAGCGCGCCCTTGAAATGGCTGCCACAATCGCCGCCCTGCCCCCTCTCGCCATTCGCCAGACCAAGGAAGTTGTCCTTGCCGGTGCAGACTGCTCGCTGGATGCCGCTCTGACGCTCGAGCGCAAATCGTTTGATATTCTGTTTGATACCGAAGATCAGAAAGAAGGCATGCGCGCTTTTATCGAAAAACGTAACCCCGAATTCAAAGGAAAATAGAAATGACGATTGAGCCAACTCAGGACAATCTGGTCGTCGGTGTTGTCGGTGCGGGTGCTATGGGCCGGGGCATTGCCCAGGTTGCAGCCACAGGTGGCTGCACCATTAAACTGTACGATACCCGCCTCGACTCATCGAAAGAAGCCGTCGAATTTATCAACAACATGCTTGGCCGCGCTGTCGACAAAGGCCGCATGGAAGCCGGTGACGCCAAGGCCGCGATGACACGAATTGACGTTATTGAAAACATGTCGGGGTTTTCCGATTGTCACGTTGTTATTGAAGCGGCAACCGAGAATCTGGAAATCAAACGTAAAATTTTTTCCGAGCTTGAAAGCATTGTCGGGGACGACATCATATTGGCATCGAACACCTCTTCGCTGTCGGTAACAACAATTGCCGCAAGTTGCGAACATCCGGAGCGGGTTGCCGGATTTCATTTCTTCAATCCGGTGCCCCTGATGAAACTTGTTGAAGTCATTGATGGTGTCAGGACGGAACCCAGAGTCACGGATTTTCTGTTTGGCCTGGGCGCACGGATGGGCCGGGAACCGGTTCGCGTTGCCGACGCACCGGGGTTTCTCGTCAATCAGGTCGGGCGTGGATACACAATTGAAGCGGCTCATCTGAACAGCGAAGGCGTTGCAGATTATGTCGACGTTGACCGGATCATGCGCGATGCCGCCGGGTTTCGCATGGGGCCGTTTGAATTACTCGACCTGACCGCGTTGGACGTCACCCATCCGGCAACCCGGATGATCTATGAGCAGTTCTATCACGAACCCCGTTATCGTCCGTCGACCAAAATGAACACCCGCATGGAAGCCAACCTTCTGGGGCGCAAGACCAGGCAGGGTTATTATGTCTATGAAGATGGCAAACAACAGGTTCCGGATGAGCAAGCGGTCCCGGAATATGATAGTCGTGCCGTATGGGTCAGCCCATCGAACCCGGAAACCTGCGAGCCGATCCTGGGGCTACTGAAAACTCTGAATGCCAATATCGATGATGGTGAAGAACCGGGCGAAAACTCACTGATTATTGTCGCACCGCTAGGCATAGATGCCACCACATCATCACTCGAAGAAGGCCTTGACCCGGTGCACACCGTTGCCCTCGACACCCTGCTTGGGTTGGGTGTCCGACGCACGATCATGAAGACACCAGTCACCGATCCGGCATTCGTGACATCAGCACGCGGATTGTTCACCAGTGACGGCACCCCGGTTACAGTGATCCGCGATAGTGCCGGGTTCGTTGCCCAGCGCATTCTGGCAATGATCGTCAACATCGGTTGTTCGATCGCCCAGTCCGGTGCGGCAACACCTCTGGATATCGACAAAGCCGTCACCCTCGGCCTTGGCTATCCGCACGGTCCGCTGGCTTTCGGTGATTTTCTGGGTGCTGACCGCGTTCTGGAAATACTGATATCGATCTTCGAGATGACCGGGGACCCCCGCTACCGCCCGACGCCCTGGTTGCGTCGCCGCGCGTTGCTGGGTGAATCCCTGCTCACCCCGGAAAGCTGAACCGCAAACAAAACCATACCTTCAGGAGTTATCTCGTAATGTTAGACGCCTATATCTACAATGGCCTGCGCACGCCTTTTGGTCGGAATGCCGGGGCTTTAGCAAAAGTTCGTCCCGACGACATGTTGGGCGGTGTCATCCGCGCTGTCGTTGATGCCTCCCCCTTCTCTGAACACGCCATCAACGACGTCATCGTCGGTTGCGGCAATCAGGCCGGAGAGGACAGCCGCTGCGTTGCCCGCCACGCCCTGTTGCGGGCAGGCCTGCCGATTGAAACGCCGGGTACGGTCCTGCAACGCAATTGCGGTAGCGGACTGGGTGCGATTATCTCCGCAGTTCATGCGATCACTTGCGGCGAAGGGGAGGTCATGGTTGCGGGCGGTGTTGAAAGCATGACCCGCGCGCCATTTGTTGTTGGCAAAGCCGAACAGGCCTTCGTCAAACAGATGGTCTCGTTTGATTCAGCTCTCGGGGCAAGGTTTCCAAACCCGGCAATCGAGAAAGAGTTTGGTGACGATAACATGCCGCAGACAGCGGATAATCTGGCGTCTGATTTCGAATTGAGCCGCGAAGACTGCGACATGTTCGCCTACCAGTCCCAACAGAAATATGCCACCGCAAAAGCCGACGGGTTTTTCAACGATGAAATTCAGAGCGTCACAGTTCCCGGTGGCAGAAAAAGTCCTGATGTCGTAGTTGAAGATGATGAGTTTCCCCGCCCTGGCACAGAACTTGAAAAACTTGCAGGCATGCGCGTATTGAACGCCGGTGGCGTTACAACTGCCGCCAACGCATCCGGCCTTAA
This sequence comes from Rhodospirillales bacterium, assembly GCA_021775105.1. Taxonomy (GTDB): domain Bacteria; phylum Pseudomonadota; class Alphaproteobacteria; order Rhodospirillales; family Casp-alpha2; genus JAJFIJ01. The sequence goes on along the minus strand of JAJFIJ010000383.1, from coordinate 1,535 downwards.
CGATGGTGCGGTCGCCATGATGGTCGCCAGTCGTGCCGCTGGCGACAGCGCAGGCGCCACACCAACGGCCCGCATTCTGTCAAGCGGTGTTGCCGGTGTCGCTCCCCGAATCATGGGATACGGCCCCGTACCGGCCACCGAGATTGCTTTGAAACGTGCCGGGCTGACGATGGCCGACATGGATGTGATCGAGATCAATGAAGCTTTCTCCGCCCAGGTTCTGGCCTGCCTCAAGGGCATGGACATCGCCTTTGATGACAGCCGGGTTAATCCCAACGGTGGCGCCATCACGATAGGTCACCCGCTTGGCGCTTCCGGCCCGCGGATCACCCTGACAGCGGCCCGCCAGTTGCACCGGACCGGCGGTCGTTATGCGCTGGTCAGCATGTGCATTGGTTTGGGACAGGGTATTGCCATGGTGATGGAGCGGTCCTGATCATGAGCGCGCAAAAACCCTCGTTCGTCTGGGACGATCCTTTGTTGCTCGATAACCAGTTGAGTGAAGAAGAGCGCATGATGCGTGATGCCGTTCACGGTTTCGCGCAAGACAGACTGATGCCGCTCATTGTCGAGTGGAACCGAAACGAAATATTCGAACGCGACCTGATGCTTGAATTTGGCGAAATGGGATTTCTCGGCGGCACGCTTGAAGGATACGGGTGTCCGGGGCTGAGCCATGTTTCCTATGGTTTGATGTGCCGGGAACTGGAACGGGTCGATACCGCCTTTCGCTCAGCCGTCGGCACCCAGTCCGGACTTGTCATGGGCGCCATCCACAGCTTCGGCAGTGAAGACCAGAAGCAGCGCTACCTGCCCGCCATGGCAAGAGGTGAAGTTATTGGCTGTTTCGGATTGACCGAACCGGACCACGGATCGGACCCGTCCGGCATGAAAGCCCGGGCAAAAAGTGTCGATGGCGGATACCGGCTTTCCGGTAACAAGGTATGGATCACCAATTCGCCGATTGCTGACCTGTGTGTTGTCTGGGCAAAAGATGACGAAGGAAAAGTTGGCGGGTTTATTGTCGAATGCAGCATGGACGGCCTGGAAACGCCAAAAATTCAGGGCAAGTTCGGGGTCCGCGCATCGCCGACAGGTGAGATCGTTCTGGCCGAAGTCTTTGTTCCCGAAGAAAATCGACTGGCCAACGCCACGGGCCTCAACGCACCGCTGTCGTGTCTTAGCCGTGCGCGCTTTGGCATCAGCTGGGGGGCCATGGGGGCAGCCGAATTTTGCTGGCATGCCGCCCGCTCCTACACGCTTGAGCGCAACCAGTTTGGTCGGCCATTGGCCGCCAATCAATTGGTCCAGAAGAAGCTCGCCGACATGCAGACGGAAATCACCCTTGGCCTGCAAGCGGTTCTCAGGATCAGCCGCCTTCAGGATGAAGGACAGGCAACGCCTGAAATGATTTCACTGGTCAAACGCAACAACACCGGCAAGGCCCTGGAAATCGCCCGGGTCTCGCGCGACATGCATGGCGGCAACGGCATTTCTGACGAATTTCATATCATTCGCCATCTGATGAATATGGA
>JAJFIJ010000382.1 GCA_021775105.1 Rhodospirillales bacterium | reverse complement strand
CACCAAACGAATACGTAAATCTTGTGAAATTGTCATGGATAAATCTCCCTTGCGAATCAATATGCGAGGGAATCACAAATTGTCTTAATAAGGAATCAATCAATTCCATTTTGATTCATTTATTTTCGGAAGTGCTCTAGATATTTCGCAAATGCGTCGTCACGAATGAAGTCATTCGCTTGGGATTTGCTTGAAGATAATTTAATAAAAGGGTGTCCGGTTTTAGCCGGGCTTCTTTTTTTATGACCGCGGCATATCGTCTTCGATAAACGCCTGAATGATGTCGTCGATACTGTTGTCCGCCCTGAAGCCCATTTCGAGGGCCCGTGTTGCCTCGAACGCGCCAGGCCAACCCGTGGCAATATCACTGATCTTGGGGTCAAACTTCCAGTCGATCCGCTGAACCGCTTCCTTACCTCCCGCCCGCTCCAGCGCTTCGATCATGGCACCAACGGTGATCGATATGCCAGGCAACGTAAGGGACCGGTAAGCGGCTTGCTCCAGCACCAGTTCGTGGGCATGAATCAGACACTGGATGACGCGCCGTGGCGACATAATCCACACCGAAACTTCTTCATTGACCGGACAGACGGCACGTTCGCCCTGAAGAGGTTCACGGAAGATCGAACTGAAAAACGATGACGCCGCAGCATTGGGCTTTCCGGGCCGGACGATGATGGTCGGCAACCTGAGCGCCCGACCGTCAATGAACCCCTTCCGGCTGTAGTCATTGACCAGTATTTCCGAAATAGCTTTCTGCCCGCCATAGGACGTGGTCGGCATCTGGGCAAAATTGTCCGCCAATACGTCCGGCATGTCACCGCCGTAGGCGGCCACGGAACTGGTTGTGATGAATTTTATTTTTCCGGAAACAGCACGGCAGAGCTCCAGCAATGTCCGCGTGCCGTCCAGATTGACCCGGTAACCCAGATCAAAATCAACCTCCGCCTGTCCGCTGACGATGGCTGCCAGATGATAAACGCTGTCCGTATCATCCGTTATCAATTGGGCCATCACATCGCGGTCACAGATGTCCGCAGCGACCGAGGTTATGGTGACGCCTTTCACTGTTTCGGTCGCCAGCGCATGGGTATCGACCAGCACCAGTTCACGCACTTGTTGTTTCTGCCCGTCCTGGCCGGTCATTGACCCGTGTTCGGCGATGGCATGGGCCAGCCGACGTCCCAGAAACCCGGCCCCGCCAGTAATTACGATACGCATTCAATTTCCTCAAAAAAAGAAGATGGAGAAATATTCTCCACCTTCAATAACATACGTCAGCCGGATTCAACTCAGAATTTTCGACTGTCGCCGGGCTGCATAACGACAATTTCAGGTCCGCCACTGCCCATCGCCGCGATCATCTGGACTTGCAACGGAAAAGTGGAGAGTTGCCTCTTCATTTAGGTGTTTAGGCCACAGAATATATAGATCCCTTTTACAAACTCCGCGTTATCACAAAAACCCACCCAAATTTCATCCAATATGATTAGATCACGTCGGCAAGTCCCGCTTGTTTTAAGGAAACAGGGCGGCAAAATACTGATAAATACCTATGTTTCCCGGATCAGGTCGATCCATTCCTGTTCGCTCAGAACCTGCAATCCCAGCTCTTCGGCTTTCTTGAGTTTCGACCCGGCCCCCGGACCGGCGATGACGATATCAGTTTTTTTCGAGACCGATCCCGCGACTTTCGCCCCAAGAGATTCGGCTTTGGCCTTGGCTTCGTTGCGTCCGATGGTTTCCAGCGTTCCGGTGAACACCACGGTTTTTCCGGCGACCGGAGAAGAGTTCTCATCCGGGGCTTCGAAGTTCTGAACGTCGAGCAGGGTGTTCAACCGCTCAAGCTCGTCGCGGTTATGGGGTTCGCGGATGAAGGCGATGATGTCGTTTGCCACGGCGGGGCCGATACCATCGATATTGGTCAGGTCGGAAAAGGCCTCCGAGCCAATGATCGTGGCGTCTTCCATCGCCGCAATCCAGCCCTTGAGCGAGACATACTGTTTGGCCAACAGCCGCGCCGTCGCCTGTCCGACGTGCGGAATGCCGAGGGCGAAGATGAAGCGTGGCAACTCAATGTGTTTGCGGTCTTCAAGGGCCTGAAACAGATTGTCGATGGATTTGTCGCCCCAGCCTTCACGGCCTTCCAGCTTGTCGCGGTGATCAGGCAGCCTGAAAATATCGGAAGGCGTTTTGATCAGACCGTCATTACGGAAATTTTCGATATGTTTGCCGCCAAGGCCTTCAATGTCGAAGGCGTTGCGCGAAACAAAATGCTTCAGCCGTTCAATCGCCTGCGCCGGGCAGATCAGGCCTCCGGAACAGCGGCGCACGACCTCCCCCTCTTCCTGAACGACGACGCTGCCGCATTCGGGGCAGGTTGTCGGGAACTGGAACGGCTTTGTGTCATCGGGGCGTTTGTCGATGACCACGGACACCACCTGCGGGATGACATCCCCGGCCCGCTGGATGATCACCCGGTCCTTTTCACGCACCCCAAGGCGCTCGATCTCGTCGGCGTTGTGAAGCGTCGCCCTTGAGACGACAACGCCGCCAACGGTTACCGGTTGCAGATTGGCGACCGGCGTCAGGGCACCGGTGCGACCGACCTGAATGGTAATTTCATTTAAGGTGGTTTCGGCTTTTTCGGCGGGGAACTTGTGGGCGATGGCCCAGCGCGGCGCGCGTGATACGAACCCCAGGCGTTCTTGCCAGGCAAAATCGTTGACCTTGTAGACCATGCCATCGATGTCGTAATCGAGATCGGCGCGAAGCGCGCCGATGTGACGATAAAGCGCGATGACACCTTCGGCGGTTTGACACAGTCTGGTCAGCGGATTGGTAACAAACCCCCACGCTTTGAGTTTGTCGAGAAACGTCCATTGAGAGGGGGCAAAGGGGGCCGAGATATCGCCCGCTGCGTAAGCAAACATCGACAGCGGCCGTGCCCGCGTAATTTCCGGATCCAACTGCCTCAGGCTGCCCGCTGCAGCGTTACGGGGGTTGGCGAAGAGTTTGTTGCCTGCGGCCTCCTGACGGGCGTTGAGGGCGCTGAAATCGGCCTTTGACATATAAACCTCGCCCCGGACCTCAAGCACATCGGGGACATCGGCAGCACCGATGATTTGCGGAAGGTCTGTGAGGGTCCGAAGATTGGCGGTAATGTTCTCGCCGGTTGTGCCATCGCCGCGCGTCGCCCCCTGCACCAGTTTGCCGCCTTCGTAGCGCGCACTGACCGACAGGCCATCGATTTTCGGTTCACCGACAACTTCAATGGGTTGGCCGGTGTCGAGATTGAGAAACCGCCGTATACGTTCGAAAAACTCTTCAATGTCGTCATCGGAAAACGCATTGCCAAGCGACAGCATGGGTTTGGCATGTTCGACCTTCGAGAAACCTTCCCTGACAGCGGCACCGACACGCTTCGATGGGCTGTCGGCACGCACCAGATCGGGGAACCGGGCTTCGATGGCGTCATTGCGTTGACGCAGCGCATCGTAGTCGGCATCGGTGATCGTCGGTGCATCGTTCTGGTGATAGGCCTTGTCGTGGATGGCGATTTTAGCGGCCAGACGTTCCAGTTCGCTGCTGGCTTCCAGCGGCAGCAGATCGTCGACCGAGACTTCAGCCGCCTGATCCGCCATCAGATTGCGCCAGCCAGTAAACTGTCGGCGGCAGCGCGGGCTTCTTCGGTCACCTGACTGCCGGCCAGCATGCGGGCGATCTCTTCCTTGCGTTCGGCATCATCAAGCGGATCAACGGACGTCAGAACCTGAGGGTCGCTGCCGTTGTCTGATGGCGCATCTGCTTTGGATACCCGTAAATGCCACGCGCCCTTGGCCGCGACCTGTGGTGAATGGGTGACAACCATGACCTGGGACGTCTTCGCCAGGGTCGCCAGACGTTCACCGACGGCGGAGGCGACAGCGCCTCCGACTCCGGCGTCGACTTCATCGAACACCATCGCCGCGACCGGATCGGCTTCTGCAAGTACGACCTTGAGGGCCAGCATGAACCGCGCCATTTCGCCGCCGGACGCGATCTTCGCCAAGGGTCCGGCAGGTGCGCCCGGATTGGTCGCCACCAGAAACGCAACGCGGTCCGCTCCCTGTTCAGTCCAGCCGTCTTCTCCGGTTGGTGTGATGTCGGTAACGAATTCCGCCCGGCCCAGCTTAAGCGCCTCAAGTTCGGTTGAAACCACCTTGTCGAGGCCCGTCGCAGCGTCCTTGCGGGCTGTTGTCAATTCTGCCGATTTTAACGCATAAACCGCTTTCGCTGCCGCTTCTTCGCGGGTCAGCCGGGCGAGTTCGGCACCGCCATCTTCAATGGCAGCCAACTGGGCTACCATCCGCGCCTGAAGGGCGGACAGATCATCAACCTGAACGCTGTGCTTGCGGGCCAGCGCACGGAGCGCAAACAGGCGTTCTTCGGCACGTTCAAGTTCCATCGGATCGAGGCTGAGGTCGGCGGACACGCGTTCCAGAAGATTGCTCGCCTCAGCCGCTTCATTGATCGCGCGGTCCAGTGCGGTAATCACCCCGTCCAGTCGGCCTTCCGCCTTTTCCGCAACACGCCCGAGGGCACGGGCGGCCTTTTGCAGTTTCTCATCGGCCCCCTTGGTCTGAGCCAGTTCGGATATCGCTTCGTTCATCGCCGACATCAGGTCTTCGGCATTCATCATCAGGCTGCGCTGTTCGGCCAGCTTGCTTTCTTCACCGGGTTCCGGCGCCAGTGCCGCCAGCTCATCAACGGCATGGCGAAGGTATTCTTCGTCCTGTCGGGCAGCTTCGATATCAGCTTCCATTCGGGCCTTCTCTTCGGCCCTGACCCGCCACGTGGCGAACGTTCCGGCGACCTCCGACAACAGGCCCCGGTAACTGCCAAACGCATCCAGCAGGCCACGATGGGCACCGGGATTGAGCAGCTTCTGATTATCGAACTGACCGTGGATCTCGACCAGATGGTTACCAACATCGCGCAACAGGCTAACACTGACCGGCTGGTCATTGATGAAGGCTCTGGATCGGCCATCGGTGGTTAGCACCCGGCGCAGAAGCAGTTCGCCATTTTCCAATTCAAGTCCGTGTTCAGTCAGCAGGCGACACGCTTCGTGATCTTCCGGCAAATCAAAACTGGCGGTGACGGCAGCCTGCTGAGCTCCGTGGCGCACCAGACGCGCTTCAGCACGGACCCCCAGCGCCAGCCCCAAAGCATCCAGTAGAATCGACTTACCCGCCCCGGTTTCGCCGGTCAGCACACACAGGCCATCATGGAAGGATAAATCGAGCCGTCCGATCAAAACAACATCGCGGATGGAAAGGCTACTCAGCATGGCCGGTCAATTTCTAGAAACCCTTCCAGATTTCATACCATGCCTTTTCCGGCTCCTTTTCCTTGCGGACCTGCTTTTTCTCAATCATCTCATAGGAATCGATATACCATTCGCTGCCCGGGAAATTGTGTCCCAAAACGGCGGCGAATTTCTTGGCTTCACCCGGCAGACCGAGCGCGTAATAGGCTTCCGACATGCGGTGCAGGGCTTCCGGCACATGGGTCGTTGTCTGATACTCACCGACGACCAGCTTGAAACGGTTGATCGCCGCCAGATAATGGCCCTGATCGTGATAGTAGCGCCCGATTTCCATCTCCTTGCCAGCCAGATGGTCGTAGGTCAGATCAAGTTTCAGTTTGGCATCACGGGCGTATTTCGAATTGGGGAACCGGGTCACCAGCTCGTTCAGTGACGCCAGTGCCAACGACGTCATTTTCTGATCCCGGTCAACATCCGAAATCTGCTCGTAGTAGCTGAGCGCTTTCAGATAATAGGCATAGGCAATATCTTTATTAGCCGGATGAAGCTGGATAAAACGGTCGAGGGCGACAATCGCGTCATCATAGCGGTTGGCCTGATAATAGGCATAGGCCGCCATGATCTGGGCTTTGGTCGCCCAGACGGAGTAAGGGTGCTGGCGTTCAACTTCATCGAATTTTTCAGTCGAATCGGAATACTGCTTTTGCTGAATGAAATCGATCGCTTCATTGTAGATCTCTTCAACCGGGCGTTCGGTGTATTCTTTCTTTTCCTCACTGGCACAGCCGGACAAAATGACTGCAACAACGGGCAGACAGGCAATTACAATACGCCTGAGCGACAGGCGGTTTTGCAAATTCTGAACGAACAGGCTTGTCGGCATGGAAATTCGGCACCCTCATCTGCAATTGAACGCATAGATTATATCATAGCCTGGGAGGACAAAAGCAAGTCCGCTGCAATCATAATAAGCCAATAAACAAAAACCCCGCCTGGGCGGGGTTCGTCAACTCAGTTTCCGGATACTGATTCCTGATTTAGACCTTCATGCAACCCCGGCGGCAACGACTTCTTCAGTCCAAATTCCGCCATCAACGGCATTTTTCATATCTTCGCCGCTGATCACGTCGTAGCACCAGGCGTCTTCATCGGCAAACAACGCATGAAGCAGTTTATTATTGATCGCATGTCCGCAACGCGCTCCGGAGAACGAGCCAACAATCAAAGCACCTGCCAGATAGAGATCACCGACGGCATCAAGGATTTTGTGACGGACAAACTCATCGTCAAACCGGAGACCGTCTTCATTCATGATTTTGGCACCATCCACAACAATGGCATTATCCAGCGACCCGCCTCTGGCCAGTCCGGCAGCGCGCATGGCCTCAACTTCATGCAAGAAGCCAAAAGTTCTGGCGCTTGCCAGTTCCTTACAGAATGCGCCGTTAACGAAACCTACATTCAGGGCCTGTTCTTCAACGGCCGTGCCCTTGAAATCTATTTCAACATCCAGAGAACAACGCTCAGCGGGTTCCAGGACCGCACGCGATTCGCCAACCTGTACTTCGACGGATTTGAGAATTCGAATAACCCGGCGCGGCTCATCCTGTTCAACCAGCCCTGCGGTTTCAATCAGTTTTACAAAAGGCCCTGAGCTGCCATCCATGATCGGAACTTCCGGACCGTCAATTTCAATCAGCGCATTGTCGACACCGCAACCCGACAGAGCCGCCATCAGATGTTCAACCGTCGACACACGAACGTCGTGTTCATTGCCAATTGTCGAGCAGAGCCGCGTATCAACAACATTGTCCCAACTAGCTGCAACAATCGCTTTATCAACGTCAACATCGGAACGTTTGAAAACAATTCCACTACCGGCGGGCGCCGGATGAAGAATCAGTGAAACCGGCTCACCAGAGTGAAGTCCAACCCCTTCGCAAAATGCAATCTGTTTCAGAGTGCGCTGACACACGAATTTGACGTTCATGCGATCTGATATCGGATTGGCATTAACAGGTTTCATATTGTTACAGCACTCGGTTATCTAAATTTCTGTCCCGGACGCCCTGAAGTGACCGGATATTCAATTTTGGAACCACTCACCGACGACATGAAATCACATGACAAAGGGCGGGACTCCGAGGATGTGTGTATCAACATCCCCGGGCACCTACAAATCACTCTTTGTTTCCGAGTGTTACCTTTGCAATCAATCGACTAGGTCCTTTTCTTTCAATTGGCCTGACGGCGCAGAAAGGCCGGAATGTCCAGATCATCCGCGTCTGCGTCTTCCTGTTCATGCTGAACGGGGGCGGGGGCCAGACCGGTCATCTCTCCCTGTGCGCCCGCGGCACGCATGGGTGGCGGAGCCATCCCGGATGCCGGTCGCGCCGGAGCGCTCATTTTCGGCTCTGCAGGTGGGGATTTTTCCGTTATATCAGTGACTTGCGCACTATCGGAACCCCCTACCCGATCAAATGCGGCGCGCCCGCTGCGGGTGACCCTTTCAAACAGGCTTGGACGGCGGGTTTCAGCGGGACCATCCGGGGCAGGTTTCTGTTCACCGCCACCATTGGTCATATCAGCCGCCCGAAAAGGATCGGGTTTTGCCAATTTCGCAGGTTCAGTCGGAGTGGTTGGTTTTGGCGGAATAAACGCATCCGCAGCACCCATCGCCGGTGCCGCCACGACGGGCTGGACAAGTTCTTCCACCACTTCCGACTCAGCAACCTTAACCGATTCGCTTGAAAGCTCAGGCTGTTCTTCGATTTCGGTTGCAATGTGTTCGTCCTGTGGGGTCGGGTCAGAAACTGCGGTTTCATCGGAAACGGGTTCTTCTGCGGCTTTGACCAACTGTTCCAGAGCGGATAATGTGGGTGTTTGTTCGCTCGCAACATCGATGGCCTGTTCCGTTTCTGATGTCAGGACAGGCGTTTCCGGTTCCGAAACAGACTCTTCAGCGACGATGGCTTCAGAACGCGTTTCTGCGGCCAGGGGTTGTACCGCTTCAAACTTCAGGGATACTTCACCGGTCTCCACTTCAGGAACCGTGTGCGTATGCGGTTCATCGGAAACGTTAAGTGTGATCGGCGCTGGCATACGCGACGCATTGGCATCAATGCCGGTCGCCACGACGGAAACCCGCATCACGCCTTCCAGACTTGGATCAAACGCCGAGCCGACAATAATCCGGGCGTCTTCATCAACTTCGGAGCGTATCCGGGAGGCGGCTTCATCAACTTCAAACAGCGTAATATCATCGCTGCCGGTAATGTTGATCAAAACCCCTTTGGCACCCTTCATTGAGGTATCTTCCAGCAATGGATTGGCGATAGCGGCTTCGGCAGCATCGAGCGCGCGGCGCTCTCCTTCCGCTTCACCGGTGCCCATCATGGCTTTGCCCATTTCACTCATGACAGAGCGGATATCGGCAAAATCAAGATTGATCAACCCGGGCATCACGATCAGGTCGGTGACTCCACGAACGCCTGAGTACAGTACCTGATCAGCCATTGCGAATGCATCCGAGAAGGTTGTGCTTTCGTTGGCTATTCTGAACAGGTTCTGGTTCGGAATGATGATCAGGGTATCAACATACTGCTCAAGTTCTTCAATCCCCTGTTCCGCCAGTTTCATGCGGTGAGAACCTTCAAACTGGAAGGGTTTGGTGACAACACCGACGGTCAGGATGCCAGCCTCTCTGGCCGCACGGGCGATGACGGGCGCTGCACCAGTACCTGTCCCGCCGCCCATCCCGGCAGCGACAAAAGCCATGTGAGAATTATCGAGCTCGCCAAGAACGTTTTCAATCGCTTCCTCTGCGGCGGCGCGACCAATTTCGGGCTTGGCCCCTGCACCCAGGCCCTGGGTAAGATGCGCACCCAGCTGAATTCGGCGCTCGGCCTTTGACTGTGACAAGGCTTGTGCGTCCGTGTTGGTGACAACAAAATCCACACCACCCAGTTCACGCTGGATCATGTTGTTCACAGCATTGCCACCGGCGCCACCAACGCCAACGACAGTGATCCGGGGTTTCAGTTCCGGGGTTTCCGTGTTGTTCGGAACGGTCAAGTTAATGCTCATATCGACCTCCTTCTAATGCAGGTGCATGTTGAGTTGCAAA